>JACQXA010000004.1:1523641-1865688 GCA_016208975.1 Nitrospinota bacterium
CCCACAACGGCACGGGCCATTCGGTCAGGAACGTCACCACTCCCAAAAGCTCATCGTCCCCCACAAGCTGGGCGCCATGTAACGCCGCCTGGGCGGTGGCGTTGGCCACGATGGCCTCCCGCCGCTCATCGCTGTCGGCCAGGACGTGGTTTTCTTTCAGTTTTCGCAGGTAATCTTCCCGGCCGGATACCTGTATTTCCTGGTCCCCCAGGAACCTGTGCCCCCGGGTGGACGGGCCGGACCATATTCCCGCCACTTCCATGGGCACAACCTGCCCGTCGAAAAGCATGACGATCCAGCGGATGGGCCTGGCGAACCGGGCCTCCCCGGCGCCCCAGACCATGGACTTGGGGAAGGGCAGGCCCAGGGTTATTTTCGGCAGGGCCGAGGCCAGCGACCCGGCCACCTTCTCGCCCCCCTCTTCCACCTCCACGTATATGTATTCACCCTTGCCGGTGTTCTCCACGCGGATGGATTCAGGCTCCACCCCCTTGGACTTGGCGAAACCGTAACCCGCCTTGGTCAGCGAACCGCCCGAGTCGAACGCCGCTTTCGCCGGAGGCCCATACTGTTTTACCAGCCGTTGCGGCCGACGGTCCGGAATGTCTTTGATGGATATGGCAAGCCTTCTGGGAGTGGCGTAGGTCTGCGCATCGCCATATGGTATGCCAAGCCCCTCCAGATGGGCCAATACAGCTGTTTTTAAAGCTTCTACCGCCGGGCGGACATAACCTGCCGGAAGCTCTTCAACTCCGATCTCGTAAAGAAATTCGCTCATGAAAGCGTTGTTATCAATCCAAAATTTAAAAGGCGCAAGAAACCACCGGGGCCGGACGAAGGGCGATTGCTTTAGAGCAGGGTTTATGCGCCTGCCCGGCTTGCGGGAAATTATACCAGACAGTCCGCGAACAATGATTTTAATTCAGTATGTTTTGAGGCTGGAAATGCCTGTTCATAAGGAAAATAAACCACGCTTTTTTTCCTGTTGAATAAAGCCGGGCCCAGGAAAAATATTTCTATATCCACAACCGTAAAGGGAAAAATAAATTTTCGGTAGTGTCTCAGTTTGAAATTACAGGGGAGATTCTTCACTTACGCTCAGAATGACAATATAAAAGCCGTCGATAACATTGTCATCCTGAGCGAAGCGCAAGCGAAGTGAAGGATCTGTCTATTATTTGAGATTCAAACTGGGACACCACCTAATTTTCAATTATCTTGCTTGCCTAAAATCTGATTTATCGTGCTTTGAAGGGGATCATGTTTTTCTTGTCACAACTAAGGCAGAGAAACAACGCTTAGAGAATTTGCTAAATTTGTTGGAACTGGCAAATTTTCGCGTGGAGCAAAACCGTAACATTTTGTTATCAGTAAGTTAATTTAGGTATTAATAAATTATGGGAAGCTTAATTACTAGTATTACACGCCCAGATGATTCGCAAGATAATCCAGATCGTGGGCAAACTGGAACTAGACCTGCGCCCACAATTAATATTACTGAATATGCAGGCGATACTTCTGCAGTAGATGCGGCGCAAGTAGTTGCTGATGCTACAACAGATGCGGCCCAAGCGCAGGCTGACCTTGACACTCAGCTAGCCCAACTACAAATTGATTCAAATATGTCAATAGCTATGGCGCAACTAAGCTTTAGCATTGCATCTATGCTTTCACAAATGAGCTATAATTTAGTATCGAAATTAAAACGAAAATGGATTATATTAGTTGTGTTGGATTTATGAAGGAGGCTTGGATTAATTGAAGATGTGATGAAAACCCATATGGGGAAAAGCTGTGGAAAGACTGTTTAGAAAAATTTGTTGACGTACAACATATGGTGGCCTAGTATGTAGCTGGACACTACAGGATGTAGAAACATGAGGCGAATGTCGCGCCACATGGTTCTGGCTTGAAGATGTCCGCATCAGGGGGAGCAAAGTACGGGGGCTTTGGTGACAGACTTTTTCCAATAGCTCCAAACAGGTTGTAAGATGTTTACTTATATATACATAGTAATCAGCAAAATGATGTCATGAGGGAGGGGCTTATTATGTCCATGAGCGGTTCTACCGGTTCCATCGAGCTGACCGACGTTAAGAAAACGGGGTTGGATTATTTGAGAGAATCCGGCGGGGAGCCGCCTGTGCCCGAAGACTATATTTCCGAAAACGCCATCCGCGTGCTGGAGCGGCGGTATCTTAAAAAAGACGAGAACGGCGAGTTGGTGGAGACCCCGGCCCAGATGCTCCGCCGGGTGGCCAAGAACATAGCCCAGGCCGAGGCCCGCTATGGCTCGGTGGAAGACGTGTCATTGGCGGAGGATGGGTTTTACGGCCTCATGGCCCGGCTGGAGTTTCTGCCCAACTCCCCCACCCTCATGAACGCGGGCCGGGAACTGCAACAGTTATCCGCATGTTTCGTGCTACCGGTGGAGGACTCCATGGAGTCCATATTCGACGCGGTGCGGGACACGGCGCTCATCCACAAATCCGGCGGCGGCACGGGTTTCTCATTTTCCCGCCTGCGCCCCAAGGGTAGCCGGGTAAAGACCACTTCCGGGGTTTCTTCCGGCCCGGTCTCTTTTATGAAAGTGTTCGACGCGGCCACCGAGTCCGTCAAACAGGGCGGCACCCGGCGCGGCGCCAACATGGGCATTTTGAGGGTGGACCATCCGGACATCCTGGAGTTTATAGACTGCAAGAGCGACAACAAGGGTTTTAACAACTTTAATATTTCCGTCACCATCACAGACGCTTTCATGCGCGCCGTGGAGGAGGGGAAAGATTACGACCTTATCGCCCCCCACAACGGCCAGCCCATCGGCAAGCTCAACGCCCGGATGGTGTTCGACAAGATAGTGAAATCCGCCTGGCTCAATGGCGACCCGGGGATTATTTTCATCGACCGGATAAACCGCGCCAACCCCACGCCCCAGGTGGGGGAGATGGAGTCCACCAACCCTTGCGGCGAACAGCCACTGCTTCCTTACGAGTCCTGCAACCTGGGCTCCATAAACCTGGCCCGCATGCTTAACGCGGACAACGAGCTGGATCTGGAGAAGCTGAGAAGGGTCACCCATGTGGCGGTGCGGTTCCTGGACAACGTCATAGACATGAACCAGTACCCGCTCGACAAGATAGATAAAATGACCAAGGCCAACCGCAAGATAGGCCTGGGCGTTATGGGGTGGGCGGACATGCTTATAAAAATGGGGGTCCCCTACAATTCCGAGCGGGCCGTGCAACTGGCCGACGAGGTTATGCGCATCTTGAACGCGGAGTCCAAGGCGGCCTCGGCGGAACTGGCGGCGCGGCGCGGGGCGTTCCCGAATTTTATGGGTTCCGCCTACGACAAGCCCGGCGCGCCCAAACTGCGCAACGCCACCACCACCACCATCGCCCCCACCGGCACCATCAGCATCATCGCCGGGGTTTCTTCCGGGATAGAGCCGTTGTTCGCCCTGTCGTTCATCCGCACGGTGATGGACAAGGACAAGCTGGTGGAGGTGAACCCCATATTCGAGGAAGCGGCCCACAAGCGCGGTTTTTACAGCAAGGAGCTTATGGAGAAGGTGGCCTACCACGGCCATATAGAGGACATGGAGGAGATGCCCGAGGATGTCCGCAAGGTGTTCGTGACGGCCCACGGCATCACGCCGGAATGGCATGTGCGGATGCAGGCGTCGTTCCAGCGTCACACCGACAACGCCGTTTCGAAAACCGTCAACTTCGGCAACTCCGCCACGGTGGACGACGTGAGCAAGGTCTATATGCTGGCCTACCATTTGGGTTGCAAGGGGGTCACCATCTACCGCGACGGCTCCAGGGACGAGCAGGTGCTTTCCACCGGCGCAACCTATGACAAGGGCAAGGAGCCGGGCAAGGCCCAGGAGAAAGTCAAACTGTCCGTGCGCCCCCGGCCCAAGATCGTGCTGGGCTCCACCCAGAGGATCCACACAGGTTGCGGTAGCATGTACGTCACCTTGAACCAGGACGAAAGCGGCCGGGCGCTGGAGCTTTTCACCCAGCTGGGGAAAGCCGGCGGGTGCGCCGCCTCGCAGACCGAATCCATCGGCAGGCTGGTGTCCCTGGCTTTGCGGGCCGGGATAGACCTGGAGGAAATCCGCGCCCAGCTTTCGGGCATCTCCTGCCACCAGCCCTCGTGGGACAACAACGAGCGGATACTCTCCTGCGCCGACGCCATAGGCAAGGCCATCAATAACTGGCGGAAGATGAATGGCGCGGCGCAGAAGGCCGAAGCCCATGGCTCCGCCAGCCCGGCCAAATCCGTTCCGGCCAAGCCTGATATGGGCGACGCCCCAACGGTTGCCGTGGGCGCCTGCCCGGACTGCGGCTACCCCCTGAACTTCACCGAGGGGTGCCTGCTGTGCTCCAACCCGGATTGCGGGTATTCCAAGTGTTGAGCCTGTTGTTCATCTAAATCGTCCGGCCCTGAAGGGCCGGGCTTTTTTTGGGAGGCCCTTATGGAGATCGCGCCGCCGGTTGTATCGCAAACGTCCTGCGCTGTAAGAATCCTCCCGGACACGGTGGCCAACCAGATAGCCGCCGGAGAGGTGGTGGAGCGTCCCTCGTCGGTGGTGAAGGAGCTGGTGGAAAACTCGCTGGACGCTGGCGCGCGGCGGGTTTACGTTTCCATCCGCCATGGGGGCAAATCCTTCATCGAAGTGGTGGACGACGGTTGGGGGATGGGCCGGGACGACGCCATGATGGCCTTCGAGCGCCACGCCACATCAAAAATCCGCGACGCCGCCGACCTGCAATGCGTAACAACCCTGGGTTTCCGGGGCGAAGCCCTGCCTTCCATAGCCTCCGTGAGCCGGGTGACGCTTTCCACCGCCCGGGGGGGCGCTTCGGCGGGCTCGGAGATAGTCATCGAGGGAGGGGTTTTAAAGGAAGTCCGGGACAGCGCCCCCATAAAAGGGACCAGGATCCAGGTGAGGGACCTTTTTTTAAACGTCCCGGCGCGGCGGAAATTCCTGCGGTCGGAGCAGACCGAGTCCACAAGCGTGGAGGAAGTGGTCATCCGGCAGGCGCTGGCCCGGCCGGGGGCCGGTTTTACATTCATCCGCGATGGCAGGCCCGTGTTCGAGACGGAGCCGGGTGGCGCAGGTGAGGGCCTTTTGGGCAGGATCGCCTCGCTTTTCGGCGACGGGATGGAAGAGCGGCTGATGCCGGTGCGCCGGGAGGCTTTCGGCATGAGGGTGTCCGGGTTTGTCTCCCGGCCCGGCTATTACAAATCCTCCGGCGAGGCGCAGTATGTGTACATCAACGGCAGGTTCGTCCGGGACCGGCTGGTGAACCTGGCGGTGAACGAGGGGTTCCACTCGCTGGCCCCGAAAGGTTTGAGGCCCATGGCCTTCCTGTTCCTGGACATGCCCGGAGGGATGGTGGATGTGAACGTCCACCCGGCCAAGCTGGAAGCCCGGTTCGTGGACGGCAGGGCGGTGGTAAGCCTGGTGAAAGGGGCCATACTGGAGGCCCTTATGGCCGGGAACAGGGGAGGAGAGGCTCCGGCTCCGGCCGCCGCCGCTCCATCAGCCGCCAATGGGCCCGCTCACGGCTGGGCGCCACATTTTAACAGCCCTCCGCCCATGGTTCACCGGCCCGCTTTCGCCGAACCCGTGGCGGCGATGGAAGCCCCGGTGGAACGGGGGTTGACCCCCCAAACGCCAGACTCAAGAGATGTGGCCGCCGCGTTAAAAATGTTTACAGGCGGCGCGCCCCGGGAGTTTTCCGTGGTGGGGCAGGTGTTCAAAACTTTCATCCTGGTGGAGGAGGCCGGGGGGCAACTTCTTCTGCTGGATCAGCATACAGCCCACGAGCGCATCCTGCACGAGCGGCTCACCAGGAAATACCGGGAAGGGCGGATAGAGTCCCAGGACCTTCTTTTTCCCGCGGAGGTCCGTTTTTCCAGGAGCGACGCCCGGATAGCCGCTGAAAGCCGCGAGATCTTCGATAGGCTCGGGTTTGTTTTGGAGGAATTCGGCGGGGACACTTTCGCCATCCGTTCCGCCCCCTCAATCCTTATGGGCAAAGACCTGTCTGCGGTGGCGGTGGGCGTTGTAAGCTCTATCGCCGTGGGGCGGGAAGGCGGTTTGGACCGGGTGGCCGAAGAAGCCATAAACATCATGGCCTGCCGGGGCGCCGTGAAAGCCGGGCAGAGGCTTGATCCGAGGGAAATGGAAGCCCTGGTGGCCCAGCTGAAAGATTGCGCCCTGCCTTACACCTGCCCCCACGGGCGGCCCGTGGCGCTATCCATCACCCAGGAAGACCTGTTGAAGCTGTTCCTGCGCAAATAGCGCGGTGAGCTTCTAGTTTTCCCCGGGCTTTGCCCTACCGGTGCGCTCGAGCACTTCGCGGATGGTGGACTTGAGCTGGTCGAGGTTGAACGACTTCACCACGTAAGCCTCCGAGGCCCACACCTTGAAGTCTTTCTTGTAATCGGCGTAGGCGGTGCAAAGGACCACGGGGGTTTCCTTGTCCTTTTCCCGGAATTTGCGCAGGTATTCCAGCCCGTCCATGCCTGGCATCTTGATGTCCAGCGTTATCAGGTCTGGTTTGAAACCGGGGATTTTCCTGTCCGCGTCCATGGCGTCCCGGGCGGTTTCCACTTCATACCCGGCCTCGGCCAGTTCCTCGCGGTACAGCAGGCGTATGTTCTCTTCGTCGTCCACGACGAGTATCTTAATCTTGTTCAATTTTCAGCGTTCCGTAATTTAAAGCTCAGCCTCATCCGCCCCGGAGCCTTTATTGGCCCCGTTTCTAGGCAGGGTAATTGTAAAAGTTACCCCATCCCCCGGACGGTTGTCAATTTCCAAACTTCCCCCGTGAAGGCGGGTGATTTTCTTGCATAGTGACAGCCCCAGCCCCGTTCCGCCGGGTTTGGAGGTGAAGAAGGGATTGAAAATCTCGTTCAAATCCCTCGGGGGTATTCCTCCGCCGGTGTCGGCCAGTCCGATACGCGCCATTTCACCCCCCTCGGCCTGGACGAGGCTGGTGGTTATCTTCAGCCTCTTGGCGATCCTGGGGTGCCGGTCGCAGGCCATGGCCTCAATGGAGTTTAGGATCAGGTTTATGAAAAGCTGTTTCATTTGGGCCGGATCGCAGAAGACCTCTTTTAGCTCGTGGCTCAAGTCCAGTTCGGCTTTTATGCGCTCCTCGGCCATTTTCCGCCAGTACAGCTCGATGCTTTCGCGGATGATCTGGTTTAAATCCACATTTTTCCTGCTACCGGCGAAACCCTTGGTGGCGTCCAGGGTGTCCCTCAAAAGCCCTTCCAGCCGCTCCACTTCCCGCATGATTATCCCGGCGTACTTTTTTACGTCTATCTTGGTGGTAGTGGACTGGGCAAGGATCCTGCGGGCGAACCCCCCTATGGTCATCAGGGGATTTTTTATTTCGTGGGCCAGTTCCGAGGATATTTCCCCCAGCGACGACATGCGCTCCACCTGGGCCAGCCTGCTTTCCAGCGTCACCAGCTCTTTGTTTATCGCCGACAGGGCATCCAGCAGTTTAACGTTGCTTATGGCCCAGGCCGCCGGGGCCGAGAACCGGGTTAGGAGCGCAAGGTCGGAATCGGTTATGGGTTTGCCGTTATACATGTTATCCACCAGGATGACGCCCAGCGTCCTGTCATGGGCCAGAAGCGGCGCCACGGCGAACCGGTCGCATCCCAAAAGGCGGCTGAATTCCCGGTCCTCAAAAGTCATGGCGTCGTAACCGTGGATGTTGACGGCTTCACGTTTTCCCACCGCCATGGCCAGGGCGTTATCACCGTCCATCGGGGCCCGGAGGGAGCGGGCCAGGTGGTTGAAGGGGGAGCTGAGTATTTCCTGGGGGTCGCGGCTCAAGATCCACTGGATAAGGTCCTGGCCCTGGATAAACTGGGATTCTATGTTGGACCATGTCCTTCCGGCCTCGTCGGGGGAGGAGGGGCCCATCCCCATCATCCCCTGGAGGGTGTTGTTGTTTTCGTTGGCCAGGAAAAGGATGGCCCGGTTGAAACCCAGCCCCTGCCCCACGGTGACGCAGGAGAGGATCACCCGCAGAAGGTCGTCCAGGTCTATGACCCGTTGCATGGCGGTGGATATCTGGAAGAGGATCGAAAGCTCTTTTACGTTTTGCCGGTTGACGTCCAAAGCTTCCTGGAGCTGGAAACGGGTCCTGGCCCTGAAAAGCCCGTGGGCGGCGGTGCGGGCCACCTCGGTGAGGGATGCCACCTCCTCGGCGGAAAAGGGGGCAAGATAGCCGGAGCCCGTCACCCGGTCGGCTATGAGGGCCACTCCCAGCGTGGTCTCCTGGTAGCTCATGGGGAGACAGATGAGAGACCGGAGGGCCACCCGGTTCAAACCCTCGTACCCGGTTTGGGCTTCGATATCGTCAATCCTTATAAGATGGCGGGTTTCCATGACCTGCCTTACCAGGCTATCCCTCACCGGCTTTAGATACCACTGGTCCCCAGGCCCTTCGGGGATATGTTGTTCCACCAGTTCCCCCCCGGGAGACACAAGCCACACAAGCTGGGTCCTGGCCCCGGTAAGCGAGGCGGCGTACTTGGCCGCCAGCCTGGCCATTTCGTGGGGATCATCGGTGGAGTTTATGAGCCTGCCAAGGTCGTTTATCTCCGAGAGGGCCCTTACTTTTTCCTGGGAGCGCTCCAGGAACCACCGGGCGCGGATGGCTCCGGCCACCGCCTGGGCAACCCTCACCAGGTTGGCCATATCTTCCTGCGTGTACTCCCGGGGCTCGATGTTCTGGATGTATATGGCGCCCAGGCAGTCGTCCCCGTCTATGATGGGAGAGCCCAACAGGCTTTTGAATTTGGCCTCCCCCGACTCCGGGATGTAGTAGAAGTCCGGATCGCTCCATACGTCGCTTACGGCCACGGGGCGACGTTCCCTCACTATTTTCCAGCTCAGGCCCCTTCCCTTGGGGACGCGGATGGAATTCACCGCCTCCTCGCTTAGGCCCCGGCTGGCTTTCAGCGACAGGGTGCGCCCCTCCTCGTCCAGGAGCAGGATGGCCGAAGCGTCCCCTTTAAGATAGCGTTGGGCCGTGTCCGCTATCTGGTCGAGCATGTTGGTGAGGTAGAGCCGGGCCAGGGTGATGCCCGAAAGTTCGTTTATGAAATTCTCGCCAAGGTTCTTCACAGGTTAAAACCCCCTCCGGCCCGGGCCCGGGCCTGGCGGTAAAGCGACTGGTAGCTCCTGGCGGATTTTGACCAGGAATGGTCTTCCTTCATACCCTGCCTGATCATTTTCTCCCACTCGCCGGGACGGTTCTTCAGGAGGGTAATGGCCTCCACGGTTTTCCAGTAAAGGGCGTGAGGGGTCGGCTCGTGAAACTTGAACCCGTTGCCATCCCCGGTGGCGGGGTTGAATTCCCGGATGGTGTCGTTGAGCCCGCCGGTGGCCCTCACCACAGGGGCGGTTCCGTACCGCAAGGAGTATAACTGGTTGAGCCCGCAGGGCTCGTAACGGGAGGGCATAAGGAAAATGTCCGCCCCGGCCTCTATCCTGTGGGCCAGCGTCTCGTCGTACCCCACTATGCAGGCCGCCCGGTCCGGCCTTCTGGCGGCCAGGCCCCGGAAGAATTCCTCGAACCTGGGCGACCCCGTTCCCAGCGCCACCAGCCGCACGTCGTTGTCCAGCAGGCCGTCGGCCATCTCCGCCAGGATGTCCATCCCCTTCTGCTCCACCAGCCGCGACACAACGCCAATCACCGGGGCTTCACAGGGATTGAATCCCATCTCGGCCATCAGGGCCTGTTTGCACTTTTTCTTCCCCTCAAGGTTCCTGACGGAAAAATTGGCGGGTATGAGCTGGTCCGTGGCGGGATTCCACGCGTCGGTGTCTATCCCGTTCAACACTCCGTACAGGTCCGCGGAGCGGTCTTTCAAAACGCCTTCCAGCCCCCATCCATGCTCCCTGGTCTTTATCTCGGAGGCGTAGGTTCCGGAGACGGTGGAGATGATGTCCGAAAAAAGCAGGGCGCCTTTCATCAGGTTTATTTTTCCGTAGAACTCCAGCGCTCCGGAGGTGTACAGCCCCCACGGCAGGCCCGTAAGATGCCAGTCCAGATGCCAGAAAACCCCCTGGAACCCAAGGTTGTGGATGGTGAAAACCGATGGGACCCCACCCACCACGGGATCGTCTTTGTAAAGGGTTTTGAGGTACACCGGGATGAGGGCGGTCTGCCAGTCGTGGGCGTGGATCACGTCGGGCCGGATCTTGAGGGCGCGCAGGGCCTCCAATACACCCCGGCAAAAAAAGACGAACCGCTCACAGTTGTCGGCGTAATCACCGCCTGGGGTGTTGTAAAGGTGGTCCCGGTCGAAATAAGCGGCCTGTTCGATGAAATGCACCGTAAGCCCGTTTCGCCGGACGGTGTAGGCCTTTCCGGAGGGTACCCTGGCGGAGATGGGGACATTCAGGGGAATCCCTTTGGATGTGACGCCAGCCGCGCGGCGATCCACCTGCCTGTAAAGGGGCATGAACAGGTGGACATCGTGACCCAGTTCCGCCAGGGCATGGGGCAGGGCGCCGCCCACGTCGGCCAGGCCGCCGGTTTTGGCGAAAGGCGCCGCTTCTGAAACGGCGAAGGCCACCGTGAGAGGTTTTGCGGTCTTGCGGGAGATGCTCATTTCAGGGGGGCGCCCTCCGCTAACACCCGGGCGGCGGTCTCCGGTGAAACCGTGTTTATGTTCATTCCGGCCCCCCATTCAAACCCGGCCATCCTTCCCAATACGGGGAAAATCTCCAGCCGCCAATGGAAATGTTCCCGGAGCGCATGCCGGTATGGCGCGGTGATCAATATCATGTTGAAAGGCGGCCGGCCGAAAACCCCGTCCAGTTTTCCTGCGGCCTTTTTAACCAGCCTCGCCAGGCTGAGCGTGTCCTCATCGGCCATATCTTCAAAAGCTGACATGTGTTTTTTCGGCAATATCCATGTTTCGTAGGCGAACCGTGAAACGTAAGGCGCCACGTGGGCAAAACCGCCCTCTTCGGCCACCAGCCTCCCGCCTTGCGCCGCCACGCCGGAAGCCTCCGCGCAGAAGGCGCACTGGCCCGTATGGCTAAAGTGGGCGCTGGCCGCGGACAGTTGATCTTCCATATTCCCTGGCGTCACCGGGACCCCCATGACCTGGGAGTGCGGGTGGGAAAGAGACGCGCCCGCCATAGCCCCGTGATTTTTAAAGAAAACCGGCCAAGCGACAGACGCCGCCCGGCCAAACGCCGCTATCCTGGAGCGGATGGCGCGGAAAAAACCGTCCATTTCCCCCTCCGTCATCAATGAAAACACCCCCTTGTGATCGGGAGTCTCTATTATAACCTCGCTAATGCCCGGCGACGAGGAGCTTTCCGCCCATCCGGGGGAATCTCCAGCGGGCCGTCTTTCCATTTCCCCGGCGAACGCCGGGAATTTATTCGGAACCACTCTCAGCCTCCAGCCCGGCGCGTTGGGACGCGAGCCTGGCGCCCGGTGGGCGAAGGTCTCAGGTGGGGTCATTTCTTCCCGGCCTTCGCAAAACGGGCAAGGCTCCTGATCATCCACCTCCGGGACGCGCAACCGGGGCATGGGCCTCAAGCGCCGTTCCTCGGCCACCACCACCTGGCGGCAGGTGACCCGGTCCAGCCTTATGCGGTTCTCTCCGCCCGTCCCGCTTTTGTCTTCTCCCATCGCTGGAGTGAATCGTAGTTTTTGGCGTCTCCGATGTCAACAGAAAGGGTGTCCGTCCCTGCCCCGCATCGGGTCAAAAAAGGGCTTGGGTGGCGCTCCCGTATTCACCATCATTGCCCATATCCCAAGGTTACATTAGAATGAGCGCTTTATTGTCGGCCCTTCGGCCCAGGCCATGCGTGGATTATGGAGCAAAAAGTTTTAATCATCATCCCGACCTATAACGAGATGGAGAACATCGAAAACCTCCTGCGGGCAATCCATGGGGAGGTTCCGGCCGCCCACATATTGGTGGTGGACGACAATTCTCCCGACGGCACCTCTGGTCTGGTGGAAAATATCATGGCGGGCGACCCTCGCGTGAAGCTTTTGAAAAGGGCGGGGAAGCTTGGCCTTGGAAGCGCGTACATCGCCGGGTTTAAATACGCCCTGGCGGAAGGGTATGACGTGGTGTTCGAGATGGACGCCGACTTTTCCCACAACCCGGCCTATCTGCCCAGGTTCCTAAAAGCCATCGAGGAGGCCGACCTGGCGTTGGGCTCCCGGTATGTGGAAGGGGGCGGGGTTGAAAACTGGCCCGTCACAAGAAAGCTCATATCCATCGGCGGGAGCCTCTATTCGCGGATGATCCTGTCCGTCCCCTATCACGACCTTACCGGGGGCTTTAAATGTTTCCGCAGGACGGCCCTTGAGGCCATAAACCTGGACGACGTAAGGTCTGAAGGCTATTCGTTCCAGATAGAGATGACCTACCGCGCCCACAAGAAGGGACTGCGGATTAAAGAGATCCCCATCGTTTTCACCGACAGGGCAGGGGGCAAGTCTAAAATGTCGTGGAAGATATTTCTGGAGGCCATTTACAGGGTATGGCAGATACGCCTGACGGTGTGATGAGGTCGCCGGTGTTTTTGAGGCCCATGGCCAGGAAAATCCTTGTTGTGGCTGGCGAGGAGTCTGGCGACGTTTACGCGGGAAGGTTGTGCGCGGAGCTTTATAGGCTCATCGAGGGAGTGGCCATAGAGGGGGTGGGGGGAGCCAAGGCCCGCGCCGCCGGGGTGAAAACCCTGTACGACATAGCCGACCTGTCTTCGGTGGGGCTGGCTTCGGCCATGGGGAAGATGGGCGTGTTCATCAAGGCGCTGAACGACATCAAGGCCCGCGTGGCGTCCGGAGAATACGATGCGGTGGTATTGGTGGATTTCCCGGACTTCAACCTGCGGGTGGCCAAAGCGGCGGACAAATCCGGCACGCCGGTGTTTTATTACGTGTGCCCCCAGTTCTGGGCCTGGCGCCGTTACCGGCTTAGGGCTGTGAAAAAATATGTGGATTCCATGTTCGTGCTCTTCCCGTTCGAGGAGGAGTTCTACAAGGGCAGAGGCATCAACGCCCGGTTCCTGGGGCACCCGATGCTGGACGAGCTGGACTTCAACCTGGACCGGGCCGGGTTAAGGAACAGGTTCGGCGCCAAAGGTGACGAGATTCTGCTGGGGCTCGTGCCCGGCTCGCGCCATGGAGAGGTGGAGCGGATTCTGCCGCTGATGCTTTCGGCGGTGAGGATAATCCGCACCCGCAAACCGGTGAAAGTGGTGATACCATGCGCATCGTCGCTTGCTCCCGCGGATATTATGAAGATTGCCCGGGAGATGGGGGAAGAGCCCCAGGTTGTCCAGGGAGCCACCTGGGAGGTTATGAACGCGTGCGATTTCCTTATATGCAAATCCGGCACTTCGACCCTGCAGGCCGCCCTGGCCGGGGTTCCGATGGTTATCGTTTACAAGACGGACATGCTTTCGTACGTTCTGGCAAAATCCTTGAGCCACACGAATATAGTGGGCCTGCCGAACATAATCGCGGGCAAACAGGTGGCGCCGGAACTGCTTCAGGGGGACGCCACGCCGCAGAACCTGGCGGGCGCCGTTATCCCTTACCTCCTGGATCCGGCCCTGCGGGAAAATATGCGGGAAACACTCCGGGGCATCCGGCCCATGCTCGGCGAACCCGGCGCGGCGGGGCGCGCGGCTTTGGTGATTACGGATTTTCTACGCAGGCTCAAAGAGAGCTGACCGGCCCCGTGGCGGCGCCCATGGGGCCGCGCCGGGCAATCGCTCCAACACCTCCAATGTCCGCCCGCTTCCCATGCCGGAAAACGCCAGGTGGCTTTCGCAATGGCAATCTGAAGAGCCAAATCCCTTGCAGATGGTTGCCCCGCCCGCGGCCTTAAAAATCCGCGCCGCAAGGGCGCACTCTTCTTTCATCCCCGGGAAAACCACCGCGCCTGCCCATGAAGAGTTTTCCCGCAGATAGTCTATGTGCCACCGCAGGGTTTTTATCTTTTTGCGATGGCGGGAAACCCGGCTTTCGAGATTTTTAATGGCGCTACCGGTGTAAACGTAAACCCCGGCGGGGAACATGAAAACCCCAAGCTTTCCCACCGTAACGCGCTTGGGCCGGGCCAGATGGATTACGATGGCGTACAGCCCGGAACCGGTCATCTCGGGGAAAACCCGCCATCCGCCGAAGGCTCCAGGGCGCCGCTCCCCACAAAACGCATAAGTCTTATAACCGGCCCAAGCTTGGCCAACTCCATCTGGATGTGGGATATATGGGCCAGCTTGTGAATGGGTTCCCCTTCCATTACTTTCAAGGGAACACCTTTCCCGCCCGCTTGCTGGGCGTACCGGAGGCTTGCGGTGATCGACAGTTCCCCGCTCCTGGCGGTTATTTCCACCCGCTCCGGAGTGGCGAATTTGAGCATGGCCCTGGCGCTCGCCACTTGAGGGGAGCGCCCTTCCGGGTCCAGGAACGTCAAGAGATTGTCGAAAGCTTTCGCTCCAATGCGGGTGAACACCATGTGGGTGTCCATCCGGGAAATGACCGGCTCTTCAAGACCGTAACCGCCCGGAACGCTTAATCCAAGCTCCACCACCCCGTCCACTTCCGCCTCGTGGCCGGAAAGGCGGAAAGCCGGGGGCAGAAGGCGGGAGAAATTCAGCCCTGCGAAAGTGTCCCGCGTCCTAAGGGCGTAGCCGTCCCCTTCGCCCCGGATATGAAGCGAACCGGCCATGTTCCCGCCCATGGCCCGGGCTTTGAAATGATCCACCGAAAGGCGGGTTTCCTTGAAGGCCACGTCGAACGCCAGGTTTTTCAGCGCCAGCGGACCGAAACTTAAAAACTCCGCCGTCAGGTTTTCTTTCGCCGGGCTGTTGGCGGGGGCGGGGCTATCCTTACCACTTGGCTTCACCGGCTCCGCCGCCATGGCGGGGGATGTGTTGTCTTTGTAAACGAGAGCGAACTTTTTAGAGAAGGGGACGCGTCCGTTTAGTTTTTCTACTATCAACCGGCCTTCATCTTCCAACGTAAAGTCCTTGAATTCCGTCATGCCGGAAACAGCCAGGCTTTTGCGCGCCACGCTTTTTAAAGAAAGGTCCGCGCTGAAAGCCCCCGTTACTCCCCCGAGGGGTAAAAAGCTGGTTTGTTTTGCGGCTTTTACCGAGGTTTGGCTCTCTATATTTATCGAGATCTCAGGGATCGCCGCAATGGGGTTGTCCCAAAGTTTTATCAGGCTGTTGTAACCTGCGCCCGTAGCCGTTCCCTTGAGCGACTGGTAAAGTCCCATCTGTGGCGCGTTGAAAATGAATTTTTTTACGCCAAGTTTCCCCGGCGCCGATAGAGTCATGTCCACGTTAAACGACGAGGGGCCGGCCGAATCCCCCATAAAGTCCTTGTCCACATATCTTTTCGCGGCGATATCGGCCATTATTCGCGCCCGGTCTTTGCCAAGGTCGAAGTCCATCCAGCCGGTGGCCCCGTCCACCTCCAGCCCCCGGGCCTTGGACAATAAAGAACCGTCCTGTATCTTCATTTTCCCCGAAAGCTCGAAGGGTAGCGTTTTACCGACGCTCTTCATGGACTCCGGGAGCGTCCCTTCTCCCGCCGCGTGGAACGACAGCGTTCCGCCCATCCGCTGTATTCCCATGGCCTGTCTCAACCATGGAGGGGTGATTTTATAGATGGTCTTAAGGTCCAGCGAAGTCCCTGTCAGGTCGCCTTTGAACTGGCTTTTCCCTCCGTCATAAATCCCCTCGGCCTGGGCCGTGGAAGCGCCCAGCCGCGCCAAAAGGGTTTTGATGGTGTAAGAATCCTTGCCCGGTCCGGCTGTGGCGATAAGGTCGAATGTGGCGGGGAAATCCCGGAACTCCTCTTTCTTGCTACCGGCGGCGGCCACCCTGTCGGCCTTTACGCTCAGGGAGAAGTCGGTTTTCCTGGTTCCCGGATCCTGCGCCCAGGTGGACATTCCCAGCGAAAGGGTGACCGGCGCCGCCCTGAAAGAGTCCGCGATTTCTATGGACTCCGCCTGGAGCGCCGTTTGCGACCAGTACCGGGTTATTCCCCACCCTTTGCCTATTTTGCCGTTAAACCGGAGCGTCCCTCCGCCCCCGGTGAGCGATGATGAACCGTCCTGCATGTCCATCGAAAGTTTGATTAGCGCCGCGTTACCGGCGAACATTATGGCGGGATCCTCAGCCGCCGCGCCGGTGGGGCCCTCTATGGTGAAGCCAGCGGCTATCCGGCCGGACGAAATGTTGTATGGTGTTTCTTTCAACACCCACTCGCCCCACTTCTCGATGGGTGCGTAAATCTCCCCTTTGGCCTTTATCCCCCTGGCCCCATAGCCGGACACGGAGCCGCCCACCCGCATCGAGGAGCCGTCCTGGGCGGCATAGGCCAGCTGGACATCCGAAAGGTCCCCCTTTAAAAAATCCCCCAGGGAATGCAGGGTAAGTTTCACACCGTCCAGCCTAAGAGCGCCCTGTTTTACTCCGGCGATGAACATGTTCATGTCCATCATTCCCTGGGCGCCGGTTTGTTTATCCCCGAGTGAGCCTTCCAGTTTGGCGAAGGCGCCAGTCATGGCTATCTCGTCCTTCTCCAGCTTGGGGATGGCCATGCTGATCCTCAAAGCCCCGGTGTAACCGGTTTCGGACAGTTTGAGGTCCTTGAACTTCACCTCCATCCTCCCACCCTCAGGCAGGACGGCCCCAGCTACATCAGCGTAATATAGCCGCAGATGCCCATCGGCGGACATCAGTATCTCCGCCTTCCGCGCGTCACCGCCTGGCAGGAAACCTTTCACCTCCAGCGTGGAAACGTCCGCCTGGCCGTTTACCTTGCCTGCCCGCATGGCCATTACCCGAAGGAGCCGGTCCAGATTTAGCTTGAATTTCCTGGTGGTAACGGCGAAGGCCAGCCCGTTTTCCTTTTCACTGGCCTCCACGGAGATGTCCAGCGCCTGTTCTCCGTCTAGGGCCATCACAAAATCCGCCTTGCCGGAGGGCAGGCCGTTAAGCTCTCCGGTGGCCCGCATGGCCATCTTCATGTGGGTGGGGGCCAGCTCCCTTTTGTCCTTCACGGTTTTGGAAACCATGTCCATATCAGCCCTGGCCGCCATTTCCCCTGACTCCTGGATCGAGGCGTTGAATATCAGGCGGGGGATTACCCTGGTCTGGCCGCCGGGCCGTTCCCGGGCGAGCCATGCGTCGTCCGCCGTGACAGCGGAAAAAATCAGGTTCGAGCCGGACGGCCCCACTGTACCCTTGGCCGAAAGGTGGATGCCGGACAATTTCAGGCGTTCCTGTGGATACAGCCTCTCGATGGAAAGGTCATCAACCTTCACCGGTCCCAGTTCCAGAACGAACGGGAGCCGCATGGATGGGGCGTGGACGTACATAGGCTCCGGCTCCACCGTAGCGGATACCGCAGGGGAACGGGCTGGTTGCACAGCCATCATTACGGACGGGCTGATGATGGAAACCTCTGGTACAGATACCTTCCCAATGAACAGCGACCCCAATTCCAGCCGCGCTGAAACCCTCTCAGCGGAAAAACCACCATCCGGCGTTTGAATTTTTATCCCCTTGAGGATTATGCCGCCGTCACCGGAAGTTTGGGCCGATTCTATTTCCGCCCGCCCGCCTGTGAACGCTTCCATGAGGTAAATGGAGGCGCCTTTTACGTCGCCATGTTTCAGCCAGTAGTTATATAGCCAGTCCGCCGCCAGAAGCAGGATGAACAAACCCGCCGCAAAGCCCAAGGCTCCATACGCGAACAGCCGGAGGGCGTTTTTGCCGGTTAAGGGGATTTGAAATTTCCTGTTAGGGTTAGACACAGCTTTGTTAGGGGAAGATCAACTTACGATAGGCGCAATAGGGCCCGGGTCAGTCATGGGCCGGACTCTGCAGAAGCATGCTCATGGGGGCTATTTTACATGATTTAACCGGCCGTGTAATGGCTTAGCGCCCAACGGCCTCCATCTCCGCCTGATGCGTGGTAACATGTTGTTCAATAACACAAAAAGCGGGGGGGCGGGTCATGATTACGCCGGAAGGAAGAAAAACGGTTGAGGGGCTTTTGAAAAGGCTCAACGTGGTGTGGATAATCCTTTTCGCGGCGGTGGCGGCGGTGGCGGCCGTAAACATTTTCATCCTGCAAAGCGGCGGCCCGCTTATCCCCATAGAGGCGGCGTTCATCACCCCGTTGTCGGCGATGCTTGGGATCGTGGCGCTGGTGGACGTGGGGGCCATAGTTTTCATAGACCGGTGGCTAAAAAGCGACAAAGGGTTAAAGAATTACATGCAAGGGCGCGGCCCCACCGCCATCAAGATAAACCTGCCCACCGCAGGCCTGCTGGACGACGACAAACTGGTGGTAACGATGTTGCCACACTATTTCCAGATATGCGTGATCAGGTGGGCCCTGGCGGCGTCTGTGGGGATATACGGTTTCGTCATAGCCGCATTGAGCGGCACGGCCTATGTGCCTTCGCTGTTCTACGCCGCGGCGGTGGCGCTACTGTGGGTGTTCCGCTACTCTTTTGAGGAGGTGGAGGCCTTGGCCATGAGAGCCCGAAGCCTTTAGAAGCCTGCCCGGAAAAAAGGATTGCCGGACTAAAGCGCCCTGAGAGCCTCTTTTTTCCTGGGAAGGCCTTCCCGCAGGGCTCTGGCCGCCCTTATTTGAGCCGGATCACTAATGCGGATATCGTCAAACACCATTTTTTCCGCCGCGTAAGTCTCTTCAAGCACTTTTAGGGCTTCCGCCAGGGAGCCGGACGCGCCCATATCCTTTAACCCGGCGATAACTTTTTGTTTTTCCGGCAGGTCGCGGCCCAGCTTTTCACGGGTTTGCCTGAGCCGGGCCATGTTCATGGGGGCGGAGAGGATTTCCTCGTCTCGCGCTATTTCTTTTACAAGAATGGCCGCCGCGGAGGCCGCCGGATCCCCTAAATCGGTATTGTGCTGGGCGAAGGCTGGGGCATGGCCGGAGGCTATCAGCGCCGCCAGCGCAAACAACCAGCCCACCAGCCGGGAAGGTTGCGGTATAATGTTGCCCATCGAAAAAACCATAAGCGTCATTATACTATGCAATTTGAAATCATAAGAAAGCTTGAGGAAGAGCTTGGCAAGCTCAGCCACGAGCTTATCCACGTTATCCCCAAGGAACTGAAAAAAGCCGCCGATTATGGCGACCTTTCCGAAAACGCGGAGTACGACGCGGCCAAGCAGAGAAAACTGTTTGTGGAGTCGCGCATCGGCCATCTCCAAAAGCGGATAAGCGAGATACTGGCCATAAACATGTCGGCCATCCCGCAGGGCAGGATTGGGCTTGGCTCCGTGGTGAAACTGACCGACACCAACACCGGCGAGGAGGTTGTTTACACCTTCGTTTTCCCTGAAGAGGTGGATCCGGAAAAGGGCAAGATCTCGCTGGCTTCCCCCATAGGAAAAGCGCTGGTGGGAAGGCGCGAAGGGGATGAAGTGGTTGTGGCCATGCCCAAGGGCCAGCGCAAGCTTGAGGTGATCGAGCTGACCACCATCCACGACAAATCTAACTGACGTTTCTTGGCCGGGTTGACCGGCGTTAAACCTTATTCGAAAGGAAGTATATGAACAGAAGAGACTTGTTGCTGGCGGGTGTGGGAGCTGTGGCCCTTGGGGCCGGGCAGGCTTTGGCGGCGGAAAAACCGGCCATGGAAGGGCATGCCCACCATCACATGGGGCATGGCGCCGCTAACCAGGCGCTCATAGACGCCGCCGCGGGATGCGCCACCAAAGGCGAGATTTGCGTTTCCCACTGTATGGACTCTTTCGCCGCCGGAGACACTTCGCTGGCCGCCTGCGCCAAGTCCGTGATGGAAACCATGGCGCTTTGCCAGGCCGTCATCACCCTGGCCGCGCAGAATTCGAAGAACCTTGCCGCCACGGCGAAGGTGGCCATGGCCGCCTGCAAGGCTTGCGAGGATGAATGCAGAAAGCATGAAGCCAAACACGCCACATGCAAGGATTGCGCGGACGCTTGCGTTAAATGTTACGAGGAGTGCAAGAAAGTGGCGGCCTGACCTTTTCCGCCGGAATAAAGCCAGGGGGCGCGGAAATCCGCGTCCCTTTTTTTACGCTCCGTAAAGCTCGTCAAAATAGGGCTCGCCGCTACGGTCCCCCACATGTTCGAATTTCGGCACACCATAGCCGCAGGAGGTCTGCACCCGGTAAACGTCGAACCATAATATCTGCCGCAGTTTTTCGGGGCCGGTTTGGGGGAAATGCGCGGAGTGGAGTTTTTCAAATTCCTGCGAGTCTTTGGAGACAACCCTGCCCGTGCAGTAAAACCGCAGGATGAGCGGCTTCTCGCCGAAAGACATGAAGGTGATTACCGATTTGCCGCCACCGGCCAGGTGCCGGGCGGTCTGAGCGCCGGAACCGTGATAATCGGCGTAGATGACGGTTCTTTCGTCCAATATCCTCAGGCTGTCCAAACCTTTGGGGGAAAGGTTCACGTCTTCATCCCCCAGCGCCGAGGCCACGAAAAATATCTTCTGGTCCTGCGCGAATTTTTTGTGGCTTTCAGTTATGGCGCCCCACTCCTTGGCCATCGCTCACTCCTCCCTGATTATTTGCCCACGCACATTTCCCGGCGGGCCATGGTCTTTATAACGTTGAAAAGCTCCAGCGACGCCGCCTTCGGCCCTTCCTGCTCGAACCCCTCTATGCCCAGCCTGGTGCGCATCTGCCCCACCTTGGCGCCGGATTCGAACAGGGCGCCGAACACGGTGGAGGCGATTACCTCATGCTCCTCACGCCGCTGGGGCGCCCCGAAGGGGTTGGCGAAATATGAGCGCGACAGCCCCTTCTCGTCGGTGGTCCCCTTGGCCATGCGCGCCCCCTCGCGGAACACGGCCATGGCCTCGTCCTTACCGCCGAAAAATTCTATGGCGGACTGGTCCGCGTCCACCATCTCGTAATTGTTGGCGTACAGCAGGATGTCCAGCGGATGCCCCGCAACCACGTCGTGATACCTGGTGATGGGGATAACAAGCCGGGCGTTCACCTGGCTGGGGTTCATGAAAATGGCCCGGTCGAACTCGTCGTAGGCGTATTCCGGCGAAAGGTCGTCCAGCCGCACAAAGGCGCCGGTCTCCGTGCCGTAAGCTTTTACCACGCCGTCCTCCACCGCCAGCGAGCCCATGTCGTCGAAAATCACCTTCATGTCGCAAATGTGGTCTTCGGCCAGGGCGCGAAGGGCTTCCAGAGTCTCCGACTTGCCCGCGCCGGAATCCCCCACCAGCGCCACGTTGGCCGCGCCGCCATTTTTAAGGATTACCGAAACCATGGCTCCATGCACCGGAAGCCTTCCCCTTTTCAGCATGGCCACGTTATGGAGCGTGAGGGCGGTTTTCTTGAAATAGCCGAAATAATCCACCTGGTCCCCATCCCGCACGAGGCCGATGAAAAGGTTGTTCTCTTTGTCTTCGTAGAAGGCGGAATCCGCCGGGAGCGAGCCGTGCCGCACGCCGAAAAGCATCAGCAGGTCGGGCCGTTTTTTTTCTATCTCCTTGTGGCTGGCCATTTCGAACAGGTTTCCCATGGAAAGGCCCAGGGTAACGTAATCCTGATGGAAATATATGAAGGCCATAAGCTCCCCCACCTTGGCGGGGAAACAAAACCATTCCGACGGGTTTAACGCCAGCGCGTCCTCGGACAGGCGCGGAAGCTCTATAATCTTCCCCTTACGGGTGTTGGAGCGGGAATAGAGCGTAAGCGGCGGCTCTATAACAGTAAGGGCGGTGAAGGGCACCTCCTTGAGATGGGAAAGCTCGTAAGGGCAGTCCCAATCAATCTTCTCCACCAGCACTCCCATGTTGGCCCCGGCGGGAAGCTGGCGGTAAATGGTGGGGGTTTTGGAAGTGATGTTTTCGGCCACCCGCCGGTAAACCGACAATACGAGGTTCTTGAACTTTTCGTTGGCGGTGATGAACTGGGCGTGGTGTATGGAGCCTTCGGCCACGCCGGTGCGGGCCGGGGCCCGGTGGTATATCACCCGCTCGTGCCCGCGCCAGAAGTTATACAGCCCTTCCACGAAAGCGTGGAGCCGCTCCCGGTCGGACAAAATGGCCCGGTACTCCTCGTTTATTTCTATCACCTCGCCGGCGGTATGGGTGGCCAGAAGTTTGAAAAGGGCCACCATTTTATCGGACATCTCCGTAAGGTTGGCCCGGGGCATTACCCCCTTAACGAAGGCGAAAACCGAACTGCCCCGCCCGGCGATCTTTTCGACGTACCGTTCGACCATCTCCGAAAACAGCGGGCTTTTTATCAACTGCTCCGGCGAGTCGCAATACATGGAGCCGTAATCGATAATCACCTTGTTGCGGGTAAGGGTGAACGGCGCGCGGTGGTTTCCTGTCATTTCCTACACACCATGAAGCTTGTTTTTGACCACGTATTAAATGATAGCACAACGGGAATTATAACTGCGGATATGGGCGGCGCAGGGCTGATTGGATGGAGTTATTGGCGATCCGGCTTGATGAAATTACAGCATGAGGTTGCGAAATCCTTGAATTTTCGTAAATACCCCTCACCGTTTCTCCACAAACCTGACACCGGCGATTTCTCTGAAATGCTCATCTTGTGTCCAGATGGTGGCGTTGTGGGCGCGGGCGGTGGCAAGTATTACGCTGTCGGCAAGTGGCAATCTTAAATCCACGCCTAGTTTGGCGGCGCTAAGGGCTATGTCCGCGTTGAGATCCACAACATGACCCTGGCTCATGGCGGCGGCGGCCTGAAGGGCCGCGTCCTCGCCCCGTTGCTGACAAACTATCTTGAACACCTCAAGAAGGCAGATGGTGGGCACTGTGAGGCGGGCAATTTTCTCGATAGGCTTTGCGAAAAAACCCGCATTGGGGCCATCGGCGAAATATTCGAGCCAGCCGCATGAATCGACAAGGTTCACACCCGGTCCTCATCCCTTGTAACAGATGCGCCTATGCCCTTCAGGAAGCCGCGCATTTTTTTCAGATCTCTTACCGGTATGAACTCCAGCCGGTTTTCATACTGGAAAATCCGGATTTTTTCGCCCGGGGTGATCCCCATTGACTCTCTTACTTCCTGGGGAATAACCACCTGGTACTTTGGGGAGACTGTGACAACGGCCATAACGCATCCTGTCGATAAGGTATTTGTATTACATTATAGCTATCGATATGGAAGCCCGCAACCCAACCGGTGAGTGGCGGGCCGCCGCCACCGGGAAAACCGTCAGTTATACTGCGTCTCCACGTCGTCCATGCTACGCACGTAAACCTCGCGGGGCTTGGCGCCGTCGGCGGGGCCTACCAGGCCCTGTTTCTCCATGATCTCCACTATCCGCGCGGCGCGGTTGTAGCCGATTCGAAGCCGCCTTTGTATCATGGATATGCTCACCTGCCGGGTTTGGGCCACAAGCTCCACGGCCTGGTCGTAAAACTCGTCCATGTCCTCTTCAGTTCCGCCGCCGTTCTCCTCGGTGGAGGGGCCTTTTAAAATATCCTCAATGTAATCGGGCTGGCGCTGGCCTTTCAGGAAATCCACAACGCGATGGATCTCCGCATCGGAAACGAACGGGCCCTGGATGCGGTGTAGCTTCGCGTCGCCGGGTGGCAGATATAAAAGGTCTCCCTTGCCCAGCAGTTTCTCGCCGCCCATGGAGTCCAGAATCGTGCGGGAGTCCACCCTCGAACGCACCTGA
Organism: Nitrospinota bacterium; assembly: GCA_016208975.1. Lineage (NCBI taxonomy): Bacteria > Pseudomonadati > Nitrospinota > Nitrospinota bacterium. Next base: position 1,547,398 of record JACQXA010000004.1, read on the forward strand.
TAGCTTATCCTCGCCGGGAAGTTGGCTTTTATAAGTCCGGTCAAAACGTCCACGCTGGGGCGCTGGGTGGCCACGATAAGATGGATACCCGCCGCCCGGGCCATCTGCGCCAGCCGGGCCAGCGAATCCTCCACCTCTTTGGACGAAACCATCATAAGGTCCGCCAACTCGTCTATCACCACCACGATGTAGGGCAGTTTTGAAAGCGGCCCGGTCTCGCTTTCCGCGCTCTTTCGAGACCTGCGGGACGATCCGCCGGATTCCACCATCTTGTTATAGTTGTCTATGTTGCGCACGCCCAGGTCCGAAAGTTTCTGGTAGCGCCGCTCCATCTCCGCCACCAGCCATTTGAGGGCGTTGGCGGCCTTTTTAGGATTCGTCACCACAGGGGCTATAAGGTGCGGGATGCCGTCGTAGATGGAAAGCTCCAGCATCTTCGGGTCTATCATGATCATCTTCACGTCGGACGGGGCCAGCCGGTAAAGGATGGAGCATATCATCGCGTTTATGCCCACGCTTTTTCCGGAGCCGGTGGAACCGGCTATGAGCAGGTGGGGGATGGAGGCCAGGTCCGCCACCACGGGTTTCCCGGCCACGTCTTTGCCCAGCGCCAGGGGTATTTTGGCGCCGTTGCCGTCGAACTCGTCGTTGGACAATATCTCTTTTAGATACACCGCCTCACGGTTGGGGCTGGGCGCTTCTATGCCCACCACGGATTTGCCGGGGATTGGCGCCACCACGCGGATGGAAAGGGCCCTCAGGCTCATGGCCAGGTCGTCCGCCAGGCTCACGATGCGGGAGACTTTCACCCCGGGGGCGGGCTCGAACTCATATATGGTTATCACCGGCCCCGGGAGCACTTGCGTCACCCGGCCCTCTATGCCGAAATCCAGCAGTTTCTTCTCCAGTATGCGGGAGCTTTTTATCAGGTCGTCCTTGGATTGTTTGACGACGGCTTTGGGCTCCGAGTCCAGAAGGCCTAACGCCGGAAACTCGTATTCATTAGCCTCGTCAAATTCGAAGATCTCCTGCTGGAACGTCTCTTCGGCGGGCTCCCTCTTTTTGGCCTTCGGAGCCTGCTTTGGAGCGATGGGAATGATCATCTCCTCATCCCGGGCAGAGAAATCCACGATCTTCGGTGGAGGCGGCGCTTCTTCTTCGTAAGGCTCCCCGAACTCCTCGGCGATCTCTTTTTCGCGGATGCGGGTCCGCTTTTCCCTTATCCCACGCTCTTCGGGAGTTTCAGGCTTGAACGGCGATTTTATGGGAACGGTTTTGAGTTTTTTCATCATGGGCCAGGAAACCCGGCCCAGCGATATCATCCAGCCTTTCATGATCCATGTGAGGCGGGCCATGCGCATCATGGCCACCGAGGCGGAAAGGTGGAACATCACCAGCACCGACAGGACCATCACCGCCATCAGTACCACGAAAGATCCGTAAACGCCGAACCATGGAAGAGTCATCTTCTCCGCCACGAAGTGGCCTATAATACCACCCCCGGCCACGCCATCGAAAAGCGGATCCACCCGCCAGACAAGGCTTGCCAGAGCCGAGAAAGAAGGGATCAGGAGGATCAGACCTCCCACATACGCCCCTAAAGAGGTTATCTCAACCCCCAGGGCCACCCTGGCGCCAACATAGAGCAAACCCAGCGCGAACAGCCAGGAAATGCCCCCGAGCGATTGAGCCAAAGTATCCGAAAGGGTCGCGCCGATGATTCCGGCTTTGTTGATTACCTCCCGGTCTCCGGAGAGATAACGGTTGAAAGACGGATCCGCCTGGTCATAAGTGCCAAGGCTGATAGTGAGCAGAACGGCAAAGGCTACCAGCAGTACCCCGGCCGCTTCACCAAGAAATTTCCACTTTGGAGAGTCCACGCCCTCCTCCTTAAAGAAGAACTTAAATTAAGCTTTGCAATCGCTTGAAATATAACATTGAAATTTGCCAGTTTCAAGTAATTTTCGTTTCCCGGAAAATGGGAGGTAAATTCTGGGCGGGAAAAATCCAGTGAACGATACAATCCAAAATGTGATAAATTTTACCCCTTGTTTTGCGCAAGCGTCTGATACAAAACGATTCCAACGCTCTTTTAAACTGGAGTTCGCACTGTGGGTTTTCTGGAAGATGGCGACAAAAAGCCGGAGAGTTACATACAGAAGATTTTCGCCAACCGCATAGGCGGCGACATGTTCGGGAAAGACCCGACCATATATAAATTCGAGAAGATCAAGAGAGCCCGGCGGCAGGTAGAGAGGGAATATCCCGACGCCGAGATCATAGACCTGGGCGTGGGGGAGCCGGACGAGATGGCTTTCCCCCAGGTGGTGGAGACCCTGCAGAAAGAGGCCCCCAAGCCTGAAAACAGGGGTTACGCCGACAACGGCATCCAGGAGTTCAAGGACGCCGCGGCCGGATACATGAAGAAAATTTACGGCGTGGATCTGGATCCGGAGACGGAGGTATGTCATTCCATAGGCTCCAAGCCTGCCTTGGCCATGCTCCCTTACGCCTTCATAAACCCCGGCGAGATATTGGCCATCACCGTGCCCGGCTACCCTGTGATGGCCACGCACACCAAATATCTTGGCGGCCGGGTGCGGAACCTTGCCCTCACCTCCAACCGCAATTTCCTGCCGGACTTGAATGTAATAGACGCCGAGGACAAGCCGTTTCTGAAGATGATCTATCTCAACTACCCCAACAACCCCACCGGCGCCCAGGCCACGGTGAAGTTCTACGAGGAAGTGGTTGAATACGCTTTGAAAAACCGTTGCGTTGTGGTGCAGGACGCGGCTTACGCGGCGCTCACTTACGGCTCCAAGCCGTTAAGCTTCCTTTCTGTGGACGGCGCCAAGGAAGTGGGGGTGGAGGTGCACTCGCTTTCAAAGGCGTTCAACATGACCGGGTGGCGCATGGCTTTTGTGGCCGGAAACCCGCTCATGGTCAAGTCTTTCGCCACCGTGAAGGACACTTACGACTCCGGCCAGTTCATACCCATACAGAAAGCGGCCATTACCGCCCTGGAAAACCCCTGGATAACCGGGAAGATAGTCACCAAGTACGAACGGCGGCTGAAATTGCTGGTGGAGGTTTTAAACAAGGCCGGTTTCGAGGCGAAAATGCCAGCCGGAAGTTTTTATCTCTATGTGCGGGCGCCAAGAGAGGTGGAGAACGGGCCAAAATTCCTCAACTCCGAAGAGTTCGCCCAATGGCTAATCATGTTCAAGCATATCTCCATTGTGCCCTGGACGGAAACGGGGGACTTCATCCGTTTCTCCGTAACATTCTCCGCCGCCTCGGAAACCGAGGAGCGGCGGGTGATGGCGGAAGTGGGCCGCAGGCTTTGCATGGACAGATACATTTTCTAGCATGACGCGCGGCCTTTGGCGGATAAGCCTGGGCCGCGCTTTTGGGGGCGCCAGTAAAATTGCCGGAAGCGTATCTTTCCCTGGGCTCCAACGTTGGCGACAGGGCCGGTTACATCCGCGCCGCCGTTGAGTTACTGATAGCCGGTGGCGGCGCGGCGCTGGCCGCAACGGGCCGGTTTTACGAGACCGAGCCTGTGGGGGAGAAAGACCAGCCGTGGTTTGTGAACACGGCCATCATGATTGAAACCTCCATGACCCCGGAGGGGCTTCTGGCAAGGCTCAAACAGATCGAGAAACAGATGGGCCGGATAGACACCGGCCGGTGGGGCCCCCGGGTGATAGACATGGATATTATCTTCTACGATGGGCTTGTAATGGACACGGCGGAGCTTAAAATACCCCATCCGCTGGCCCATGCGCGCAGGTTTGTTATGGCCCCGCTGGCGGACATGGCGCCGGAGTTCGTACACCCCGCGCTGGGGCGTACCGTAAAAGGGATACTTTCTTCCATCGCGGACGATGGACAAACCGTAAGAGTGTTCAAGGAATGAAACGAAAAGCCAGGTATATCGCCGTTGAGGGCCCGATAGGGGTTGGCAAGACAAGCCTTGTACACTCGCTGTGCCGGAAGTTCGGCGTGGAGCCTGTGCTGGAGGACCTGGAGGACAACCCTTTCCTGGAACGGTTTTACAAGGACCAGGCCAACTATGCGTTCCACACCCAGGTGGCCTTCCTCATCTCCCGCCACCGACAGCTGGCGGAGCTAAAGCAGGTTGACCTTTTCAACCGCCTGATTTTCAGCGATTACATTTTCGAGCGGGACATGGTTTTCGCCAGGCTCAACTTGAACCAGAACGAGCTGAGGCTGTATAGTGAGATTTACAGGATCCTGCAAAGGGATGTGCCAAAGCCGGATCTTGTGATTTATCTCCAGTGCGACACGCCCACGCTGATGAGGCGTATAAGGGCCCGCGCCAGGGATATGGAGCGCACCGTCCCGGAGGAGTACATAGAGAAGGTGAACGGGGCGTTCAACGAGTTTTTTTTCAACTATCGTGAAGGCCCGTTGCTTATAATAAACACGAGCCATATAGACTTCGTGATGAATGACGACGACCTGGAGAAAGTTTCGGAGAAAATATTCTCCGACGTGAAAGGACAGGAGTATTACAACCCGCTTGGATCGGTATAACGGCCGGGACGGGGAGGAATAAAGAAGAAACAAAGCCTTATTTAGGCGGCGCGGCAAGGCCCCGCCTGGATCCGGATTTATACGGACCGGGACGGTATTCCTTACAAAGAGCGCATGGCGGCCATCTAAAAGGCCGCAATGAAGCCAGTCACCGGCTTTATGTCCGCCGGTGGAGGAACGCCATTCCATCACCCATCATAAATCCATATCCAGCCAGGCCCGTTTCGCGCGAAATGGGAGTTTTTACAATGAGCGCTGGAAAAGTGACCGTCACCCAACTTAAGCAGATGAAAGAGGCCGGGGAGAAAATAACCGCCGTGGCGGTGTTCGACTACGGTTTCGGAAAGCTGGCGGACATGGCCGGGGTGGACGTGGCGCTGGTGGGGGACTCCCTGGGAATGACGTTCCGGGGCGAGGAAAACACCCTTACCGTAACCGTGGACGAGATGGCCTATCACACAAAAGCCGTACGCCGCGGGGTGAGCCGCGCTCTGCTGGTGGGGGACATGCCGTTCCTGTCATGCCACCTGGGGGTGGAGGAGACTCTGAAAAACGCCGGAAAGCTGGTGGCCGCCGGGGCCGAGGCCGTGAAGGTTGAAGGTGGCGGGAAGATGATAGCCGTGGTGGAGGCGTTGGTTTCCGCAGGAATACCTGTTATGGGGCATCTGGGGCTGACGCCACAATCCATCCATCAACTGGGCGGTTACAAGATACAGGGACGCGGCAAGGAAAAAGCGCTCCGCATGATGGAGGAGGCCCAGGCGCTGGCGGCGGCGGGTGTTTTCTCGCTGGTGCTGGAATGCGTTCCGGCCCAACTGGCCGAAGAGATAACCCGCGCCATACCCGCTCCCACCATAGGCATAGGCGCCGGGCCCGCCTGCGATGGCCAGATACTGGTGGCCTACGACCTGTTGGGGATGCCTTCCAAGGTTACCCCGAAATTCGTCAAAAAATACGCTGACCTTGCCGGGGTGGCAAGCCATGCCATGGGGGAATATATTGCTGAGACAAAACATGGGGTTTTTCCCGGCGAGGAACACAGCTACACCACCCAGCCCAGGCATCTTAAGGCTATCTGATGGGGGGGGGCGATAAAGAGCGTGGCATTTTAACTCCCGCGCATGTGGGAATAGCCGCCAAGTACAAAGAAATGTAGAGGTTTTCTACCCCGGAGTTATGCAAGCAATTATGCGTCCTGTGCGCTTTGAATGATTATGATAATAATTTCTGAAAAAACCAGAAGTGATTAATCTTGGCAAGGGAAGGAAAAAAGGGAATAATCATTGTCAGTTTGTCATATTAAAGTCCTAGCGGGGCAATATTGATGAAAAATGAAAATCCATTAACAAAGATTCTGCGCAAGGTGAGTTCCCTTTACTCTCATAATGAGGTCGCCAATTATCTTGGGGTGGAGCCAAGAACAGTACATAGATGGAAAATAGGGGAATGCACTCCGCCGCCTTATGCAAAACGGTCACTTCAACAGCTTCTTTTGCCGATAAATCCATCCATGCATGATCAATGTGGAGACTTCACTTTTATAGACCTTTTTGCAGGGATAGGTGGTATCCGCTTGGGTTTTGAGTCTCAAGGCGGAGTTTGTCTCTTTACCAGCGAATGGGATGAACGCGCCAATGATACTTACCGGGCAAACTTTAGTGATAACCACCCTATAGTGGGCGACATTACCAAAGTTCCCATCCAACTCATTCCTGACCATGATGTGCTGTTGGCCGGTTTTCCGTGCCAGCCGTTCTCAATAGCGGGTGTTTCCAAAAAGAACTCCCTTGGCCGGGAACACGGTTTTAAATGCCAAACCCAAGGAACCCTCTTTTTTGATGTGGCGCGGATAATCGAGGCAAAACGCCCTGTCGCTTTTCTGCTGGAAAACGTGAAAAATCTGGTAAGCCACGACAAAGGTAATACCTTCAGGGTAATCAAGGAAACTTTGGAGAAAGAGCTTGGCTACGAACTCCACTACAGGATTATTAATGGCCAGCATTTTGTACCACAGCACCGGGAAAGGATTTATATGGTCGGTTTCAGGGAAAAAACCGATTTCTCATGGGATGTCCTTAAGCTTGCGCCTTTAGGCAAAGGCCCCAAAATTGAAAGTGTTCTTCATCCGGAAGACTGTTCGGAAGCCCCTGAAGCGCCTTACACCAAGGACAAAACCGGGTCAGTCAGCGAAAAATACATTCTTAGTGATCATCTCTGGAAGTACTTGCAGGATTACGCCGCAAAACACCGGGCAAAAGGAAACGGCTTTGGTTTTGGACTTGTGAAAAATGGGGGGGTAGCGAGAACCCTTTCCGCCCGTTATTACAAGGACGGTTCAGAAATTCTTATAGATCGTGGCCGGGGCAAAAATCCGCGCCGCCTTACCCCCCGCGAATGCTCCCGCCTGATGGGATTTGACAACAGGAAGAAAAAGTTCCAAATCCCCGTTTCGGATACACAGGCATATAGGCAATTCGGCAATGCCGTGGTAGTGCCGGTTATAAAAGAGATTGCCCGCATTATGAAGCCTCATGTGATGGCAATTAAGGCCAAGACAGAGTCAAAATCCAGAAAGTACGCTTAGCAGGCGTGGTTGATATTGTCGATTCCGCAACCAGAAGCAGGATTATGTCCCGGATTAAGGGTAAAGACACCAAACCGGAAATCCTCATTCGCAAAGCACTATTTAAGCAAGGTGTTCGATTCCGCATCCAGGGCAAGTCCCTTCCCGGCAAACCCGATCTAGTATTAAAAAAGTACAGCACGGTTATCTTTGTTCATGGCTGTTTTTGGCATGGCCACGATTGCTCCCATTTCAGGATGCCTTCCAGTAACCGTGTCTTCTGGAAAAAGAAAATCCAAGGGAACAAGCGGAACGACATGCAGCACCTTGCAACACTTCGAGAAAACGGGTGGCGCGTTCTATGGATATGGGAATGCTCCATAAGGCGAGCTGATTCTGATGCCGCTGAGAAGGTGGCGCATAAAGCGGTAAAATGGCTCCTGACTAAAAGTGCCTTTAAGGAAATAAAAGGGGGAGCAAATGTCACGAAGCGCTAATAGCCTCTATTCGGAGTGGTCAAGAGACCTGAAAGCACTATTGCGCATGTTCAGTGAGAAAGGGGGGCGCAGATTTTATTTCAAGTATCTTGCCGAGAATGACAACTCCAAGAATCAGGTTTATTTCGGCTCCAGTTTTGAATCATTAAACATCATTCCTTTTGGGAACTTGTATGCGGAGCATAAGAATTCAAATCCGATATTCAAAGCGGAGGTGAACTTTGCATGGATAAGTGGGGATGGGGTGGAATGCGAGGCTCCCAATTCCCGATTGATTCTTTATCCGCAATATCCCGAGGTCCGATTTTCGGGTTTTTTGCAGGACTGCGCCAACCCTCCGTCTTCTCTGATGGCGGGAAGAATCATTGGGCGGGTGCTGTTCTTCTCAATCACCAGCGAAGGAAAGGTGTTGGGACATGTAATTGGTAGAAGTAATCCGCTTAAGCGGGAATTGGATGATCTTTTTAGGGCAAGGGACGAGAAAGCGGTTTTTACTGAAATCCCTTACGAGGGAGAGCGCCTGATTGGTGACACCGAAGCTGAATTGTTAAGGGAGCTTTTGCGAATCAACCGGAAGGGATGGATAAAGTCCAAGAGGCTTGGTCCGTGTGGGGAAATTGCCCCCTGCAATGCGTCCAACTGCGGGGGATACACCCTTGAGGCCGAGCTGGGTATCACTCCTAATGGCTACTCTGAACCTGATTTTTTGGGCTGGGAGGTTAAGCAACATGCTGTGTCAGCTTTCGACAGGTTCAGGTCCGGTGTGATTACCCTGATGACTCCTGAACCGACCGGTGGGGTTTACAAGGAAAAAGGGATTGAAGAATTCATTAGAAAGTACGGCTACCCTGATAAAAATGGCAAACCTGATCGACTGAACTTTGGTGGTATTCACAAATTCGGAGAAATGCAGAGAAACACCGGCCTCACACTTTCTTTAATGGGTTACGACGCACAGAATGGAAAAATTAAAGATGCTTCCGGGGGTATTGCGCTCCTAACTTCCAAAGAAAAAGTTGCGGCCGCATGGGATTTCAGCGGATTAATAACACACTGGAATCGTAAACATGCTCAAGCCGTTTATGTGCCTTCAATGAAGGAGAGCTGTCCAGAATTGAGGTACAGCTACGGAAATGTTGTTCGGCTCTGCACCGGCACAGACTTCCTCCGACTATTAAAGGCCATCGTTAGAGGCAGTGTTTACTACGATCCCGGCATTAAATTGGAGAACGTTACCACTAAGCCAAAACCAAAAAGGCGCAGCCAATTTCGCATCCATTCAAAGGATATCCCCACTCTCTATGAAACCACACGGGAAAAGAACCTTTTTGAGTAGCCTTCCTTTGAATTATTTTGTTCCATGAGGACGATTCTGAAAAATTGTCTGTGAAATGGGCTTATATCTCCACGTCCGGGTAAAACCGGTCCATCTCGTAGCTGACGAGGCCGGATTGAATTAACGGGTCGCCCTGTAACAGCGCTTCCGCTTTTACAGGGTCATCGGCTTTTAAAATAACCATTCCGCCCGCCGCGCCCCATCTGCCCGCTTGGACTATTTCACCTGAGGCGATTTTGTTTTTCGTCCACTGGATATGGGCCGGTACAGCTTCCGCCAGCCCCGCCTTGCCCGCGCCGGGCAGGACCTTGTTCACCACCAGAAAGTACATTTCAAACAACCTCCCTAACGACAGGTTCCCATGGCCGTCAATGTTATTCCCCAGGCGGCTCTTTTATGGCCGCAAGTTTTTCCAGGGCGTGCGCCGCGTTTTTCAGGTCGCGGCTTGAGAGGGATTCAAGCCACCGCCTGTTCCATGCCTCAAATTCCTCCATCCCGCTGTTCACCACCCCCTCGCCTTTCTGGGTGGTCACAAGCAGGGTGGCCCTGCCGTCTTTCAGCGAGCGTTTCATTCTCACGAGGTTTGCGGAAACGAGTTTGCTTACTATTTTGGATACGTTGGACTTTTCCAGCAAAAGATCTGAACAGACATCTTTCTGCGTTACCGGCCCCTTTTCCTGTATCTCCTTGAGGGTTACGAACTGTTGCTGGGTGAGGCCATGCTTTTTCATAAGCCGGTCCCCCTGCCTCTGGAGACTGGCGCCCAGCCGCAAAAGGTTTTTTACTATCCGCCCGCTTCCGTTTCCCGCCATGGCTTAGTATCGCCGTATAATGGTTTCCGTGTCAACTAAATTTCCGCTCGCCTCAATGCGGAGGCGGCGCGTATCAAGCGCCACGGCGGGTAACCATCCATGCCGGGCGGCGCTGAATAATTAACCCTCATTAACGTTGACTTGCGGGAGGGGGGAATATATTTTATCCGTATGCGCTTAACGCATGGGGTGGTTCGCCCTGAGGCTCTTTAAGTATAAGAATGGGAGGGTTTTGACTGTATGTCCATAAAGGTTGGCATCAACGGATTTGGCCGGATAGGCAGGAACTTCTTCAGGGCTTGCCAGGGCCATTCAGATATCGAGATAGTGGCGGTTAACGACATCACCGACGCCAAGACCCTGGCCCATCTGTTAAAGTACGACTCCACTTTCGGTGTGTACAGCGCCGACGTGAAGGCCGAAGAGGGCGCCATAGTGGTGGACGGTAAGAAGGTGCGGATCACCGCCGAGAAAGACCCCGCCAAGCTTCCCTGGAAGGAGATGGGGGTACAGGTGGTGGTGGAGTCCACGGGGCTGTTTACCAAGAGGGCCGACGCGGCCAAGCATCTGGAGGCGGGAGCCAAGAAGGTCATAATCTCCGCCCCGGCCACCGATGAAGATCTAACCGTGGTCATGGGGGTCAACGAGGACAAATACGATCCGGCCAAGCATCACGTGCTCTCCAACGCCTCTTGCACCACCAACTGCCTTGCGCCGGTGGCCAAGGTCCTGCTGGAGAACTTCGGCATAGTCAACGGCCTGATGACCACCATCCACAGCTACACCAACGACCAGCGCATACTTGACCTGCCGCACAAGGACCTGCGCCGGGCCAGGGCCGCGGGGCTTTCGATGATACCCACCACCACCGGCGCGGCCAAGGCCGTGTCTCTGGTGCTTCCCCAGCTCAAGGGCAAAATGGACGGCCTTTCCATCCGCGTGCCCACTCCCAACGTGTCGCTGGTGGACCTGACGGCCGTCACGGAGAAGGCCACCACCAAGGACGAGATCAACGCCGCCATGAAAAAGGCCGCCGAGGGGCCGCTGAAAGGCGTGCTGGAGTATTGCGACCAGCCGCTGGTGTCCAGGGATTTCGTCGGCAATCCGGCTTCGTCCATATTCGACTCCGGCGTGACGTACGTTGTGGGTGGAACCACGGTGAAGGTCATGTCCTGGTACGACAACGAGTGGGGTTATTCCTCCAGGGTGCGCGACCTGCTCAAGTTCGTGGCTTCCAAAGGTCTTTAACAGGCGGCCTTAATTTTAGCTGGAGGGGGATCGGGGGCCATGGACAAGCTGTCTATCGACGAAGTCGAGCTTAAGGGAAAACGGGTTTTCATCCGGGTGGACTTCAACGTGCCCGTGGAGAACGGGCGCGTCACCGACGACACGCGGATAAGGGAAGCCGTCCCCACCATTAAGTTCGCCGCCGAAAAAGGCGCCAGGGTTGTCGTGGCATCCCACCTGGGCCGCCCCAAAGGGGTGACGCCGGAGTTTACGCTGAAGCAGGTACTGTCCACGTTCTCCGGCCTGCTGGGCAAGCCGGTGGCCTTCGCGGAGGACTGCGTGGGCGAAAAGGCCGAGGCGGCCGTGGCGGCCATGAAAGACGGCGACGTGCTTCTGCTGGAGAACGTCCGGTTCCACAAAGAGGAAGAGAAGAACGACGAGGCTTTTTCCAAAAGCCTCGCGAAACTGGCCGACGTGTACGTCAACGACGCGTTCGGCACGGCCCATCGCGCCCATTGCTCCACCGAGGGGATTACCAAATTCGTCCCGGTGTCGGCGTCCGGGTTCCTGATGAAAAAGGAGATCGACTATTTCAACAAGTCGATGACCGCGCCGGAGCGCCCCATGGCGGTGATCCTCGGCGGCGCCAAGGCATCCACGAAGCTTGCGGCGCTGGAACACCTGGTGGAAAAATGCGACATCATGATAATCGGCGGCGGTATGGCTTTCACCTTTCTGAAGGCCCTGGGCCGCGAGGTGGGAAAGAACATCCTGGAAGAGGATATGATCCCCAAGGTCACCGACATCATGGTGAAAGCCAAACAAAAGGGGGTGCGGCTGTATCTTCCGGTGGACTTTGTCGTGGCCGACAAGATCGAAGACGGCGTTCCCACGGAACTGGTGACAAGCCAGGAGCTTCCGGCGGACAAGGTGGCGCCGGATATCGGCCCGGCCACCATAGCCCTTTTCAAGCTGGCCATCCGGCCCGCCAGGACCATAATATGGAACGGGCCCATGGGGGTGTTCGAGAAGAAAAGTTTTTCGGCGGGCACCATGGCCATGGCCCACGCCATGGCGGATTGCGGCGCCCTTACGGTGGTAGGCGGGGGAGACTCGGTGACGGCGGTGAACGTGGCTGGCCTGGCGGACAAAATGAGTTTCATGTCCACCGGCGGCGGCGCGTTCCTGGAACTGCTGGAGGGCAAGACCCTGCCCGGGCTGGCGGCGCTTACGGACAGAAAATAAGCCGCCGGTTTGAAGAACGCGGACATTGAAAAACAGCCCTTACAAGGAGTGACCAGGTGGCTCGAAGATTGTTAGTGGCCGGCAACTGGAAGATGAACAACACCGTCGGCCAGTCTCTGGACCTGGTGGAATCGCTGAAGAAGGAGACCCGTGACATCCACAAGGTGGACATAATCGTGGCCCCGCCGTTTACTGCCATAAAACCTGTTTACGACATCCTGGAGAACTCTTCCATCCAGATTTCCGGCCAGAACGTTTTTTGGGAGGAATCCGGCGCCTACACCGGCGAGGTCTCGCCGATGATGCTAAAGGAGGCCGGGTGCAAATGGGTGATTGTGGGCCATTCGGAACGGCGCCAGTATTTCGGCGAAACCGACGAAACGGTGAACCGCCGTTTGAAGGCCGCGGCCCCCGCCGGGCTGAAGGTGATAGCCTGCGTTGGGGAAACCCTCGAAGAGCGCGAAAAGGGAGAGACCATGGCCGTCCTGGAGCGGCAGGTGAAAGGCGCTATGGCTGGCGTTAGCCATTCGGAGATAGAAAAAGTGGTGATAGCCTATGAGCCTGTATGGGCCATAGGCACGGGCAAGACCGCCACATCGGACCAGGCCGAGGAGGCCCACGCTTTCATTCGAAGCGTTGTGGCCGGGCTGTACGACGTGGGAGTGGGGGAATCCACCCGCATACTCTACGGCGGGTCTGTAAAAGCGCAGAACGCTCAGGAGCTTTTCAGCCGAGCCAACGTGGACGGGGGGCTTGTGGGCGGGGCCAGTTTAAAGGCCCAGGAGTTTATAGCCATCATCCGCGCCGCCCTGGAATCGTCCGAATGATGTTCCCGCGGGTTTAGATTTAACTTTACATGGGGCCATCTGTTTTGGTAGCATTTCACGCTTATTGATAACTTGAGCTGATTTTTAATGCTTTACGGTCTGGTAGTAGCGGCGCATCTGTTAGTGGCGCTGATCCTTATAATCATAGTCCTCTTGCAACAGGGCAAGGGCGCGGCCATGGGCGCTTCGTTTGGCGGATCCAGCCAAACCATATTCGGCTCCCGCGGGCCCGCGTCGGCGCTGGCCAAGGTAACCACCGGCGCCGCCATTGTTTTCATGTTCACGTCGATAGCGCTTTCGATGATGTCGAACACTTCCGTGGAATCGTCGGTAATGCCGGCCGGGTCCGAACCGGCCCAGTTGCCAGTCGATCTCCCCGCGCAGGTTCCGGCGTCCGAGGCGACGAAAAATACACCAGCTCCTGTAGGGGCGGTTCACGAATCGGGAGGCCCGCAGGAACAGTCCGCCGGGTCGAAACCTGAAGCGATTGGGCCGGTAGATGCAGGCAAGGTTGGTGGAAAAACTGGAGGATAAAGGATAATGAAGAAGGCTCTTACTGTTTTGGCCGCTTTGGCCACCGTTGGTATGGTTGCTTGCACGCAGACCGAAGCCCCGGCTCCGGCTCCTGCTCCGGCTCCCGAGGCCGCTCCGGCCCCGGCTCCGGCTCCCGAGGCCGCTCCGGCTCCTGAAGCCGCCGCTCCGGCCGCTCCCGAAGCCGCCGCTCCGGCCGCTCCGGCCGCCGCCCCGGCCGCTCCCGCTGGCAAATAAGTATCAATGCGTCGAGGGTGGCTGTGTTTAACGGTCATCCTCAGCGTTTCTTTGCAGGCATGCCAGGCTCCCGAGGGAACAAAGGCGCCGGACTCGCCGCAAGGGATATCCAGCGAATCTGAGACCTCCGCGAAGGGTTCGCCCTCCGCGGAGGATTTTGGTGACATCTTCATCACGGCGTCCATCGGCGACGCTTCAAACCTGATCCCTTACCTTTCAGCAGACAGCGCTTCGGCGGACATCGCTGAAATGGTTTTCGCAAGCCTGCTTACAGCGGATAAAAATTTAGACCTCACCCCGGAAATAGCCGAGAGCTGGGAAATTTCCAGCGACCAGAAGACCATTACGTTCCATTTGCGGAAAAACGTCAAATGGCACGATGGCCAGCCCTGCACCGCCAAAGATTTTCTTTACCAGTACGAGATGATGATTCATCCGGACATGCCTTCCGGTTACAAGGAGGATTTCCTCCAGGTAAGCCGCGCGGAAGCGCCGGACGATTATACGTTCAAGGTCACGTTCAAGGAGCCTTACGCCCCGGCGCTTGTGCGCATAGGAGGCATGACCGGCCTGCCCCGCCACCTTTTAAAAAACGTGAAACCGGCGGACATAATAAAATCGCCCCTGGCCAGAAAACCCGTTGGCAACGGCGCCTGGCGGTTTGTGGAGTGGAAAGACCAGACGCACATTATCCTGGAGTCCAACCCCGGCCATTACGACGGCAAGCCAATGATGGCAAGGACCATCACTAGGGTCATTCCCGATACGGCCACGCAGTTTCTGGAGCTGAAATCCGGCGGGATAGACATGATGGGCCTGCAACCGCTCCAGTATTTGAAGCAGACCGGCTCGCCGGAGTTTTCCGGAAATTACGCGAAATACAAATATCTGGCCAGCGCTTACACCTACCTGGGGTACAACCTGAAACGCCCCATGTTCGCCGACAAGCGTGTCCGCCAGGCCATCGCCGCCGCCATAGACAAAAAAGAGCTTATAGACGGCGTACTGATGGGGCTGGGGCAAGAGGCCGTGGGGCCATACAAACCGGGAACGTGGGCTTACAAGGCGGACACCCAGTCCATCAAGTACAACCCCACCAGGGCCAGGGAGCTTCTAAAAGAGGCTGGCTGGGCCGATAGCGACGGCGACGGCATGGTGGATAAAAACGGCAAGCCTTTCGAGTTCGAGATAATAACGAACCAGGGGAACGCCATGCGGGCCAAGACCGCCGAGATAATCCAGCAAAGGCTCAAGCAGGTTGGGGTCAAGGTGAACATCCGCATCGTGGAGTGGTCTTCGTTCATAAACAACTTCATCAATAAAAGGAACTTCGATGTATGCCTTCTGGGCTGGACCATAGGGCTGGACCCGGACCAGTACAGCATATGGCACTCGTCCAAAACCGGCGAGCAGGAGCTAAACTTCATCTCATACTCCAACAAGGAGGTGGACGGTATCCTGACGGCCGCAAGGAAAACCTTTGACCGGGAAGAGCGGGAAAAGCTTTATTACAGGTTTCAGGACATCCTGGCCGACGAGCAGGCCTATACCTTCCTTTATGTGCCTGAAGCCCTGCCCATAGTGTCCAAACGCGTCCGGGGGATAGACCCCGGCCCCGCTGGCATAGCCTATAATTTCAACAAGTGGTGGATTCCCAAGGCGGAGCATAAACGCCCGCTGATGGCCCAGTAGCTACGGCCTAATCTAAAAACGGGCTTGAACCGTATCTCCCGCCGGTTCCCCGGATCAGGTTATTAAACCGCGCTTCGGCCTTCTCCAGAAGGCCCATGACCGGCAGGGCGAAAGCCACGTTCAGCAGTGAAAAGAAAAACCCCATCTTCCATGCGGAAGTTATGGAGGACACCCCGGCGAAGGTCTCCGTAAGCGTTTTGTACAGGACCACGTCTATTATTGAAAAGGTGAGCGTAAGGGCTATGCGGGAGATGGGAGAGTCGTTTATGTATTTTTCCCGGAACTTTCCCACGGCGAACCCGCAAAGGGTTTTGGAAATAGTATTGGTTCCCATGGAGCCGTAGGACAGCATGTCTTCCAGAAACCCCGCCGCAAGCCCGGTCTTTAGCCCCCCCAGTTTATGAAGCTTGAGCCCCGCGTAGATGGAGATGACCAGCGCCAGGTCCGGCCATATCCCATAACCGCCGGTGAAGTGGAAGGCCGTGGTCTGAGCGATCAAAACCACCAAGACGGCGGACAGGAAAAACAGGGTTCTCATTTGACTTCCGTAAACTCCTCCTCCTCGGGGCCGGGCCATTGCGCCTTGAGTATCAACGCCTCCTCCAGACGCGTAAAATCCTCCGTGGGGCGGATCCGCGCGGTCATGAACAGGCTTCCGGAAACGCTCTTGGCCTCTTCCACAACCCCGATAACGAGCCCCTTGGGGAAAACGCCCCCAAGGCCGGATGAGATTACAAGGTCGCCATTTTTCACTCCGGCGTTGAATGGGAGGTATTTGGCCTCCAGCGTAGATTTGTTGTCCCCGGCGGCCACCAGGCTGTCGCGCGATTCTAAGGCTATGGCGTCCACCGCCGAACGGACGTCTGTTATCAGAAGCACCTTGGAGGATGCCCTGGCCACGCTCACCACCCGGCCCACCACGCCCCGGTGGGTAACCACCGCCATGTTCTCGGCCACCCCTTGGGCGTAGCCCTTGTTGACCACAAGCATTTTGGCCCGGTCCGCCGGATCCCGCCCTATCACCTGGGCCACCTCGAATGGGACTTCCGCGAGCCTCGGAAATGTCAAAAGGCCATCCAGCCGCTGGTAGGTTTTAAGCCGCTCCACCAGTTGAAGGTTGTCGAAAGCAAGCTTGTCCAGCGCGGCTTTCAGCCGCTGGTTTTCCTCTTGTACCCCGACCAGGGAAATATAGCCGTTCCAGATGTTGGACAGGCTGGAGACGCTGAACGCCGTGACCTCCTGGAACGGGGCGACCACGGTCATGGCCGCTTTTTCCATGAAGTTGAGGGTCTTCTTCCGCCGGAGGTTGGAGGAGAGCATGAAAAGCGAGAGGGCCAAAAGCGCCACCAGGACTATCATGTCCTGATACCTGCGCATAAAATCGTTCATTCGCCCACCGTTTCCCGGAAAGCCCTAGCACACGGCGATAAAACCACGCGGCCCGCCGGGCGCCCTGGCATGAGCGTGTATGCCATGGCCTGTAAAGCCTTAGATGGAGACTTTGCGGAGCAGGTCCATGTCCTCCAGGGCTTTGCCCGCCCCGATGGCCACGGCTGAAAGCGCGTCTTCGGCCACGATGATGGGCAGGCCGGTCTCCTCCCTTAACAGCTGGTCCAGCCCCTGTAACAGAGAGCCGCCGCCGGCAAGCACAATTCCTTTGTCCACTATGTCCGCCGCCAGCTCCGGCGGGGTGCGCTCCAGCGCGATTTTCACCGTTTCCACCACCGTGGCCACAGGCTCCGCCAGCGCCTCGCGGATCTCGGAATCGTTGATCAACAGGGTTTTGGGGATGCCCGCCATCAGGTCGCGCCCTTTAATCTCCATGGTCTGCGGCTTCTCGGGAGAGAACGCGGAACCGATGGTCATTTTTATTTCTTCAGCAGTCCGCTCGCCGATGAGCAGGTTGTATTTGCGCTTTATGAAGTTTACGATGGCCTCGTCCATCTCGTCGCCGGCAACGCGGACGCTCCGGGAATAGACGATGCCGGAAAGGGAGATAACAGCCACCTCTGTGGTGCCGCCGCCGATGTCGAGAATCATGTTGCCGGAGGCCTCGGCGATGGGCAGGCCCACGCCTATGGCCGCCGCCATGGGCTCTTCGATAAGGTAAACCTCCCGCGCCCCGGCGGAAAGGGCCGCGTCCCGCACGGCCCGTTTTTCAACCTGGGTTATCCCCGACGGCACGCCGATGACTATCCTGGGGCGCACCATGGAGCGGCGGTTGTGCGCTTTCTGGATGAAGTAACGTATCATCGCCTCGCACACCTCGAAGTTGGCGATGACGCCATCCTTGAGCGGGCGGGTGGCCACTATGTTGCCCGGCGTGCGGCCCAGCATTTTTTTCGCCTCGGAACCCACGGCCAGCACCTGCTTGGTTTCGGCGTGGACAGCCACCACCGAAGGCTCCCGAAGCACCAGGCCGTGCCCCTTTTTTATAACGAGGGTGTTGGCGGTGCCCAGGTCCATCGCCAGGTCGGACGAGAACATTCCCCAAAATGAGTCGAAAAACATCGGTTCTCCTTGTATCAACCAAAGGGAGAGGTGTCGCCCTCCCCCCTTTTTTGTAAACTTCCAACGCCGCCCGGGCATGGCGGGCGCGACTCCGGCCAAGAACGGCCTTAAAGCCGCCATAACCGGGTCTAAATGCTAAACGATACCATTATCAGAACGAAATTTACAGTTCTTTTGGTGGTGTCTCAGTTTGAATCTCAAATAATAGACAGTTCCCTCACTTCGCTTGCGCTTCGCTCAGGATGACAATGTTATCAACGGCTTTTAGATTGTCATTCTGAGCGCAAGTGAAGAATCTCCCCTGTACTTTCAAACTGAGACACTACAGCTCTTTTAAGCCTGTTTGCGGCTTTTTAGCGCTGTGTTTTAACGGGTCGTCACGTAGCCTGGCGGGAGCGCGGGCAACCAGCCTGGGGATTTTACCGCTGGGCTTTTTTATGGCTTTCGTCTATGGCGCGGTTGGCCAGCTGGTCGGCCCGTTCGTTCTCCGCGTGCCCTGCGTGCCCTTTAATCCATTCCCACTTTACATGGTGGGTGGAGGACACTTCTTCCAGCTTGCGCCATAGCCCGGCGTTTTTAACCGGCTGTTTGCCGGAGGTCTTCCAGCCGTTCTTCTTCCAGCTGTGGATCCATTCCTTCATCCCCTTCACAAGGTAGTTGGAGTCCGTAACCAGCCGCACTTTGCAGGGGCGTTTTAAGGCCGACAGCGCCTCGATGGCGGCGGTCAGCTCCATCTCGTTGTTGGTGGTGTGGGCCTTGAACCCGTAAAGCTCTTTTTCATTGTCGCCAAAGCGGAGTATTGCCCCCCAGCCGCCTGGCCCCGGGTTCCCCTTGCAGGCTCCATCGCAGAAGATTTCAACCGTATTCATTTGTATGCGCGGAAATAAAAAGGGATGGCGGACACGTTTAAATGGCGGCCCGCCATCCCCGATAAAGCCGGTTGGCTAGAAATCAATGTCGAACTGGATGGTTACCGTATCTTCACCGGCCAGCTTGCGTTCGTTGTACACGTCGTAACCGAGTATGGCGCTTATGTTCGGCGAGAAACGCCAGGAAATGCCGAAATTCAGAGAGCCGTAAACGTTCTGCCCCCCCATGTAGTCTATGCCGAACCAGAGCTTGTTGTTTATCTCGGCCATCACCCTGTCGAAAGAGAGAAGCACGCCGTCGTTTTCCTTGTTGCCGCTGGCGTCGCGCAACAGAGTGTCGTTACCCACGTAATAGCCCACAGCGAACCGGCCCACGGGCGCCAGGGTTTTAGCCATTTCGAGGTAGAAGATGTTGTAATCGGTGGTTCCGGACTTGGTTCCGAAATCGTACCCGCCCACGGCCACAGCCGGGAAAAAACCGAACAGTGAATCCTCTTTTATCTGCAACTTGGCGTTGAGATACAAAGGATCGTCGGTGGGCTCCCGCAGGTCCACGCCAATTTCCGCGCCGATGACAGAGGTGTCCGCCGCGCCCACTGTAACGCCCATGGTGACGGGCAGGGCGTGGCCGCCATCCTCTATTTTCTTGAACACGGTGGTGTAATTGTCCACCCCCAGGTGGACCGTGCCGAAAGGCTGGGTGTCTGTTGATGGTATCCATATCTGGGTCGAAGGGGTGGCGCCGGCCGTGGAGGGCCAGGCGCAAAGGGCCAGGGCGAAAAGCCCGGCGAGCGTGTTGATAACTTTCCGCGCCATTGTGTCTCCTTAAATTACTCTGTTCAGAACCGGACTGCCAAACCGGCGAAAGCGCCGTTCCATTGCGTGTCCGCCTTTTTGTCCTCAATATCCACGTTTATGCGGATGGTGCGATAACCCACGGTAAGCCCAACGTTGGGCATGGGGTTGATGTCGAAATAAAGGGAAGCGTCGTACACTGTGGATTTGTCGTATCCCACACCGGCGATGTCCGCTGTGAACGAGAGCCAGTCCGTGGCGCACAGGCGGCCCGAAAGCCCCACCACCGGCGCCGTGGCGCTTACCGAGGCGCTGTTGGACAGCACCCCGCTGGCCACGATGGAGGCATTGGCGTAAACATAATCCGCCGCAAGCCGGAAGGCGATATAACCACCAGTATCGCGGAAAATGTCATATTCATAACTCAGCTTCATATCCCTCAACTCCAGGTTGGTTTTCACCTGGGAGCTTACTGGATAGGTGATGCCGTTGAAGATGATCTCCTTGGACACCGCCTTGTCACCGGAATAGGTGAAGCTTGTATAGTCGAACCGTATTTTGTGCCGGTCGGCGAATTTTATGATCACCTCCGCCACGGGAAGCCCCTTGGAACTGTCCAGCCCAAGGTCTGAAACCAGGTCTATTTCAGTGCCTGTCAAGGCGCCCGCGTCGCTTCTTACGGTGTTGCTCAGGGTTGGCATCCAATATTGCCCCCGCAACTCGAAATTGAACTGTTCACCCAAGGTCCTGTCACCCTCGGAAGCCTGGGCAAAAGCGGGAGCGCTGTATAGGGACATTACAATAGCGGCGGCGAAATGGATTATTTTACTGTTCATATACATACAAATATTGTGTTTAAAAGTATTAGAATTGTACGCCAGTAGTACAGGAATCGTCAACAGGAAAGGAGGTTAATGGAACTCCTTGGTTTGTGCGACGAGGGAGCCCATGTTAGAATCGGAGTCTGCTTTTTTCGGAGAGGTGTCCGAGCGGCTGAAGGAGCCGGTCTCGAAAACCGGTGTGCGGGGAACCGTACCGTGGGTTCAAATCCCACCCTCTCCGCCAATTATTTACCTGGCGTTTCTTCGTGTACATCGCTATGGCTTGGTTATATCTTGCGCTGGCCGGGGTTGTGGAGATAGGCTGGGCGGTGAGCCTTAAATACACCGAAGGTTTCACAAGGCTGTGGCCCAGCGCAGGGTCTTTGGCGCTGGCGGTGGTCAGCGTTTACCTGCTATCCGTGGCCATTAGAACCATTCCCATCGGCACGGGTTACGCCGTGTGGACCGGCATAGGGGCCGCGGGCACGGCCATTATCGGCGTGATGTATTTTGAGGAGCCCCGGGACGCGGGCCGGTTGTTGTGTATCGGGATTATCATCGCCGGGATAGCCGGGTTGAAGTTTTATTCGAGGTAAGATTCAAACCTTGAATTCCTGGTTCCCCCGGTCAAGCGAAACGTAGCGTAGATGTCATGCTGAGCCCGCCGAAGCATGACTGCGAGTTGATGGACAGGGCTTCGACAGCCTGACAGCGGCGGTTCCCTAAAAAATCCTTTTCTTTTCCCAAACAGGCTAGTAGGTATTAAAATAGCTCCTTTGTTTCACATTATTTTTCAGGAATTGCGATGGCGAAGAAAATAAAAAAAGTGGTGCTGGCCTACTCCGGCGGGCTGGACACGTCGGTAATAGTCCGCTGGCTCATTGAACATTACAATTGCGAGGTTATCTGTTTCGCCGCCGACCTGGGCCAAGGGGAAGAGCTGAAACCACTGCACCAAAAGGCCAAGGCCGCCGGGGCTTCAAAACTGGTTATCCGGGACTTGAAAGAGGAGTTCGCCAGGGACTTCGTGTTCCCCATGCTCCGCGCCAACGCGGTTTACGAGGGGATATATCTTCTCGGCACCTCCATCGCCCGCCCCCTGATAGCCAAGGAGCAGGTGGCCATCGCCAAAGAGTTCGGGGCCGACGCGGTATCCCATGGCGCCACCGGCAAGGGGAACGACCAGGTGCGGTTCGAGCTTACCTATGGGGCGCTCAACCCGTCGTTAGCCTGCATCGCCCCCTGGAGGGAGTGGGAGTTTAATTCCCGCGAGAGCCTGCTCAATTACGCGGCCAAGTGGAACATCCCCGTATCCGTCACCAAGAAAAAACCCTGGAGCATGGACCGCAACCTGCTTCACCTCTCTTTTGAAGGTGGCATTCTGGAAGACCCTTGGGCCACGCCGCCGGAGGAGATGTTCGTGCTGTCGGTGTCGCCTAAAAAGGCGCCCGATAAAGAAACGGTCATCACAGTGGGTTACGAAAAGGGGAACCCTGTATCGTTGAACGGCAAACCCATGACCCCGGCCAAGTTGCTGGCGAGGCTGAACACCCTGGGTGGGCAGAACGGAATCGGCCGGGTGGATCTGGTGGAGAACCGGTTCGTGGGGATGAAATCCCGCGGGGTGTACGAAACCCCCGGCGGCACTATCCTGCATGTGGCCCATCGAGCGGTGGAGTCGCTCACCATGGACCGGGAGACGCTGAAACTGCGCGACGGCCTGATACCCCAATACGCCGCCATGGTGTACAACGGTTTCTGGTATTCGCCCGAGCGGGAAGCCTTGCAGACCTTCATGGACAAGGCGCAGGAGAACGTGACCGGCGAAGTGAAGCTGGGGTTGTACAAAGGCAATGTGCGGGTGATGGGCAGGCGGTCGCCCAATTCGCTGTTCGATCCGGCGTTCGCCACCTTCGAGGCCGACACGGTGTACAACCAGGCCGATGCCGAAGGGTTCATACGGTTGAACGCGTTGCGGCTTAAAATCCGGGCGCTGGCCAAGAGCAAGAAGAGATAGTTTTAAGCAGGGGAGGATGGCGGTTGTCATCCTCTCTTTTTATTACATAATCCTCCGAAAAACGAACCATGCGAAAGTATTTATTCCCGGCGCTGGCGCTGGCCGCCACGATAGTAGCTTCCTGCGCCTCCACCACAAAACGGGTGGCCGATAACACCGAGGTAAAGCTGGAGCGGGCGCATGTGGAAAACCCCATGGCCCAGGGTTTTAACGTAATTAAAGAGCTGGCCGGGGCCATGATAGGCGCCCCTTCCTCCACCCGGGATAACGACCTGCGGGTGGATATTATGCTCTACCTCAAGAACAAGAACGATTTCGCCCTGAACGTGATGAAGGTCACATACACTTTTTCCGTGGAAGGGAAAACCGTGGCCACCGGAAGCCGTGAGGGGAAAACCGGTGAGCTGGTTCTAGATGCCGGTTCTGAAAAAACCGTGTCGCTACCTTTAAAAGTGTTTACCCGGGAACTGATAGGCCACACGCTTGCAGGCATGGTGAAGAAAGGCGCCAAGCTTAACGTGAAAGGCAACCTTAGCTTCGACACCATGTTCGGCCAGGTGACGTTCCCCTATTCGGTGGACCAGACGATTTAGGTTTACCCGGGCAGTAGCTTGCGGCAATAAAAAAGGGGCGGTTTTTTAACCGCCCCTTTCGTTTTGGCGAAATTGGCGTCTAGGTGAACAACAGCTTCCGGAGCGCCTCCACCCGTTTTTCCACCGGCGGATGGGTGGAGAAAAGCGAGGCGAAATCGGATCCGGTAAGGGGGCTTACGATGAACATGTGCGCCGTGGCAGGCTCCGCGTTCATAGGTATGCCCGCCGCCGCGCTGTGGATTTTCACCAGCGCCCGGGCCAGCGAGTCCGGATTCCGGGTAAGCTCGGCTCCGGTCCTGTCCGCCTGGTATTCCCTGGCGCGGGATATGGCCATTTGCACCAGCATCGCCGCTATGGGCGCAACCAGCATCATCACCACGGCCACCGCCGGGTGTACGTCCCGTTCGTCGCTCCTGCCGCCGAACATCAGGGCCCATTGGGCCATGTTGGCTATCATGGAGATGGCGCCCGCGATGGTGGCCGCCAGCGTGCCGATAAGGATGTCCCGGTTTTTCACATGGGCTATCTCGTGGGCCAAAACCCCCGCCAGCTCCTCACGGTTCAACACCCGCACGATACCCTCGGTAACCGCCACGGCGGCGTGTTCCGGGTTCCTGCCGGTGGCGAAAGCGTTCGGCTGGTCTGTGGGGATTATGTAAACCTTGGGCATGGGTATCCCGGCCCGCATGGTAAGCTCCCGCACCGTCTGGAACAGCCAGGGCGACTCGTACTCGCTGGTTTCCCGGGCGTTGTACATGCGGAGCACCAGCTTGTCGCTGTAGAAATAAGAGAAGAAGTTCATGCCAACGGCCAAAACAAAGGCGAAAATCATGCCGCTTCTACCGCCGAGCGCCGCCCCGATGAGAATGAAGATAAGGGTTAACGCCGTCAACAACAAAGCAGTGCGGAACGTATTCATCTAAATTAGCGTCCTCCAATAGGTAAACTGGTTGGTTCTTTAAAATCAACCAGTTCGTAAGTTCTTTATAAAGTATAAAATCGCCTTGGGGGGTTGTCAATGCCGCCCCCAGGTTTATAAAACGCGTACAATAATTATTATCACCCCTCCAGCCCGCCACGGAACATGAAATATGCCGCCCCGGAAAGGCAAAGCATGGCCCAAAGGTAGTCCAGTTTCAGCGGCTGTTTCATATAAACCCAGGCGAACCCGGCGAATACCGTCATGGTTATTATTTCCTGGATAACCTTCAGTTGGCCCAGTGTGAAATATTGGGCGCCTATCCTGTTGGCGGGCACCTGGAGGACATATTCGAAGAAGGCGATTCCCCAGCTTATGAGGATAACGAAAAAAAGGGGCTGGCTCCCCATGCTTTTCAAGTGCCCGTACCAGGCGAAGGTCATAAAGCAGTTGGAGAGCATCAGCAATAAAACAGTCTGCCACATTTCTTAAATCAATCCTTGGATTGTGATTATTTGCGCAAGCCGGTCCAGTTGAAGCCAGCTCCGTCAGGCGTTGAGAGGGAACATCAGGGTAACCTGGGTTCCCCTGTGCTCGCCGGAGCTGGAGATGGAAAGCCTGCCGCCGAGCCGTTCCATGATCATCCGGGCCACCGTAAGCCCCAGTCCTATGCCGCCACCTTTGTATTTGTACATCCCGGTGGAATGGCGGAGCGGGTCTTCCAGCGCGAAATACGGCTCGAAAACATGCTCAAGCCTTTCGCGGGAGATGCCCAGCCCTTCGTCCTTGATGTCCAGAATGGCCAGCCTGGGAAGCACCCGGCCGGTGATGTAAATGTTCTTCCCGTCGGGGGTGTACTTGATGGCGTTGGAGATTATCTCCATGATGGCCATGCGCATCATTTCCATGTCCCCGTAGATCATGGTTTCCGCCGGAAGGTTCTCCAGGCTGGCCTTTATTATAACGTTGCGCTTTTCCATGCGGCTCATGTCCTCGGCGCTTTCCACGCAAGACTGCGCCGCCGAATACAGGTAAACCGGGTTCCTTGCCGGCTCCAACCCGCCAACGATGAGCTTGGAGATAAGCTCTGTCATGGAAACTATCCTGTGGAAGTTGTGGAAAGACTCTTCCAGCACGTCCATGGTTTGGGCAAACTTGCCCTCTTCCTCCCCCTCCGCCGCCTTGCGCAAAAGTATCCTGGCCAGTTCCAGCTTGGCCAAAGGTGTTCGCATCTCATGGCTTGTGATGGAGGTGAAATATTCGCGGGCGCGGGTGAGCATGGCCTCCCGCGTAATGTCCCTCTGCACGGCCACGTAGTTTATTACGTTACCGTCGGCCCCCAGGGTGGGAGAGATGGTGCTGTCCACCTCGAAAAGATCACCGTTCTTCCTGCGGTTGACTATTCTGCCGGACCATACATTGGCCGACGCCAGCCGCGCCCACATGTTGTGATAAAAGGAATTATCGTGCAATCCGCTTTTCACTATGCTCGGCTTTTTGCCCATGGCTTCGTCTTTTGAAAAGCCGGTGACCCGCTCGAAGGCTGGATTGACGTACAGGATTACGCCAGTCTCGTCGGTGATAACCACCATTTCGGCGGATTGCTCTATGCCCTTGGCCAGCCGTGCCCGCTCCTCGTCCCCCTTTTTCCGCTCGGAAATGTCTCGGATGGCCGCCACCCTGGCGGGCTTGCCCTCCCACATCACGTTCCGGCTGGTGACTTCCGCCAGAAACGTCCCGCCCCCCTTGCGCAGGATGGTTATTTCGTAAGGTGTGTCCAGCCGCTCTCTTATTTGCGCGCTTACGGCGGCCCTGCTTTCCGGAGCCACGAAATCCAGCACGTTTTTCCCTATGGTTTCCTCTATCCTGTATCCGGCCATCAGGGCAAGGGTTTCGTTGGCCATCAGGATGGTTCCATTGTCGTGCACCAGTATCCCCTCGAAACTGGCGCCGGAAAGCTGGCGGAACCGCTCCTCGTTTTCCCACGCCATGGTTTCGGCCGCCTTGCGCTCCGTCACATCGGTGATAACCGAAATGATTCCGGCCACCTGTCCGTCCTTGTCTTTCCTGTAACACCAGTCCACCTGGGCGTTTTTCGGGGGCCTGTCTTGCCGGTTTATCTTGATGTCGTACCTGGAGGGTAAAGGTCTTTGAAGGATGAGCATCTCGTGGAACACGCGGTTGGCGTTGCGTTCGGTCTTGTCGCCGTAAATGTCCCAAACCTTGGAGCCGACCACCTTTTCCCGGGGCGCGCCCAGCAGATCCACAAAAGCCTTGTTGGCGAATGTAATGGAGCCGTCCAGTCCGCTCTCCACGATACCGTGCGGGATCATATCTATGAGTGTCCGGTATTTCTCCTTGTTCTCTAAAAGCTCGTCCTGGGCTTTTTTCCGGTCGGTGACGTCTTCCAGCACCCATATGGCGCCTTTGGACGGGTCCGCGTAATCCACCGGTTTGCCGAAAAGGCGGCAGGTGAAAAAAGAACCGTCGCGCCTGCGCATGGGGGTTTCCACCAGGTATGGTTTTCCCTGCGCGAAAGAGCGGCTTATGGCTTCGCCGGTTTTCTGGAAATCCTCTTCTGATGTGTATGAAAGCGAGGTGGAAAATCCATCAACCATTTCCTCGCCGGAATAGCCGAAAAGCTCTTTGCATTTCTGGTTGGCCCAAATAAGCTTCCTGTCAACGATGAAGGACACGCCCACCACGGCGTTGTCCAGCACGGTACGCTTTTGGGCCAGGGCCGTGGCCAGTTCCTCCACCGCCCGCTTTTTGGCCTCCCGCGCGCGAATGGCCGCCACGCCGTATGCCAGGTTGGAGGAAAGCTCTTCCAGGAACTCCATTTCAGCCCGGCCGAAAGCCTCTTTCCGGTAGCAGTAAATGACCAGTACACCCATCACCTGCCCGTCGTTTTGCAAAGGGACGGCCACTACAGATAAATTATCCGGCCCATTGGGATCCATGGGTGGCAGGCTGTCATTATCCCGGCTGAAGGCAGGGGCTCGTGTTTTAACCGCCGCTTGGGACAGGGCCACGCCTGCCTCCTCCACGGCGCTTTCGATAGTGAAAAAATCCGGCAGATACCCTTCAGTAAACCCTTTCCGGGCTACGATGGTTATTTTGCTTTCATCATTCTCCGGGCAAAGCCCGATCCATGCCTTGGGGAATTCGCCGGAATCCAGAATGGCGGTTACGCATTGGGACACAAGCTCCTTTTCACCGGGCGCCCGGGCCACAATGGCGTTGATGGAGCCCAGCAGGCTGGCGAAACGGCCGGAAAATTCCGCCTCGCATTTCAGCGCCATGATCCTGCCGAACCATATGGTTGTCATGTAGTAAATGATTACAGACGTGACCGCCATGAACCCGACACCTTTTACCGACTGGTAGAAAGATATCTGGGGCTGGCTTAAGGAGAGGATATCCATGATCCTGTCGGACAAGACTATCCAGGCGGAGCCCACCACCAGATAAACAAGCGCTATCTGTTTGGGGCCTGAGGAATTTTTGTCACTCATTTATTTCAAGCGTATCGCCCGGGCGGCCTGTGCCGCTTAAATACATAAAATTTACAGGCAGGCCAATTTAACGCCCAAGTGTGGGAACAACCACCATGTTGGGAGCGTTATGTTCCCATTAATTTTACAGGAAAAACGCCATCAAGAAAACGCGCCTTCTAGAAAAAGGCCCTTAGCTCCATTGAAACGCCTTCGGGCAACGACCCGAACTGGCTTTGGACACCTTCCATTCCTGGTTCCGTTCCCCATGGGACATAGCCTGAAAACGCCAGGTCCGACTCGTCCCCAACGGAGTAAACCAGGGTGGCCGATATTATCCCCGAACCGTCCCCGAAGTTGATGACCCCAACCGTTTCGCCAGTTAAAAGGGGGGTGAATTCGTAGCTTGCGCCAAGACCGGCGTATTCCCTGGCCGGATATGGTTTATCCAGATCATATAGGGCTGGAGACGCGGCCCCCGCGCCGTTTAAAAAGTATTCGCCACGCAGAATGAGCGTATTTTCGAACCGCCGCTCCAGCTGGGCCGATACGGCTCCATAACCTGTGGAGCCGGTGGTTTTATAATGCCCCTCCGCCCTGTAACCGATGTTGAACACCGTTTCTCCCTGCACCGCCCCGCCAGCCACCATCTCGCCCCGGAGCGACCCTCCCAGCAACACCACCTCCAAATTCTGGAAAGCATGGGAGAGCCTGCCCAGGTAAGAGGCCAAACCGCCATCGGGGCTTCGCTCAAAGCTTCCCGGGTTTTCCAAATCCCGTTCATATCCCGCCACGGCCATCAGGCTGGCTTGGGTGAGGTTGTCCAGCCGGGCCTCCATACGCAACGCGTCCACGCCGGGTTTGTAGGCCCGGTAAAACGAGTTGAAGGAGAAGGGCGCGAAAAAATCGTTGGGGGTGAAATGGTAGCAGGTGGCCAGGTTTATCGCCTGCCGCCCGGCGATGATGTCCACAGCCCCGGCGGAATGGCGTACCGAAAACCTGTCCAGGCCGAAATCCGCCCGGGATGTATCGTCGCGCCGCTGGGCCTGATTAAAAATGGCGCTTCGCTCAATAGCGGCCGGGGCCGCCGTGTATGGGGTTCCAGCCCGCGCGCGCCATGCCTGAACGGCGTGTATATCGTAATGCCATTCCGCGGCTCCTCCTTCAAGGATAAGCCGGGCGGTGGTCAGGGTCTCCTGCGACTTTTCTTTCATACCCGGCAGTTGAAACCCCGGTGCGGGGCCAGTGACCGATAGGGACTCCGAAAAGAAAACATGGATAAAATCGGGCCAGAACAGGCTTTCGCCCCCGGCGGCCCAGGCTGGGGACGCGATGAGCAGGGCCGCCACCAAGCATATGGCGCCTCTGGTCACCCTTTGCCCGCTTCAGCTACGGCCTCATCGGAAACCACACGCCCGTCACGCATGGTGATTATCCTGTGCGCCCGGTCTATAACCCGTTTGTCGTGGGTGGAGAACAGGAACGTCACCCCGTCCTCGTGGTTGAGTTTCTCCATGATGTCCAGCAGGGAGTCGGCCGTGGCCGAATCCACGTTGGAGGTTGGCTCGTCCGCCAGCACTATGGCCGGGTTGTGGGCTATGGCGCGGGCGATGGCCACCCTTTGCTGTTGCCCGCCGGAAAGCTCTGAAGGGCGCCGCCTCTCCAGCCCTGCCAGCCCCACTTCGTCCAGCACGCTCAAAACTTTTTCACGGCGCTGTTTTTTAGGGACGCCCTGCAGGGACAGGACGAACTCGGCGTTCTCGAACACGGTAAGGGTAGGTATAAGGTTGTACGCCTGGAAAACGAAACCTATCCTATCCCGCCTCAGCCTGGCCACTACCGAGCGGGAGAGCAGGTTTAGCTCCTGCCCCTCCAGCGATACCTTGCCCGAAGATGGCGCGTCCAGCGCGCCGATAAGGTTCAACGTGGTGGTTTTGCCCGAGCCGGATGGGCCGCACAGCACGGCGAACTCCCCCTTCTCCACCGCCAGGCTCACCGCCGAAACCGCGTTGATTACAACCTCCCCGTTTATATACGAGCGGGTGACGTTGTCCAGTAAAACTATGGCGCCGCCGGAGGAGGCCTGGCTCATAAGGCTACTTGCTTTTCCCCATATGAAGTATTACCGCCGCAAGGATTCCCCCCATGCTTATAAGGGTCAAAATCACCCCGGCGAAAATGAAGTATTCCGCCGTGACCGCCAATGGCTTCTCCAGAAATACGCCGTTCTGGTTTAGAGGGTCGTAAAACGCCTTAACCTTGGCCCCCACGGTGTATTTGCGCGCCTTGGCCTCCGCCTTTTCGCGGGTTTTGTAAGTAAGTTTTTCCCCGTCAGGCAGTAATGCCTCCGACCGGAGCCCCGTGCCGTTCATCATGTATGTATAGGCCACTCTGGGGCTGAACGAGCCACCTGTTTCCACCACATCGGAGTTTGTGACCACCGCTTCCACCTCCGGCAACCCCACAGGCATGGCGGCAATCATCACCTGCCGGAAACCGAACAGGATAAGCCCCACGCCCACCAGCGCCAGTACGATGAAAAACACAGGCAGTCCCTTTTTCTTTTTTATGTCCTGCCTGGCCTCTTTTGCCCCGGTCTTCGGGGCCATGGGCTTTTGCGCCGGAGCGGGCCTTTGGTCCGCGGGCAGTTTTATTTTCGGTTTCCGTTTAGATTTGGTCTTCACTTCGGCTCCAGGAAAAACATTTGGGTGTTTAAATAAACTACATCATCCGGCGTCCCGCCAGTTCATCGTAAACGCCAGGCTATGGGGCCCTGCCTGATTGCAAAGCCAATCGTATCATTATAATCGCAATGGCGATAAACCGGGTTTTTGAACCTGGGAATAATTAAAAACAGGAGGGGATAAAAAAGGTGAGCGTGAAAAGTGGTTTATCGCGCGAGGCTGGCGCGGCGGATATGAGAGGTATATCCGCCACGCCAAACCACGTTACGACTTCTTTAAACGAAGCAGGAACCTTCCCCCCTCGTAAGGGGTGATGGATAAAACCAAGTGACCCTCGTTCTTCAGGCTTTCCGGCACGTTTTTAATAGGCGCTCCTTCGTCCAGAATAACGTCCATCTGCGCACCAACCGCCAGCCCTTCCAGCGCCAGCTTCACCTTAACGAAGTTATAGGGGCACTTCACACCGGTCAGGTCCAGTACATCCACCTTCTTGGTTTCCACGGCGGGTATTGCGCCGCCGTTTAGCGACCCGTACACCGCCAACACGTTCTGGTGGAACGATTCCGCCGCGGTCAGCCTTTGAGCGGCGATAGCCTCACCCTCGCCCGGTTCGGACAAAAGCTCCGCGAAAACGCCATCCGCCAAGGCTCCACGCGACGCGAACTTGGCGTTGAACTCGTTTAGTAGCTCCTGCTCGGTAACCGGGTCCAGCCCATAGGCCGCCAGCAATCCGCGCACGCCGTTTATGGCGGAGCTTTTCGTTTGGCGGCGGACCAGCGCCAGGTCTCCACTGGCCAGGGCGGCTTTCGCCTCCGCAAGGCTCAGGGCCGACTGGTTGAACAACCCCTCAATAAGCTCCTGGGCGGCCCCGGCGCATTCGCCCGGTTTCACACCCTCCAGGCTGAACTCCTCATCAGCGTCCCAATCCACGTAAATTTGCGAAGTGTCATCCGGCGAGGCGAACGGCTTCAAAATCTCCTCGAAGCTTTTCGCGCCCAGCCTTTTGAAAACATCCGCTACGCTCTCACCTGAATTCCGTTCGGCAAGGATCAGTTTCAATACCACCTCCAGAGCCTCCGGCGCCCGCCTTGCTAAAACCCGGCCCGCTTGCGCGGCGAATTTCGGCTCCGGCCCGGATCCAATGCCGCCCAGGTAGAACTGGTAATGGGGCGCCAGCTTGCCATCCACCTTCCTGGCGGCGCCTTGCAGGCCGATGTCGGCCGTGTGGTGCCGCGCGCAGGAGTTGGCGCATCCGCTAACAGCCACGGAAAGATTCATAAATCCGTCCAGCGCGGAGTATTTCCGCACAATCCCGTCTATCTGCTTTGTAAGCCCCTGGGAATTGGTTATGCCCTCGTTGCACGAGGAGGAGCCTCTGCACGACAGCAGGCACGCCCCGCAGTTTTTAACCTGGGGAACCAGCCCGGCGTTGATGAGCCCCGACCGGAAGGATTGGGCCTTCAGCGGCTCGACGCCATAAAATATAAGCCCTCCGGCTTTTGATATCCGGGTGTAAACACCGTTGTTATCGCCCAGAAGCAGACCAATCTGTTCCATCTGCGCCGAAGAGACATCCCCGGCCAGCGGATTTACCTCGATGGTTTCTCCCAAAGTCGCTGGCGAAGAGCCCAATGCAACTTTTAAAGGCGGAAGGGCGCCTTGGGCGGCCAGCTCCTGCCGGTACAGGCCCTTGAAATTCTCGAACCCCACGGTTTCCAGGTAATACTTCAGCCTGGCCCGGCTCCGGACTGTCCTCTGGCCGTTCCGGTTGAAAACTTTCAGCACCGCCAGCGCCGCTTCATGAACTTTATCCGCAGGCACGAATTCTTCCAGTGTCTTGCCGAGACGCGGGGCGGAGCCTTGCCCGCCACCCACCAGCATCCTGAATCCATGTCTGTGGCCGCCATCTTTGGGCTGTACCGCCACAAAGCCGATGTCGTCCACAAAGGCCCCCGCGGCGTCCGTTGGGCTGGCCGAAAAGGTGATTTTTATTTTCCTCGGCAGGCCCTTGGAAAGGGGGCTTTCCAGCAGGTAGTCCGACAAAGCCCGGGCCAATGGGCCCACGTCGAAAAGCTCATCGCCATAAGCCCCGGAGGGGTGGCTGGTGGTGATGTTGCGCACGGTGTTACCCCCCGCGCCCACAGTTTTTATCCCGGCGTGGTAAAGGGATGTGATCAGCGGCGCAAGCCCCTCCAGTGGCACGTAATATATTTGTATGTCCTGCCGCGTGGTCAGGTGGGCCTTCCCGTCACCATATTCTTTTGCGGCGGCGGCCATTGTGAAAAAAGCCTCCCTGGCGATAAGGCCGGAGGGTATCTTGGTGCGGACCATGTAATACCCGTCCTGGCGCTGGGCGTAGATACCGAATTTTAACCGTTCAGCCTTGAACTGCTCGCGGTTGATGCGGCCAGCCGCAAAATCGTCCACAGCGGCGTAAAGCTCGTTTAATTCAGCGGCCCTGGCTGTTTCCGGCTGGGCCAATGCTGTGACGGCGCTCATAATGATAAATCTCCAATCCGTCCAGGCGTCTTTAACCGGGCGCCCGGATCCGGAGGTTTTTAGCGGGGTAAACGGTTTTATAACCGCTCACCCAAGGTCTTTTTTAATTTCCAGCCATAGGGGACGACGGTGGCGGAGGGCTTTCGCCCCTCCATCGGCCCCTATGGCCGGGTTAAGAACGTTGGCGGAAACGGCCCTGGCCTTAAGCCGGGGTGGCCGCTTCCTTCTCCTTCTTAAGAGGCTGGGTGTGGATACCGCACTCGCCTCCGCACTTGGAGGTGTTTATCCACCTCCCGGCGCGCTCGTTCTCGTCGGCGGTGATGTGCGTGCAGGGGGCGCATCCCAAAGAGCGGTACCCCACGCCGTAAAGCTGGTTCACCTTCACCCCGTAGATCGCCAGGTACTGCCAAACCTCCCGCTCCTTGAAAAGGAGAATGGGATTTAGCTTAATAAGCCCCTTGTCACGCTCTTCGATTTCCTTAAAATCGGTGCGGGTCCTGCCCTCGGTGCAACGCAGGCCGGTTATCCAGCAGGAGACGTCCATCTCCTCCACGGCGCGGCGCACCGGTTCCACTTTCAGCAACTGACAGCAGAGGTCCGGATTGGTTTTGTAAAGGTCGCCCACTTCCTTGTCGGATTTGTATATTTTCAGCCCCGGGTTTTCCTTCACCAGGTCGTTCATGAAATCTATGGTCTCCACCGGCTTGAACTGGGTGGTGACTATGAAACCCTTCACGTCCGGGTTCACCTTTTTGGCCAGGTCCCAAACCACCATGGAGTCTTTGCCGAGACTGTTGGCCACCACGGCCTGATCCCCATAGTTTTCGAACGCCCAGGCCAAAAGCTTTTTGGCCCGCTCCACCTTCTCCGCGAAATGGAGGGAATCCACCAGCGTAGTCAGACTTTGTTCTTCATTTCCAAATGGCCCCGCCATAACCATACCTCCAAAAATATAATTCCGATGATTTATATATGAATTATAGATTAAGGCTGATTTCCCTGTTTTGTCAACAGGGTTTTTGAAAAAAACTATGGGCCTAACCATATGAGAAAGCGGTTAATTTCATATATAAGTGAAAATCAATAAGTTGCGGATTTGCAAATTTACGAAAAGATATGCTACAATTCCTATGTAAATTTATAAGGAACATGGCGCCGTGAAATTTTCAGCCAAGTTTGAATATGCCTTGCTGGCTCTTCTATATCTAAAATGCGAGCCCGACGAGGCTCCGGTTTCGGGTAAAACGCTTTCGGAAAAGCTGAACATCCCATACCGGTTTTTGGAACAAATCCTGTCCGACCTTAAAAAGGCCGGGCTTACGAGAAGCGTGCGCGGATACCAGGGGGGATACACCTTGAACCGTGGCCCGGAGGAGATTTCCCTGTACGACATTTTCCAGGTAACCGAAGGGAAGATGGAACCTTGGGATTGCGGGATAACATCCTCCGCCAAATGCGGCCAGGACCATAACTTCTGTGTGATAAACCAGTTTTACGCCGATTTTAAGAGCACCTTCAGCGACCTTCTCAAAAGCTACACCCTGGCCCGCCTGTGCGCCCAGAACCAGGCGCTGAAGATGAGCGCCGGGCTGATGCGCGTGGCGGCCCCGGTGGTGGTGGGAGGTTAGCCTCTTGCCCCCTCTTTACCGGCCACGGGGGGATTTTATTTCTGTTGACAGGTTTCCAAAAAAACCGTACCTTCTTACTTGGTAACGACCATTACTGTCCAGCGGCGAACCGTTCGGCTATCAACAACACATTAACAAAAGCTTTGCTTTTCACCTATCGGCCTTAACTCAACACATAGGATACACTTCACGCGGTCACACCGGCCGGCATCAATTCCCATTCCGGCATTGCGACGCGGCGAGTTTTCATAAATAACGCGACACAAAAAACCCTTCTATTTAAAGACAAGGACATGGCTGTAAAAAACGACCAACCAAAAGAGACCGAAACCGAAGAGAGCGGCCCGGTAGTGGCCACCGCCTCGCATGGCCTGCTGAACATAGGCTCGCTGAAGGATAAAACCATAAACGAGCTTACCGACATAGCCACCCAGTTCAACATCGAAGGCATCCGCGGCCTGCGCAAGCAGGAGCTGATGTTCAAGATACTGGAGGCGCAGACCGAGCAGGAGGGGCTAATTTACGGCGAGGGCGTTCTGGAGATCCTGCCGGACGGTTTCGGGTTCCTGCGGGCCCCTTCCTTTAACTATCTGCCCGGCCCGGACGACATTTACGTTTCCCCCAGCCAGATAAGGAAGTTCGACCTGCGCACCGGGGATACCATCTCAGGCCAGATCCGCCCCCCCAAGGAGAACGAGCGCTATTTCGCCCTGTTGAAGGTGGAAACGATAAACTTCGAAGTCCCCGAGGCCCAGAAAGACAAGATACTTTTCGACAACCTGACCCCCATCTATCCCCACAAGCGGTTTGTGATGGAATCCGCGCCGGAGAACATGTCCGGCCGGGTGCTGGACCTGGTTTGCCCCATCGGCAAGGGCCAGCGGGCGCTTATAGTTTCGCCGCCCCGGGCCGGTAAAACCATGCTGATGCAGTCCATAGCCAACTCCATCACGAAAAACCATCCGGACTCCGTCCTGATAGTCCTGCTCATAGACGAGCGGCCGGAAGAGGTGACGGACATGGAGCGGAGCGTCAAGGGGGAGATAATCAGCTCCACCTTCGACGAGCCCCCCACCCGCCACGTGCAGGTGGCCGAGATGGTCATAGAAAAAGCGAAAAGGCTGGTGGAGCGCAAAAAGGACGTGGTTATCCTGCTGGACTCCATTACAAGGCTGGCCCGCGCCTATAACACCATCGTACCCCCGTCGGGCAAGGTGCTTTCAGGCGGTATAGACTCCAACGCGCTCCAGCGCCCAAAACGCTTCTTCGGCGCGGCCCGCAACCTGGAGGAGGGGGGCTCGCTCACCATAATCGCCACGGCGCTGGTGGACACCGGCTCCCGGATGGACGACGTTATTTTTGAAGAGTTTAAGGGCACCGGCAACATGGAGGTGCATCTGGACCGCCGCTTGGCTGACCGGCGCGTGTTCCCGGCCATAGACATAAGCCGCTCCGGCACCCGCAAAGAGGAGCTTCTGCTGGATCAAGACGACCTGCGCCGGGTATGGGTGCTAAGGAAGGTGCTCCAGCCGATGGACTCCATAGAGGCCATGGAGCTTCTGATAGACAAGATGCGGAGCGCCAAGACTAACAAGAAATTCCTGGAGTCAATGAACGCTTAACATGGCCCCCGGTTTTTGCTATACTAAACGTTTTTGGAATTGGAACCGTGGAGGTTTAAAGGACAGGTTATGAAAAAGGATATCCATCCGGAATATATAGACTGCGAAATTCACTGCGCCTGCGGTAGCGCCGTGAAGACCAGGGCCACCGTGCCCGTGATGAAGGTGGACATTTGCTCCGCCTGCCATCCGTTCTATACCGGCAAGCAGAAGCTTATCGACACCGCCGGGCGCATAGAGAAATTCCAGCGCAGATACGGCAAGTCCCAGGACGCGGCGGCAAAGGCTTAACGGCCTTAAGCCGCGCTGGCTTTCCCCCCATTCAAGGCTCCTCTTACCCTAAAGAAACATGTTCGCCGCGTTAGACAGCATCGAAAGAAAGTTCGACTCCATCAACGAGAAGATGGCCGACCAGGCCATCGCCTCCGATCCTTCCGCCTACGAGAAGCTGGCCAGGGAGATAAAAGAACTGCGCCCCGTGGTCACTTTCTACCGGGATTACCGCAAGCAAAAGGAGAAGCTGGACGAGGCGCTGGCGGTGATAAACGAAGGGGTGGATAAGGACCTTATGGAACTGGCCGCCGAGGAAAAAGCCGAACTGGCCCCCATAATTGAGAAAATGGAGCGGGACCTGCGGTTGATGCTCCTGCCCAAAGACGAAAACGACGAGAAGAACGTTATCCTTGAAATCCGCGCCGGAACCGGCGGGGACGAGGCGGGACTTTTCGCGGCGGAACTTTTCCGCATGTACTGCAGGTACGCCGAACGTCAGAAGTGGAAGGTGGAAATACTCTCCATCAACGAGACGGGCATCGGCGGGTTGAAAGAGGTCATCGCCTCCATCAACGGGCGGGGGGTCTATTCCCGGCTGAAATTCGAGAGCGGCGTCCACCGCGTCCAGCGCGTTCCGGCCACCGAGGCGCAGGGGAGGATCCACACCTCGGCGGTGACGGTGGCCATCCTGCCGGAGGCGGGAGAGGTGGATGTGGACATAGACCCCAACGACCTGCGGATAGACGTGTTCCGCGCCGGGGGGCATGGCGGCCAGTCGGTTAACACCACGGACTCGGCGGTGCGCATCACCCACATCCCCACGGGGCTGGTGGTGTCCATGCAGGACGAGAAATCGCAACACAAGAACAAGGCCAAGGCCATGAAGGTGCTGGCGGCCCGGTTGAAGGATCAAAAAGAGCGGGAAGAAGCCGCCAAACGCTCCGCCGAGCGCAAGAGCCAGGTGGGTACCGGCGACCGGAGCGAACGCATCCGCACCTATAACTTTCCCCAGGGCCGGGTGAGCGACCACCGGATAAACCTGACCCTATACAAGCTGGAAATATTCATGACCGGCGAGATAGACGAAATGCTGGACGCGTTGACTTTCGCCAGCCAGGAAGCGGCGTTAAGGGCCCAGGCCGACAAGGAAACGGCAGGGGTCTAACTTTTCGGCTGGCGGCGCGCCGCCGGTATTTTTAATGCCCGTCGGCGTATGTCCTGGCTATCTCGGAAAATTCGGTTTCGGCCCGCTGGAAAGCCTCTATAACGGCGGGGTCAAAGTGGTTTCCCCTTCCTTCCATTATTATCCCGCGGGACTTCTCGTGGGTGAACGCCTCCTTGTAAACCCGTTTGCTTATCAAAGCGTCATACACATCGGCCACGGCCATCAGCCGCGCCGATAGGGGTATCCGCTCCCCGGTCTGCCCGTCGGGATACCCTTTTCCATCCCAGCGCTCATGGTGACCCCCGGCTATTTCCCGCGCCAGCCGCAAAAAAGAGTTGGAGCCCAAACGCCCCTCCGCCCGTAACAGCGCCTCCCGCCCCATGCTGGCGTGGGTCTTCATTATGGTGAACTCGTCATCCGTAAGCTTGCCGGGCTTTAGCAAGATCGCGTCGGGTACGCCTACCTTGCCGATGTCGTGCAACGGGGCGGACTTGAAAAGAAGCTCTATATAACCATCATCCAGCAACTCGGGATGATTGTGGCCATCCATGTCACGCAACCTCAGCGCCAGCGCCTTTATATAACGCTGGGTTCGTAATATGTGGGCGCCTGTCTCGTTGTCCCTGGTTTCCGCCAGGGAGGCCAGCGAATGTATGGTTACATCCTGGGTGAGCGCCACCTCCCGCGTGCGCTCTTTTAGCGCGGTTATCATAATATTGGTATATTCGCCCATAACGCCGAACTCGTCCCGGGTGCTCACTGGCACCCGCGACTCCAGCTCGCCCCGGGTTACTGCCGAAAGGGCGCCATTCTGATGGGTAAAGAAGAGCTTCAGGTTCCTGGAATAGGAGAAAATAATGTTGATAGCCTCCGCCAGCGCCACGGCGCCCACCAGGGCGATTTCCGCCAGCACCACCATGGCGGGCATCATGAGGTTGTCGCCACGCTCATATTCCACCAGCCACTCCATATCTTTCACCACCACGAGGAATAGCGTGCCGGACCAAAGGGTAACCAGCGCCACGGCGGTCAAGGCAAACCGGGTTGTGAGAGGAAAAAGCCGTTCGCCGGAGACTTGTATGGAAAGGCCAGAGGCGGCCAGTTGACCGGAAATCATCCTTTCCCGCTCCAGCGCCAGGTCCAGCGCGGCGAAAAACCCCGGGGTCAGGAAGCCTAATCCCATTTTCAGGGCGCTGGCCAAAGGAAAATGGTGAGCAAGGGTGTTATACGTTATCAGGAGGCCGCCGGCCATCAAGAACAGCCCAAAGTCCAGTATGAACTGGCGGCGGACACGCCGGTCGAATTCCACCGACTCAATGAAATGTTTTACCAGCCCGCCCCGGATGGCGAAAGTGGCGCCAAGGGAGGCGGAAAGTATAATGATCCACTCGCCCGGGTGCATCCCTTCCACGAAAGGGCAAACCTGGGCGCCATAAAGGGTAAGAAAAGACAACGTGACCATGTAATGGACGAAAGCCCTCATAACAACACCCTCATGTTTTGGCGATGGCCGGTACAGATTCTTCTACTATATTTCAGGATCTTGGGTTAATCCATTCTTTGTGAACCGGGGGCCCGGGAGAAGGTAAACTGTAAAGCGATGGAAACGAAGATGGAAGAATCCGGCGGGGAGCCAAAAACCCTATTAAAGCTGTTGGCCGATGCCGATGGCCTGTTGCGCCAGGCTGGCGCGCCCACCCCCAGGCTGGACGCGGAGATATTGCTTTGCCACGCTTTGGGTTGCGAGCGGGCCTGGCTTTTCACACATATGAACGATGTGGCCCCGGAAGGAATAGCGGAGAAATATTCCGCCATGGTCTCCCGTCGGGAGAAACGGGAGCCTGTGGCCTACATCCGGGGTTTCAAGGAATTTTATTCGTTGACGTTCAGGGTGGCTCCCGAGGCGCTCATCCCCCGGCCGGAGACGGAGCTGATAATTGACGAGGCGTTTAGGTTGTTCCCCGCCGAGTCGGAAATAAACGCGCTGGACATAGGCGCAGGCTCCGGAGCCATAGCGGTGACGCTGGCCTATCACAGGCCAGGCTGGGCCATAGACGCCGTGGACATCTCGCCCGGCGCCTTGGCGCTGGCCTGTTCCAACGCCCTTTCGCACGAGGTGGGCAGGAGAATAAATTTCCAACTGTCCGACCTTTATGAAGCCATTGGGGACAAGCGGTACAACCTGATAGTCTCGAACCCCCCATATATTCCCGAAGAGTCGGCGGAGGTGGCTCCGGACGTGACGAAGTTTGAGCCCCATAAGGCGCTTTTCGCAGGGGATGGGGGATTGGCGATAATAAAACGCATAATAAAAAACGCTCCCGCCCATCTGGAGGAAAACGGTAAACTCATCCTCGAGATCGGTTTCGGCCAGGCTGATGAAGTGGAGCGGCTGGTAAAGGAGACCGGAGCCTTGAGGATTTTAAAGATGACTCCCGATTACGCCGGGATTACCCGCACGGTTGTGGCGGAACCTATTTAGAACTGGAGACCAATGGACGAGATAGTAATTGAAGGCGGCAGGCCGTTGAAAGGCGTTGTCCGCGTATCCGGCGCGAAGAACTCCGCGTTACCCATTTTCGCCGCAACCCTGCTTGCGCCGGGTGAGTTTGACATCACCAACGTGCCGGACCTTATGGACGTGCGCACCATAGTGAAGATAATCCGCGAGTTCGGCGCCGGTGTGGAGAAGACCGGCGAGTCTTCCTACAAGGTGAATAGCGACAACATAAACAACCACGAAGCCCCGTACGAACTGGTGAAAACCATGCGCGCCTCGTGCCTGGCGCTGGGGCCCCTGCTGGCGCGGCTGGGCCGGGCGAAAGTGAGCTTGCCGGGAGGGTGCGCCATTGGCGAACGTCCCATAGACCAGCATTTAAAAGGGCTGGCGGCGCTGGGGGCGCATATAGACCTGGCCCATGGATATGTGGACGCCCGGCTGGATGGAAGGATGAAGGGCACACGCATCACCATGGACCTGGTAACCGTCACCGGCGTGATGAACATCATGATGGCCGCAGTGTTCGCTGACGGCCAGACGGTGATTGAAAACGCCGCACGGGAACCGGAAGTGGTGGCGCTGGCGGATTTCCTGAACAGCATGGGAGCCCACATCACGGGGGCGGGTTCGCCTCACATAGTTATAGAAGGCGTAAGGGAGTTGAAAGCCATGCCGGTGAGAAACATAGCTGACCGCATAGAGGCTGGCACATTCATGACCGCCGCCGCCATTACGCGGGGGGATGTTATGGTCTCCGGCGTGGATCCGGTGAATGTGGCGGCCCTTTCCGACAAACTCAAGGAGGCCGGTTGCCAGATCACCGAGACGGGGGAGGACATAAACGTAAAAGGCCCCGAGGTGGTAAAACCTGTCGATGTCACCACTGCGCCGTTCCCAGGGTTCCCCACCGACATGCAGGCGCAGATAATGGCCCTGATGTGCGTATCCAGTGGGGCCTCGGTTATAACCGAGACCATTTTCGAAAACCGTTTCATGCACGTGGCGGAGTTGCGGAGGATGGGGGCGGACATATCCGTTCACGGCCATACTGCCACAGTAAAAGGGATAAAGAACCTATCGGGCGCGCCGGTTATGGCGACGGACCTCCGGGCATCGGCCTCGCTGGTGGTGGCGGCGCTGGCGGCGGAAGGGCAATCGGTTATATCCCGGGTCTATCATCTGGACCGGGGATATGAGCACATCGAGACCAAGCTGGCGGGACTGGGGGCCACCATCCATCGCAGGAAAGGCGGGCACGTATA
The DNA here is from genome assembly GCA_016208975.1 of Nitrospinota bacterium. Taxonomy (NCBI): domain Bacteria; kingdom Pseudomonadati; phylum Nitrospinota; species Nitrospinota bacterium. The sequence continues at coordinate 1,588,580 of JACQXA010000004.1, forward strand.
AAAATCGGCCTCGCCCGCCGGGGAGGCTGATTCAGTCCGGCGGGCCGGTACGTTACGCCACCAGGCTACGCCATTCCCGTTCCACCTTGTCCACCACGGCCTCGGGTTTTGAGGCGGCGAAATCGTCGTCGAACAGATACTCGTCGGTTTTGGCCAGGTCGCCCCGGGCCAGACGCACCTGGGTGTAGAACTTGGCGAACCTGCTCATGAACTTCACGGCGTCATCGGAGGTTATCCCCCATTTGGTTTGAAGCCCGCCGCTGACGCTGTATTTTATCCGCGAAATCTCGTGCCCGGTCTTGGAGGAGACCACGCCCAGCATGGCGCATTGGCCTGCCGCCGCCCTGCATGTGAGAACATAGGTGTTCCCGTCATGGTCGAAAGATTCCGCGCTAATATCCTTCATCGTTCAAATTCCTTTCCTTCTTCAATTCTGTTTCAATCCGGTTTCCCCCTGCCGCACACCTGGCAGGCCGGGTCCGGCCTCAACGGGAAACGGCGCGTAGCATAATCGTTCAGGCTTATAGTCACAAGCCTGCCGCCAGCCTCGCCATAACCCGACAAATACTTTATGGCTTCCATCCCGGCCATCGCCCCGATGGTGTGGGCCACCGCGCCGAAGACGGGAAACCCGAAGGGGTCCCAGTCCGGCGGGTCGCCGGGATAAAGACAGTCCAGACACCCGGTTTTTCCCGGGGCAAACAGAGCCATCTGGGCGAAAAGCCCATCCATGGCCGCGTAAAGAAGCGGCGTTCCAGTGAACACAGACATCCTGTTCAATGTCCTGCGTTCGGGGAAGTTGTGCCGGGCGTCTATTACCAAATCCACGCCCGCCATAAGTGGCTTTATAACCTCCTCCGTCACCGGCGCGTCATGCGACTCCACCTCCACCAGCGACGAGAATTCCCGCAACCGCTCCGCCGCCGTCTCCACCCGTGATTCGTCCAGGGCCGACTCGCTCATGAGTGTCTGGCGGTTAAGGTTCGACTCCGTCAGAGGCCCCGAATGGACCAGCGTAATTTTCCCAACCCCCGCTCCGGCCAGCGCGTAGGCTATGGCCCCGCCCAATCCGCCGATGCCAGCCAGCAGTACCTTCGATTTTCGCAACCGCCGCTGATTCTCCACGGTAAAACCGGGATGGATCAGCTGTCTGCGGTACCGTTCGGTCTCTTTCGATGTCATATCGCCTCATCAGTTGAACATCCTTGACGCAATCGAAAGTATATCCGAATCGGTAAGCCCCCCCTTCCTGTTCCCTGCGGCTTTTCTTATCATTTCCACCGCGCAGGATTCCGAAAAACCGTTCAGATCAAAACCCAGCTCCCGCAACCGTCTTTTTACGGCCTTCGGGCCGGAGTGTTTGCCGATAACTATCCTGCGGCAGGCCCCCACCAGCGAAGGATCGAACGGCTCGTACAGCCTGGGGTCTTTCATCACGCCGTCCACGTGGATGCCGGACTCGTGGGTGAACACATCCGTCCCCACGATGCTTTTGGAGCGGGGCAGGGTGCGGCCCGCGGCCCTGGCTACAAACTCGGCCAGTTTTTTTAGCATCAATGGGTTGACGCCGGTTTTTATCTCCATCACCACTTCCAGCGCCATCACCACCTCTTCCAGCGGCGCGTTGCCAGCCCGTTCACCCAGGCCCGTTATGGTGGTGTCTATCAGGGTGGCTCCGGCCTTCACTCCCGCCAGGGCGTTTGCCGTGGCCATGCCGAAATCGTTATGGGTGTGAATCTCCAGCGGTATGCGCGCGCCAATTAACAGCCGCTCCACATTATCCCTAAGCGAGAAAGGCTCGGATACCCCCACCGTGTCGCAATAGCGTAGCCTGACGGCGCCGCAGGATTCGGCGGCGGCGATGTATTCTTTCAGAAACGACTGGTCGGCCCGGGTGGCGTCTTCCGCGCCCACGGAGACTTCAACGTTCTCAGACTTGGCCAGGGCCACCATGGAGGCCATGGTCTCTATGATCTTGTTCCGGTCATACCCCATTTTCCGCCGGATCATGAAATCCGACACGGGGAGGGATATATGGACGTTCCTTGCGCCGATGGAAAGCGATTTTTCGATGTCTTCCCGCGTGGCGCGGTTCCACATGATAACGCTGGCCCGCAGGCCCATGCCGTTTATCTCCCGGATGGCTTCAAGTTCCCCATGGCCCATGGCCGGGGAACCCGCCTCTATGTAATGGACCCCAGCTTCGTCAAGCATGGCGGCGATGGCCATTTTCTCTTCCACGCTGAAAGCCACCCCCGGTGTCTGCTCGCCGTCGCGCAGGGTTGTGTCCACTATGCGGATCATGGCTATAACTTTTTCGCCTCCAGGGTGAGGGGCAGTTTGGGAATGGAGGTTTGAGGCTCCAAGTAAATTTTCATGCCGCCCTGAAGCTCCAGCGCCCCGCCGAACACGTGGGCCGGGTCTGTGGCCACAACTTTGGCCTCCAGGTCTTTCTTGGGGATGTACACGCTAAACCCGTCCCCCTGGGCGCGGATGGTTACCTTCATTTGAACGCTCCTTTTGTAAATTCCACCCGCGCGGTATCAATGCCCGGTATTGCCGCTACCTTTTCCATTTGCCGGGCCGCCTCCACCACCGCCTGCTCCAGAGGGATGTACGGAGTGTCGGTGACCGGAGTTATGCCCGCTGACACCAGTGATTTATGCGGGCCGTAACCCACCCGCAGGCATACCACCGCCTGGCAATCTTTAATCGTGTTAATTATGTCGTCAAGGGTCGCTGGGCTGTCATCGCAGGTGTCCGGCCCGGCGCAATAGTTGTTTTTCACCTTGCGCACGTTCAACAATCGCGGCTCGCCGCCCGCCACCTTGTAAACGTAAAACTCCTTTGCATGGCCGAAATGCTGGTTCACCAGCCCCATCCCTTTGGTGCAGGCGGCTATTAAATATTCGCTCTTGGTCCTACGCTCGGGGCCGCAATCAGCCTTTGTCGCCATCCTCTGTCTCGTCACAAAATCCTGCGCCTGGGCGCGCCATTTTTCCCGGGCCAGCGCCCCATTGTCCCCAGGCAAAGAAGCCTCGCCCATTTCCTTGATGGAGAACGCGGAGAACCTGTCCTCGGAAAGTTTCCCCACAGCGTCGGCCCGGCACTGCCTGCAATGGGCCATCTGCTTTATGTCGCCGCAGGATGAACGGACATGTTCCAGCTGGGCGGGGGAAGGCTCCGGCCAGTTTAATAGTCCGAATGCCGTCCCGTGCGCCGGGTTGGAGATGAGCGGCATGATGTTATGCATATGGGCGCCCATCAGTTTTATCTTTTTCGAGAGGGTCTCAAGCTCGTGGTCGTTTATTCCTGGGATGAGCAGGGAGTTCACCTTTACCAGCGCCCCCATTTCCGCCATTTTCCTCAACCCTTCCTGCTGACGGGCAAGAAACTCCGCCATGGCCGCAGGCCCCGCGCATTTTTCGCCGTCAATGAGAACCCAGCTGTATATTTTTGCGGCGGTGGCCGGGTCGGACGTGTTCATGGTGACGGTTATGTGCTTTACACCCAGCCTGTGAAGCTCCTCGGCGTACTCTGGCAAAGCCAGCCCATTGGTGGAAAGGCAAAGAGTGAGATCCGGAAAATGTTCTTTTATCAGCCGCAGGGTTTTCATAGTCCCGCGTGGGTTGGCCAAAGCGTCCCCGGGCCCGGCTATACCTATCACCGAAAGCTCTTTAACCTTCGCCGCCACGTGGTAAACTTTCCGGAGAGCCTCTTCCGGCTTGAGCCGCTCCGACACCACGCCTGGCCGGCTTTCGTTGGCGCAGTCGTACTTCCGGTTGCAGTAATTGCACTGGATGTTACACGCCGGGGCCACGGCAAGATGCATCCGCGCGAACATGTGATGGGCCTGCGTGGAATAGCAGGGATGAGTGTCTGTCGCGCCGCCGGAAAGGGGCCCGGGCTGATTATGACAACCGCTCACTTCGCTAAAACTCCATTTGGTTGAGCAAAAGACAATGATTGACCTGTGCAAGGCCGATACCCTCCAGGGAATAAATGCCCGGGGAGTGTTGAGGCGATTGAATTATCAGCGGAAAAGCGGCCAGCGCCAGCGGGGCTTTTGTAGCGTTCCCTACAATTTGTAACGGTCCCCACATGTCTAATGCCCACCTTTTACACACCAACCTAATAGGGGCGCCCACAAACTTCTTCGCCTCGCCCGCTTTCAACGTCTCGCCTGTCCCGATACACATTAACGGTGTGAGGGAGATGAACCACCAGCTGTTCGAGACGCTCAAAAGGTTCGGCAGGGAAGACGCCACCGGGGTTTTCATGGAACACATGCGGGTGATGTTCGACCTGGAGCCGGATGAGGAGAAAAAAGTGGGCAAACGGGTTTTCCGGGCCAGTTACCTGCGGCTTTTGCGCGGCTGGCTGTTCGATTCCAACCGGCCCGAGGGCGCGGTGATGAAAGGATGGGCGGAGTCCCGTTTCGGCCTGCTCCCCCTGTACCACGGCGAGCCCATCCAGGGGATAAATTCCCCCTCCTACTGGAGCTACATGATGGACAGGATGAGCCCCAGGTTCCACAACAACTCCATATTCGCCCAGTTCGACCTGTTATACGAGTTCGCCCAGTATTACTTGGAACGGTTTGTGGACGGGGAGGGGAAGGTAACTCTGTACCGGGGCGCCAACGATTTGAAACGGGAAAGCCAGATCGTGGAGAAACGGGAGAAACGGCTCTGGATAGTGCGCAACAACAGTCTGGCCAGCTATACCTCCAGCCTTGAACGGGCTTCCGAGTTCGGCGACACTATTTTGAAAATCGAAGCGCCCCATTCGAAGATCCTCTGCTTTCCGGAGCTTCTGCCGGAACGTATCCCCAGGTCGGAAAACGAATACATAATCCTGGGCGGGGATTATATTTCAGAAGTGGTGGACATACTGTAACCGCAGGAAATACGTGGGTTAACTCTCCCGCCCTGAAATATGCAACCCAGCCACGCCGGTGATAATCATCACCACAAAGAACAATCTGGCCAATGTCACCGGCTCCCGGAACCAGGCCATGCCAATTATTACGATTAAAGCCGTGCCCAGCCCGCTCCATATGGCGTAGGCCACGGACACGTCTATCCGCTTCAAGGCCATTGTAAGGGCCGCCAGGCTTAAGCCGTAGAACACGAACATCACAACCGAGTAGAGCGGTTTTGTGAACCCCTCCGCCATCTTGGCGGACGTGGTTCCGCATACCTCCAGCAATATGGCGAGGGTCAGGTATGTCCAACTCATATTTACTCCTGCCGATAAATTTTAAGTGAGCCGAAGTTTCAGATATTACATATACCGGCCGACCAGCCGGGGGGGCAAATAAAAAACCGTACCCGGGTTTAGCCCCCGTCCCATAGCAGGGTTTATAAGCGCCTCGTCATTTGACAGCCGCCCCAAAAGGGCCTAAATGTAAGTTAGCGCTCACTTACATAACAAAGGAGGCGTTGTGGCGGGAAAACCGGCCAAGGCGGGGGAGGCCAGCAGGGCCCGGATAATATCGGCGGCCATGGCCATAATCGGCAGGCGCGGGGTGTCCGGCCTTACCACTGCTCTTATCGCCCGCCAGTCCCGAATGTCCGAGGCCAACCTTTACAGGCATTTCAAAGGGAAAGATGACATTTTGCGCGCCACGCTGGAAAAGGTGTGGCGGGACATAATGGGCAACCTCTCAAAGGCGGCGGAGGAGGCGCGGCCCCCTTCCGAGGCGTTAAAACTTTTTATACAGCGTCATTTTGAATATGTGGAAAAAAACCGGGCTGTCCCCAAAATCATATTCTCCGACGAAATCCATGTTCTAAACGCGGGTCTCCGGAGAGCTCTAAACGCCAACATGGGCAAAGTGTCCTGGGCCATGGGCCAGATAATCCGGGAAGGCCAGGAGAAGGGGGAGTTTCGTGACGATGTGAGGGCCGAGGAGCTGGCGATGATGTTCATCGGGCTGGGCCAGTCGGTGGCGTTGCGGTGGTCGCTGGGCGGGCGCCGGGAATCCATCCGGGAGATGGGGCTTTCAATGTGGCGCAATTACGAAAAACTGGTATGCGTTCCCGGCGCTGGCAAGAGTTGAATATTATGTTCTGGACAATAAAAGCGGTGGTTTTGGGCGTTGCGCTGGCCGCAATTCCGGCGGCGGCCCTCGCGGAGGATTTGGGGGCGCTGGCGCTGGAGGATGTGATACGCATAGGGATGGAGCGGAGCCCGCAGGTTAAAGCCGCGGATGAGGGGGTCACAGTGGAGGCGGAATCCGAAAACGTGGCACGGGGTGAACGGTGGTTCCGGGTTGACGCCCAGGCGGCGGCCACCAGATACCGGTACGACTCTCCGTTAACGCCCATCTCCGGAATCCCCGGTCCCGGCTCCACTTTCCCGGACTTCGCCAATCCGGTGTATGACGCCGTCCTGTCATTTTCGTTCCCGCTTTACCGGGGCGGCAGGCTGGAGCGAAACGTGGCCATCGCCGGATTACGCAGGGATGTGGCGGAGAACATGGCCGTCCTGGCCCGGGAGGAGCTTAAGTTCAACCTGACCAGCGTTTATTACAAGATCTTGCAACTTCAACGCTCCAGGGTCTCCGGCGAATCCACGGTGAAACAGCTGGATGCCCATTACAGGGACACTGGGCTTTTCGTAAAAAGCGGGGCCGCGGCCAGGCTGGACCTTTTAAAGACCGACGCCGAGCTGAAACGGGCGCAACACAACCTGATATCCATAGAGAACGGCATATCCGCCACCATGGAGACGTTGCGGGCTCTGATGGGGATGGACGATTCCATCACTTTCACTCTCAAGGAAGCCGAAGGGGAATTCACGCAGGCTCCGGGGTTCGAGGAAGCTTTAGGCAAAGCGCTTGCGGCCCGGCCGGAAATTTCTGCGGCCAGGAGCAGGGGCCGCATATTAGAGGAAAAAGCCGAGGCCACCTGGGGCAAACATCTGCCATCTGTGACGGTGACGGCGGATTACGGCGGCCGGGCGGCGGATGATGGAAAATTCAACGAGAACTGGACGGCGTCCCTGAAAATGGCCGCGCCGGTGTTCGACGCCGGAATGACCAGCGCGGAAGTGGCGCGGGACAGGGCGGAGCTTATGAGAGCCAGGGAGGAGTTGAGAGGGCTGGAGCTTAACGTGAGAAGAGAGGTCAAAGAAGCGAGCCTCATGATGGATACCTCCGGGAAAAAAGTGGAAGTGGCCCGGGCGGCGGTACAGTCGGCGGCTGAGGCGTTGAGCGTGGAAAACCTTAAATATGCCGCCGGGGCGGGATCCACCCGGGATGTGTTGGACGCTTCGGCGACCCTGTCCCGCGCGGAAGCGGAATATCACCAGGCGATATACGAAAAGAATGTGGCCGGGGCCATGCTGGAGAAGGCCATGGGCGGCGGGTTGGATGCGACTGGAGGCTCCCGATGAAAAAGAAAGCGGTTGTTCCCGCGTTGGCGTTGGCGCTGGCCTTGGCCCTTGTGGCCGTGTATCTGGTCACGCGGGATGGGGCTGGCGGCAATTCCATGAGCCTTACGGGCAACGTGGAGGTGGTGGAGGTGGACGCCGGGTTTAAAACCGCCGGGCGGGTGGCGGAGCTATTCGCGGACGAAGGGGCGCAAGTTAAAAAAGGCGGCGCCCTGGCCCGTCTTGAGAGCGAGGAACTGGCCCAGGCCGTGGAGCTGAGCCGGGCGTCGCTTATGGAGTCGCAGGAGCGGCTGGCGGAGCTTAAAAAAGGCTCCCGGCGGCAGGAGATAGAGCAGGCGAAGGCCGCGCTGGGCCAGGCCGAGGCGGACCTTACGCGGGCGGAGAAAGAATTTGAAAGGGCCCGCTACCTGTTTGAAAGCGGCGCCGTGGCGGAACAGAAACTGGACGACGCGCGCCGGGCGATGGATGTGGCGGTTATGGCGCGCAAACGGGCCGCCGAGGCGTTGAACCTTGTCGAGGAAGGGCCGCGCAAAGAGATCGTGTCCGCGGCGGATAACCGGGTGAAACAGGCTGAAGCGGCGTTGAAGATGGCCGAGGTGCGGTTTAAGGATTCCACACTTGTTTCGCCGGTGGATGGGGTGGTGACCAGAAAGCATGTGGAGTCCGGCGAAACCATATCCGGCGGCGCGGCGGTTTTCACCATAGCGGACCTGCAAAAACCGTGGGTGAGGGTTTATGTGAGCGAGGAGCGGGTAGGGCAGGTGAAGCTGGGCCAGAAGGCGGAGGTTTCCACGGATTCATATCCTGGCAAGAAATATCCGGGGGAGATAACCTACATAGCTTCCGAGGCGGAGTTTACGCCAAAAAACATACAGACAAAAGAAGAGCGGGTGAAGCTTGTGTTCGCCGTAAAGATAAAGGTGAAGAACGACAAACAGGAGCTAAAGCCCGGGATGCCCGCGGACGTGAGGCTTTTGCCCAATGAATGAGGATTACGCCATCCGGGTGGAGGGGCTGGGAAAAAATTTCGGTTCCGTGGCCGCCGTGAAGGATTTGAACATGGCGGTCAGAAAAGGGGAGCTTTTCGGGCTGGTGGGGCCAGACGGGGCCGGGAAGACCACTGTGATGCGCTTGTTGGCCGGCATTATGGAGCCCACGGCGGGAGAGGCGTGGATAGCAGGTTTCCCCGTGACAAAGGAACCGGAAAGAGTGAAGGAGCGCATCGGCTACATGTCCCAGCGGTTCGGCCTTTACGAAGACCTGACCGTGGAGGAGAACCTGGAGTTTTACGCCGACCTGTACGAGGTTCCAAAAAGTGAACGCCCCGCTCGAAAGGAGCGCCTGTTAGGGTTCAGCAATCTTGCCCCCTTCAAGGATAGGCTGGCAGGGGCCCTGTCCGGCGGGATGAAACAAAAACTGGGGCTGGCATGCGCCCTCATCCACACCCCGGAGGCGCTATTGCTGGACGAGCCGACTAACGGGGTGGATCCGGTGTCCCGCCGGGATTTCTGGCGCATCCTTTACGGATTGCTCAAGGAAGGGGTTACCGTCATCGTCACCACCGCGTATCTGGACGAGGCGGAACGGTGCGGAAGGGTGGGGTTTTTAAGCGGCGGTTCGATAATCGTGACCGATGACCCGAAGGCCCTTAAAAAATCCCTGGGCTGTCCGATGGTGGAGATAAACACCCCGTCGGCCCGGTCCGCCGAATCGCTTATTAAAAACCTGGCGCCGGTGAAAGCGGTGAACGCTTATGGCGACCGGTTTCATGTGGCGCTGGACCGGATGGAAAGCCTGGGGGAAGTGACAGGCGTTTTGGAGAAAGCCGGGATGAAAGTGGAGGGCGCACGGGAAATCACCCCGTCGCTGGAAGACATTTTCATATCGCGGGTGGGCGGGGAATGAACAACAACCAACTGGCCGTTACCGTAGAGGGGCTAACCCGCAAGTTCGGTAAATTCGTGGCGGTGGACAATATAAACCTGGCCGTGCGGCGGGGTGAGATATTCGGGTTTCTCGGCCCCAACGGCGCGGGTAAATCCACCACCATAAAGATGCTTTGCGGGATTCTCAACCCTTCCGCCGGGAAAGGGGAGGTGGGCGGGCTGGACATCATGACCCAGTCCGAGGAGATAAAGAAAAACATCGGCTACATGTCCCAGCGGTTCTCCCTGTATGACGACCTGACGGTGGAGCAGAACCTGGATTTTTTCCTGGGTATATACAACGTGCCCAGGGAAAAAGGAGAGCCGCGGAAGGATTGGGCGCTATCCATGGCCAGCCTTGCGGACCGGCGGGGCGCGCTAACCGGGATATTGCCCGCTGGGGTAAAACAGCGGCTGGCGCTGGGGTGCGCCATTCTCCACGAGCCTGCCATACTTTTCCTGGACGAGCCCACCTCCGGGGTGGACCCGATTTCCCGCAGGAACTTCTGGGACTTAATCTACGCCATGGCCGAGGCGGGCTCCACCGTGTTCGTGACCACCCATTATATGGAAGAGGCGGAGTATTGCGACCGGCTGGCCCTGATATACCGGGGAAAGATAATCGCCGAAGGGACGCCCAGGGGTTTGAAAGCCGAACGCATGAAACGCAGTGTGCTGGAGGTTTACACCGGCAACCCCGTGGAGGCGCTGGAGGCGGTGAGCCGGGCGGGGCTGGAGGCGGCCATTTTCGGCAGTTCCCTTCACGTTATCGTGGAAGACCGCGCAATGGCCGAGCCGCTTATCCGCGAGGTTCTCCAGGGGGCGGAGGTGGAATTAAGCCATATGGCTGTTATCAGCCCCTCGCTGGAAGATGTTTTTGTGACGCTCATTGAAGAGGCGTAAGCCATGAATGCCGCGCGCGCCCTGGCGGTGGCCAGGAAGGAGTTGATCCAGATCCGGCGCGACCCGCTTAGCATGGCGCTGGCGTTCCTGCTTCCGCTCATGCTCCTGTTCATTTTCGGCTACGCCATATCCATGGACATCAACCATATTAAAACCGTGGTGTGCGACCGGGATTCAAGCCCCGAAAGCAGGTTGGTGATAAACAGCCTCAGCGCCACGGGCTATTTCACCATTACAGGGTACGAGCGGGATTGCGGCAAGATAGACCGGTATCTGGATTTTGGCCGGGCCAGGGTGGCTATCGTGATTCCCGGCGATTTTTCCAGCGCGCTAAAAACCGGCAAGACAGCCGAGGCGCAGGCCATTGTGGACGGGTCCGACGCCAACACCGCCACCATAGCGGTGGGCTATCTGACGGCGGCGTCGGAGCTTGTCGCTGGCAGGCTGTCTGGGGCCCGTTTAAAGCCTGCGGTGGAGCCTAGGGTGCGCGTGTGGTACAACGAGGACCTCAAATCCAGAAACTTCATAATCCCCGGCCTTATCGCCGTCATCATGGCGGTTATCGCCGCCCTGCTTACGTCCCTCACCATAGCGCGGGAGTGGGAGCGGGGCACCATGGAACAGCTTATCTCGACGCCGGTGAAAACGCCGGAGCTTATTTTAGGAAAGCTCATCCCTTATTTCCTCATCGGATTTGTGGACGTGTTGTTCGCCGCGCTGGCCACCATATTCATTTTCGGCGTGGAGCTTAAGGGAAGCGCGATATTGCTTATGGCCCTCTCCAGCCTGTTCCTGTTCGGAAGCCTTAGCCTGGGGATACTCATATCCGGAGCCGCGAAAAACCAGCTGGCCGCCAGCCAGGTGGCGCTGGTGTCCACATTCCTGCCGGCATTCATCCTGTCCGGGTTCATGTTTTCCATACTAAACATGCCTTACGCCATACAACTTGTTACCCATGTGATACCCGCCAAATATTTTGTGGCCATTCTCAAGGGGATTTTCCTGAAAGGGAGCGGATTGAACCTGTTGATGACCGAGGCGGCCGTGCTTCTGGTTTTCGGCGCGGCGGTGTTCGGAGCCGCCAACGCGGCTTTCAAGAAACGGATGGGCTGAACATGATCGAGCGGATCAAACGGATGGTGATAAAGGAGTTCATCCAGATATTCCGGGATCCTAGGATGAAGGCCATGGTGCTGGGCGCGCCGCTGATGCAGATGCTACTTTTCGGCTACGCGGTTACTTTCGACGTGAGGAACGTGCGGCTGGCGGTTTACGATGGCGACATGACATATGAAAGCAGGGAGCTTGTCCGCAGGTTTGAGGCGTCGGGCTATTTCACCCTGACCCGCCGGTTGGAATCGGCTGGCGAGGCGCGGGACACTCTGGACAGGGGCGGCGCCACGATAGTCCTTGTAATGGAGCGCGGATTCTCGGAAGACATCAAAGCCCGCAAGACCGCCATGGCGCAGGTATTGGCCGATGGGACGGATTCCAACACCGCCATGATAGCCATAAGCTACGCCACGGGCATTATAGGCCGTTTCGGAACGGATACGGGCGGGGCGAAGATAGCCGCCATGGCGCGCCCCATGGAGCTTAAAACCCGGGTCTGGTACAACCCGGATTTAAAAAGCAGAAACTACAACGTGCCCGGCGTTATCGCCTTCGTGATAATGCTCCTTAGCCTTCTCCTCACTTCCATGGCCATTGTGCGGGAGAGGGAGATAGGCACCATTGAACAGTTGATGGTAACACCGCTAAAACCCGTGGAGCTTATTCTGGGCAAGACCATACCATTCGCCCTCATAGGCTTTCTGGACATGTTTGTGGTGATAACGGTGGCGGTGTTCTGGTTCGACATACCCATAAAAGGTTCCATAACCCTGCTGGCCGGATGCACCGCCATATATCTGCTTTCAACTTTGGGGATAGGGCTTTTCATATCCACCATCGCCGCCACCCAGCAACAGGCGTTGATGGCCACTTTCCTGATTTTCGCCCCGTCGGTGCTTTTGTCCGGCTTCATGTTTCCCGTGGAGAACATGCCGGTGTTCTTCCAATATGTGACACTGGCAAATCCGTTGAGGCATTTTCTGGTTATCATCCGGGGGATTTTCCTTAAGGGTATCGGGCTGGAAGCGTTGTGGCCCCAGGCGCTGGCGCTATTATTGCTCGGAACCATCTTCCTCACATTAAGCTCCATGAGGTTCCGCAAGAAGCTGGGTTAAAGCGGGGATTATACGGTTTCCACCACGCCGGTCCTGTCCAGGGCGCACACCAGCGCGTGCCACGCCAGGGTGGCGCATTTTATCCGGGAGGGATATTTTCGAACGCCGTCGAAAATAGTGAGTTTCCCCAATAGGCTCCATCCGCCGGGAGGGGCGGCCTCCCCCAGTGTCATGCCGTGGAACTGGCCGAACATCCGCCTCGCCTCATCTTCGGTTTTCCCCTTCACCGAGGCCGTCATCATGGAGGCGCTGGCCTTGGATATGGCGCAACCCGAACCGGTGAAACTTACTTCGTCTATAACTCCATCGGCGTTTAGCCGCACATAAACCGAAAGCCTGTCGCCGCAAAGTGGGTTGTACCCCTCGCAATGGTGGGTAGCCTCCGCAAGCTCGTGGAAGTTTTTCGGTTTCCGGTTGTGGTCCAGAATCACCTGCTGGTACAGGTCTTCGCTGTAACGGGTCATCTGAATATCTCCACAACGGTCCTTATCCCGGCGGCCAGCTCCGAAATTTCCGCGAAGGTGTTGTAGAACGCCATGGAGGCGCGGGTGGTGGCCGGAACACCGAACCGGTCCATCAGCGGCTGGGCGCAATGGTGGCCGCCGCGCAGGGCCAGGCCCCGCCCGTCCAGGATGGTGACCACATCGTGCGGATGCACGCCTTCGAGGGTGAATGAGATGATAGCGGCTTTCCGCCTGGCCTGGCCGATGATGGCAAGCCCTGGTATCTTTTCAAGCTCCGCGTGACCGTATTCAAGGAGGCTCCGCCCGTATTCCTCGATGTTATCCATGCCCAGGGCCTGCACGTATTTTATGGCCTCGGCCAGCCCTATCACCTGCGTTATCGGCGGCGTTCCCGCCTCGAACCGCCCCGGTGGTTTCTTGAAGGTGGTCTTCTCGAAGGTTACGCGCTCTATCATGTCCCCTCCGGTGACGTATGGCGGCATAATGTCCAGCGTCTCCATCCGCCCGTACAAAACACCCAGCCCAGTGGGGCCATAAAGCTTGTGGCTGGAGAACGCGTAGAAATCGCACCCTATGTCCTGTACGTCCACCTTCATGTGGGGCGCGGCCTGGGCTCCGTCCACAAGCGTGTAGGCCCCATGCTCCCTGGCCATGGCTACGATTTCCTTGACGGGATTTATAGTGCCCAGGACATTGGACACATGAGTCACCGCCACTAACTTTACCCTCGGGTTGAGCATGCTACTGTAAATGTCCATGTCCAGCTCGCCGTCATCGGTGACTGGAATGATTTTCAGCGTCGCGCCTTTGGTTTCGCATATCCTCTGCCACGGCACGATGTTGGCGTGATGCTCCATCCCGCTAATAATCACCTCGTCACCTTCGCGCAGGACAAGCCCGCCCAGCGAAACCGCCACAAGGTTTATGGACTGGGTGGCGCCGCTGGTGAAGATTATCCCGTCCGGGCTGGAGGAGTTTACAAACCGGCCCACCATGCGGCGGGTTTCCTCGAAAAGTTCAGTCGCCTCCTCCCCCAGCCGGTAGGAACCCCGGCGGACTGTGGCGTATTTGCCGGTCTCAAAAGCGTACATCCTTTGCGTCACGCTCAACGGCTTCAACGCCGTGGCGGCGTTGTCCAGATATACCAGCCGCGCGCCGTTCATGGTGGCGCGGAGCATCGGGAAATCCCGTCTTGTCCGCTCCACGTCGAAGGTTTGTTTCACAGCTGTTTCATTCATGGCCTAACTCTATTTTCTCGAAGAGTGTTTCCCCTATTCCGGCGGCCCATTCCGGGAACCGCGCCAGAGCCTCGCGCAGGAAGCTTTCCACCAGGGCTTTTATCGCACGTTTCTCCGGTATCCCCCGGGACTTCAGATAGAACAACTGCTCGTCGCTCAACCGCCCTACCGTGGCGCCGTGGGAGCACTTGACGTCGTCGTTGTATATCATCAGGTTCGGTTTGGCGTCGGCCCTGGAACCCTTTGAAAGCAGAAGGCCGTAGACCGTCTGGCGCGACTGGGCTCCGGTGGAGCCCTTGGCCACTATCACTGTGGTGTCCACGCTGGCCCTGGACTGGCCGGAAACGGCGTTGCGGTAGAACTGGTTGCTTACACAGTTGGGCGCGTCATGGTAAACCCTGGCGTAAACATGGGCCTGGCTTTTCCCGCTCACCGCCGTTACCCCTGTTACCTCGGCGCTGGCGCCCGGGCCCGCCAGATGGACCTCCAGGTTGTCTCTGGTGAAGCCTGGGCCGCTGAAGGCCATGGAGCCGTTAAAACTTCCTTCCTCCGCTACGGCCACCGATATTTTCGAGAAATTCCAGGAGCCCGCCCCGCACATCCCTTGGGACATTTGCCGCGCCAATGCGCGAGGCCCCAGCGTAATATCCACCACGGCGCTGGATAGGCATTTGGCGTCGCCGGAGCTTGTGAACATTAATCCGGCTTCCGCCCCTTCGCCAAGCTCCACATAGACCCGGGGGAATGTGGATCCGGTGGAGCCGGGTTTTGGGGCGAAAATACTTTTTATTGTCAGGGGCCGGTCCAGCCTGGCGCCAGGGGACACGAAAACGGCCGCGCCGTCCCGGAAATATGCGGCGTTGAGGGCGGCGAAATAATCTGTCTCCCGCTGGACGCTCTCCATTATGCGGCGGCGGACGGCGAAGTTTTTTATGGCCTCGCTGAGCTGGATAACTTTTACCGCGCCAGCGAAAGCCGAGACATCCGACAAGGTTGCGCTGTAAAAACCGTTGATGAACGTTATGGTTGTATCTCCACCGGAGGATAACCGCATGTGCTTTTCCAGCCGTTCCAGCGCGGCGGCGTGGGGGAAATAAAGCCCTTCCACCTCCATCTGAGGCAGACCGGAAACATCCGCGAATGTGAACATCTCGTGCCGCCTGCCGGGGAATCCCAATATCCTTAACCGTTCCAGCGCGGCGTTGTTTATCTCCTCGAACGCGGGCTCCAGCAGGCCCTGCTCCTTCATAAGGTGGAAGCCCCCAATGGTAGCCCACTCCCTGCCCACAGGCTCTTTTTCGTTGATGCTCATTACTGTTGTATTCATGGCGCCACTCCGGCTCCGGCCAGGATGCCTTCATAACCTTCGGCCTCCAGCCTTGCAACAAGCTCCATGCCGCCGGAAGCCACAATCCGCCCTTCACCCAGTATGTGTACGAAATCCGGCCGGATGAGGGTTAATATCCGCTGGTAATGGGTTATCACCACCAGCGCCGTGTCCGGCCCCTTCAGCGTGTTCACCCCGGTGGCGGCCATTTTCAAAGCATCTATGTCCAGCCCGGAATCCAGCTCGTCGAGGATGACCAGCCTGGGGTTTAACAGGGCCATTTGAAGTATCTCGTTCTTTTTCTTCTCACCGCCGGAGAACCCGTCGTTGACGCCTCGTTCCCTAAACTTCTCGTCTATCCCCAGCGCGGCCATTTTCTCGTCCATCTGGCCGGCGAAATCCAATGGATCCAGCTCTTCTTCACCCAGGCGCGCGCGCCGGGCGTTAAAAGCCATTCTCAAGAATTCGGCGTTGGGCAGGCCGGGTATCTCTACCGGGTTTTGCCACGACATGAAAATGCCTTCCAGCGCCCGCTCTTCCGGCTCCATGGCGAACAGGTCTTTGCCCTCGTAAAACGCCGACCCGCTGGTGACGTGGTATGACGGGTGACCCGCTATCACCTTGGCCAAGGTGCTTTTGCCGGACCCGTTGGGGCCCATGATGGAATGTATCTCTCCCGCCTTTACGGTGAGAGAAATCCCATTAAGAATGTCACTGCCGTTGAACCCGGCCTTAAGTCCTTTTATCTCTAACATCGCTTCCCCTCACGCTATGGCGTTTTCCAGCCGCAGGGCCAGAAGCTTCCTGGCTTCCACGGCGAACTCCATGGGCAGTTGGTTGAACACTTCCTTGCAGAACCCGTTAATGATGGCCGACACCGCCTGCTCCCGGGATATGCCCCTTTGCTGGAGGTAAAAGAGCTGTTCCTCGCTTATCCGGGATGTGGATGCTTCGTGCTCCACCTGGGCGGTTTGCGCCGCCCCTTCTATGTATGGGAACGTGTGGGCAGAGGCGTTGGAGCCTATTATCATGCTGTCGCACTGGGTGTAGTTCTTGGCCCCGGCGGCGTTGGGGCTCATCCTCACCATCCCACGGTAACTGTTGGAGGCGTAGTCCGCCGAGATTCCCTTGGAGATGATCAGCGACCGGGTGTTCTTGCCCAGGTGGATCATCTTCGTGCCCGTGTCGGCCTGTTGATGACCGGCGGTGAGCGCAACCGAGTAGAACTCCCCGGCGGACCCTTCCCCTTGCAGGATGCAGGAGGGGTATTTCCAGGTGATGGCCGAGCCGGTCTCTATCTGCGTCCAGGATATGCGCGAGTTCTTGCCCAGGCACCGGCCCCGCTTGATCACGAAATTGAATATGCCGCCTTTGCCGGAATCGGGGTCTCCGGGGTACCAGTTCTGGACGGTGCTGTACTTTATGGATGCGTCGTCTAGAGCCACCAGCTCCACGATGGCGGCGTGCAACTGGTTTGTGTCGAACTGGGGGGCTGTACACCCCTCTATGTACGACACCCGGCTCCTTTCGGCGCAAATTATAAGCGTCCGCTCGAACTGGCCCACCTCTTCGGTGTTGATGCGGAAATAGGTGGAAAGCTCCATTGGGCAAACCGTGTCCGGCGGAACGTATACGAACGATCCGTCGGAGAACACGGCGCTGTTCAGCGCGGCGTAGAAGTTGTCCCCCTGCGGAACCACGGAGCCCAGGTATTTGCGGACCAGCTCCGGATATTCCCGCACCGCCTCGGAGATGGAGCAGAAAATCACCCCGGCCTCCATTAAGCGCCGTTTGTGGGTGGTGGCAACGCTTACGGAGTCGAACACCGCGTCCACCGCCACGTTGGATAGCCGTTTTTGCTCCTCGATGGGGATGCCCAGCCGCTCGAAAGTTTCCCGTATCTCCACCGGCACTTCTTCTATGCTGGAAAGCTTTTTCTTCGGCTTGGGCGCGGAGAAGTATGAGATGTTGTCAAAGTCTATGTCTGGAAGTCTTAAATTGGCCCATCTGGGATGTTTCATCCCCTTCCATATCCGGTAGGCGTCCAGCCGGAAGTTTAACAGCCAGTCCGGTTCATTTTTCCGGGCGGATATGGCGCGGATGACCTCTTCCGAAAGCCCTTTTGCGAATATGTCGGACTCTATTGCGGTCTTGAACCCGTATTTATATTCCCGCCTGGCGGCCACGGCCTCTTCCAGGCCCGGCGCTGTTTGCGGTTCGTTTCTCATTACTGTCTCCTGGGGTCATAGGTATGTCCCCGTGGGCGTTATGGTAAGCCCCGGATATATCCGGGAGCGCAGGTTGTCTTCAATTATGGCCAGCGTCATGCCCGTGGATGATGCGCAATGGCCGCATACTCCCTGCCACTCCACTATCACTTCCCGGCCATCCTTTACGTCGCGCACGATGATGTCGCCCCCTTCGTTGTGCAGGTAATCCCTTATCTCGCCATCCAGGGCCGCCTCTATCTGGTCAATCTGCTCGTCCCTGGAAAGGCCCATCCAGCGGGTTTCAGCCTCCGCCACCAACTCCTTAAGGTCCTTGGCGGCTGTCCCTTTTTTATTACCCGCCTCCAGGGCGGCCAGGGCTTGGGCCTTGGCCATGGGCCATGACTGCCCCATGCTTCGAACCAGTTCGTCGGCCAGGATGAAAAGCTCCCGCCGGTTTTCCGGAGCCGAGGAGATTACGGGATTGTCCCGCAAAATCAGGTCCACATCCTCCCCGGTCAGCTCCAAGGCTTCGGACATGGTTTTCTTTTCCGCCAGCGAGCAAAGCACTTCCGCCACAGCGTTGGATTCCATCCCGCCATAAGCGAAAAACCTGGCCCCGGTGATGACTTCGGTAAACGGGTCCACAATCCAGAAAAGCTTTACGTCGCGGCTCCTGCCTTCCAGCAAGGCCCGGCCTAATGGCTTGGCGTCGTCTTCAAAAAAAGCGCCCCGCCTGTAAGGGTTTAGCCCCGCTTCCCTGAACTTGGATGAATAGGTTTCAACATCCGTGGGCATGAACCTCACCTCTTCCCGATTCGGTTATCAATACTTGATTGAGAAATGAAGCATAGAGCGGGCCAAAGAGTAACGTCTTGTAACTGCGGGAGTTATTGCGCTTTTATGAGCCGGGATAGCGACAGATTTGTCAATCTAGCGCCTGTTGCGCCGCAACAGGCTTTGCAGGCTGGAAAAGAGAGGAAATATTAAAGAAACAGGGTCAAGAAAAGCTCAGTCCACCAGCACCCGTTTTTTACCAACGGGTCTATCTGTAAACACCTGTTCGCCGGAACCGTTTTTATAGGTGTAGAAAACCGCTTTCCGGGGTTTTTTGTAACCGCTCTGGGCGTTGGCGTCATCGCTGGCCACTGGCAACGAGGTGGTAACCACCGCATCGCTCATGCCTATCCTGCCCGCCACCGACGAGTAATGGTAAAGCACCTTGGAGACGTAATCCACCGTCTCCCGGTAAGGGGGGACGCCCCGGTACCGTTTTACCGCTTCAGGCCCGGCGTTATAGGCCGCAACGGCCAGCCGGAGGTTGCCGCCGAACTCGTTCATCATCATGCGAAGGTATCTGGCGCCACCGTTAATGTTCTGGTCCGGCTCGTAAGGGCTGGAGACGTTCACAAGCCTGGCCGTATCCGGCATCAGTTGCATAAGCCCCATGGCGCCCTTGGAGGAGCGGGCGTAGCGGTTGAAGTTGGATTCCACCTTGATTACCGACCGGATAAGCCGGGGATCAATCCCGTGGCGCGACCCGGCGGCGTTGATCAGGCTGTCGTAATTGGTTGTGAATATCGGCCCCCGCCCGCCGGGAGAACGGTAAACCACCCCGCCTTTTTGCCCCTGGAATCCGTATTTTTTAAGAACGGTGAAGTTGCGGGGGTTTTCCGGGAGATGGTCGGTGAAAAACACTACGCCGCGGCTGTCTTTTAGCATGTAAACCTCGGCCCCGGAAGGCCTGGCCACCAGAAAAAGGGCCGCAAAAAGCAGGGCCGCCGCGGAAAATTTCACCACCACACCATTGAAAAAGCTAAGTTTATTTGCACAATTATAGCTTATTTCGCGCGTTATGGCAAGGTGTGTTGCTTCGGATGGGCCCGTTATTTATAATCAGGTCTTTCTTGCGGGGGCAATGCCGCCCCCTGAACGCACAGGTTGGGGCAAAATAAATGAACGAAACTTACGGCGCCGGCGTAGTCCGGGAGCGGCCCAGCGGCCGGATACCGCCCCAAAACCTGGAGATGGAGCAGTTCGTGCTGGGCGCCATCCTGCTGGACAACGAGGCTCTTCCCAAGGTAATCGAGGCCCTCACAAGCCCGGAGGATTTCTACAAGCCAGCGCACCGGAAGATCTTCGAGACGATCCTGGAGCTTTACGAGAAGAACGAGCCGGTGGACTTGATGACCCTGGCTGAAGGGCTCCGCAAGAAAAACTACTATGACGATATCGGGATAGATTACCTGGCGGAGCTGGTGGACATGGTTCCCACCGCCGCCAACGCCCGGGTGCATGCGCGCATCGTCCGCGAGAAGGCCATACTGCGCAAGCTTATCACCGTGGCAGGCGAGGTGGTGACCCTGGCCTACGAAGAGGCCGAAGAGGTTGACACCCTGCTGGATAGGGTGGAGACCATGGTGCTGGACATCTCCCAGCAAAGGGCACGCAAAAGCCTTTTGCCCATAAAGAGCATAATCAAGGATTCGATAAAGACCGTCGAAAACCTTTACGCCAGCAAGCAGTTGGTAACCGGCACCCCCACAGGCTATAAGGAGCTGGACGAGAAGACAGCCGGGCTCCAGCCTTCGGACCTGATAATCGTCGCCGGACGGCCATCCATGGGTAAAACGGCGTTCGCCATAAACGTGGCCCAGAACATGGCCATGCTGGAGGAGGACAGGGTGGCGGCGATATTCTCGCTGGAAATGTCCGCCGAACAGTTGGTGCTCAGGATGCTCTGTTCCGAGGCGAAAGTGTCCGGCCACAGGTTGCGCACGGGTTACCTGGCCCAGAGCGACTGGCCAAAACTTACCGCCGCCGCCGGGCGGTTGCACAAGAGCAGGATTTATATAGACGACACCCCCGGCCAGACGGTGCTGGACGTGCGCGCCAAGGCCCGCCGCCTTCTTCACGAGGTGGGCAGGCTGGACCTGGTGATAATAGACTACCTACAGCTTATGACCAGCAGGGGCCGGGTGGAGAGCAGGACGCTGGAAATCTCGGAGATCACCCGTTCGCTAAAACACCTGGCCAAGGAGCTCAACGCGCCGGTTATCGCCATATCACAGCTTTCCCGTAAAGTTGAGGAGCGCCAGCACAAACAGCCCCAGTTGTCGGACCTGCGCGAGTCCGGCAGTATCGAGCAGGACGCCGACCTGGTTCTTTTCGTGTACCGCGAAGAGGTGTACGAAAAGGAGAAGAAAGACGCCCAGGGCACGGCCGAGATTATAATCGGCAAACAAAGGAACGGCCCAATAGGCACGGTGAGGCTTACATTCCTCAAGGAATTCACGCGGTTTGAAGACCTGGCCCGGGAAGAGCCTACGGAATATGCGGGCTATGACGAAGGCTTTTAATGGGGCGGACTGCGCTGGCCGCCCGGCGGCCGTAAGCGGGCGCCGCCTGTGAAACCCTTTCATCCCCTGTTCGCCGGGATAAGCCTGGACCGGCTCCATCATAACGTCTCGGTGATCCATAAGGCCGCCGGAGTTCCGCTCATGCCGGTGATAAAAGCCAACGGATACGGCCATGGCGCGGTAAAACTGGCCAGGGAACTGGCCGGAAGAAAAGAAGTGGCCGCGTTGTGCGTGGGAACAGTGGCCGAGGGGGTGGAGCTTCGCGTAGCCGGATATAAAGGGCGTATCGTGTTACTGGACTGGGCGTTCCCCCAGCAGGCGAAGGTTGTGGCGGAACAAGGGCTGGAGGTCACCGTAAGCTCCGTCGAGGGGGCCAAAGCCATCGCCAGAAAAGCGCCAAAAGGGAAACCCGCGCCGGTACATGTGAAAATCAACACAGGCATGACGCGCCTTGGGGCCGACGCGGACCACGCCGTGGATATGTACGGGCGCATAGCCGGGCTTAAAGGGGTGAAGATCGTTGGGATAATGACCCATCTGGCCGACTCTTCCAACGGCGGCGGATTCACCGGCAAACAGATAAATCTTTTTGATGACACGCTGGCGTCAATCCGCGCAAAGGGCCATATCCTGCCGCCACGCCATGTGGCCAACAGCGGCGGCATATTCCTTCATCCGGAATCGAGATACGACCTTGTCCGCCCAGGCATCAGCCTGTATGGCGTTCAGGAGTTTGACGGAGGAAACGCCGGATTAAAGCCAGTCTTGGGCCTGAAAGCCCGAGTGAGCCTGGTGAGGGATGTGAAAAAAGGGGGCACTGTCTCCTACGGCATGCGGTGGGTGAGCCCCGGAAGGCGCAAGGTGGCGGTGGCCTCCATCGGATACGCCGATGGTTACCAGAGAGCGGCAAGCGGCAAGGCCCGTGCTATCATTAACGGAGAATACGCCCTGCAGATCGGCACGATTTGCATGGACAGCTCCATGTTCGACGTTACCGGCATAGATGTGAAGGAAGGCGACATAGTCACCCTCATCGGCGAGGAGGGGCGGAAAAAAGTGACCGCCCTGGAGCTGGCGCGCCATGCGGGAACCATAGCGTACGAGGTTCTTTGCGGGCTCGGGCGCAGGGTTACAAGGGTATATTCGCGGGATTAACGAGGTTTTCAGCGGATAAACCTTCGCGTTCCATGGCCTTTCAAACTTGAGGCGAAACGGATGGAAGCCATATTAAAACTGCTGGTCTCCGCCATTTTCGGCGCCCTTATCGGCGTAGAGCGGCAGATCCGGGGCAGACAGGCGGGCTTTCGCACACAGATTCTGGTTTGCCTGGGTTCCTGCCTTTTCACAATAGTATCAATCCACGCTTACGAAGTTTACGGGGCAGTAACCGATCCCGGCAGAATAGCCGCGCAGATCATCACCGGAATAGGTTTCCTTGGCGCGGGGGCCATATTGAAAACCGGCGCCCTGGTTCGGGGGCTTACCACCGCCGCGTCCCTCTGGATAGTGAGCGCCATCGGCATGGCGGTGGGGTTCGGTGAGTATGGATTGGGCGCCGCGGCCACGGCCTTCGCCATTTTAAGCCTTGTGGCGCTCAAGAACATGGAGTCCGTCCTTTCGCAGGACAACTACGCGGAGATAATGATAAGGACAAGCGGCGCCGAGGAGTTGGACGTGAAAGCGCTGGTGAAGGATTTCGGAATGAAAGCGCTGGAGAGCAAGCACCGCTTCCTCAAAGAGGAAAAGATCACCGAGCAGACCATATCGCTGAAATATACAAATCCAGAGAACCTTACCGGCTTTTACCGCCAGATGAAAGAAACGCCGAACCTGATAGAGCTGAGGATATTGTGATGAAGCTCGATTTATCCGCTTTGAAAAACGCCATAGCCGCGCTGGAGAAAAGCCTGAATTATCTTAACTCGGATTTGGCCAAGGACCCGGATTTGCGCGAACAATTCCGCGCCGCCGCGATACAGGCTTTTGAATTCACCCATGAGGTGGCGTTCAAAATGCTTAAACGGTGGCTGGAAAAGGCGGTGGCCGGCCCTTCGGTGATAGACATGATGAATTATATGGATGTGATCCGGGCGGGCGCAGAAGCGGGATTTTTAACGGATGTGGCAAGATTCAGGGACTATCGAGAGAAGCGGAATATCACCAGCCATACTTACGATAACGCCAAGGCCGAGCAAATAGTTTCCGTGTTAAGCGATTTCCGTAATGACATGGTTTATGTGCTTTCCGAACTGGAGCGGCGCAACCTTGCGGACGATTGATATCAGCCCCGGCGATATGGAAACGGTGATGGGCATTTTGCGCGTCCATGCGCCGGGCAGGGAAGTGTGGGTGTTCGGCTCCCGTATTACCGGTTCCGCCAAACCATTTTCCGACCTGGACCTGGCCGTGATGGGAGACAAGCCATTGCCGTCATCCGCGCTGGCGGAGATGAAAGAGTCTTTCAGCGAGTCCAATCTGCCCTTCAAGGTGGACGTGGTGGAATGGGCGGACACCAGCCCTCAATTCCGGAAGATAATAGAGGATAGGCATGAAGTATTACAGGAAGCCGCTCAAACACATGGATAACTATCGGATGCTAATAGGATAAGACAAATGAAAACCAACTCTCTTGGCCAATTGCAGAGGATGGATTTACGTGAGATCTGGGACAGCGAATCTGGGGAGTTCACACCATGGCTGGCTCAGGACGAAAATATAGCCCTTCTAGGCGATACTATCGGGATTGAACTTGAGTTGGAAGCCCAGGAAAAGAATGTAGGCCCATTTAGAGCGGATATTCTGTGCAAAGATATATCAAATGATTCATGGGTTCTAATTGAAAACCAGCTTGAGGCTACCGATCATAAACATTTAGGGCAACTGCTTACTTATGCCGCCGGGTTGAAGGCTGTAACGATTGTCTGGATAGCCCAAAAGTTTACTGATGAGCATCGAGCTACCATGGATTGGCTTAATCAGATCACTGATGAAAATTTTAACTTTTTCGGGTTGGAAGTTGAATTGTGGCGCATAGGGGGCTCTTTGCCGGCTCCCAAGTTTAACGTTGTTTGCAAACCGAATGATTGGGCCAAATCGGTCGCTGATTCAAGAAAGAGAATCGAGGAGGGCGAACTAAACGAATATAGACAAACGCTGATTGAATATTGGGCCGGGTTTAGTGATCTGGCAAAAACGAGGAGCAAACTTATAAAGCCTCAAAAACCGCTACCGCAACAATGGACGAATGTTGCTATTGGAACCTCTAACTTTTGCCTTCTCGCTTCCGTGAACAACCAGAAACAATTTATAACGGCCCATTTAGGGATATACGGGCCTCACTCAAAGTCTAATTTCAAGGAATTATTTGCAGAAAAGCATGATGCGGAAAAGCAATTTGGCTGTGATCTGGACTGGCGTGAAATGCCGGATAAAAAAGAAAGTAAGGTTTTGATCAAACTAGATAAAACAAATCCAACAGACAGGAATGATTGGCCCCGGCAACATCAGTGGCTATTAGATAATCTGGAAAAGCTTCACAAGGTGTTTTCCAAACGAGTCAAAGCTTTAAAACATGCCAAATTTAACGGCAGTGATGATTCTGATGAGGGAGAGTGATAAGCAGGAATGACCACTCCTGAACGATGGGCTGATCAGGCCCGTTATGATATTGACACCGCCAAGGCCATGCTTGAGGCAAAGCCGTTCCCTTACGTTCTTTTCATGCGCCAGCAGGCGATCGAGAAGGCTTTGAAAGCGATTGTTATCCAGGTTACAGGCAAAATGGCCCCGCGAATTCACAGCCTTGTCAAACTAGGCGAGCTGGCGCAGTTGAAACTTTCGGCTGAGCAGGAAAAATTCTATGCCGAACTAGTTTCATACTATATCGGCTCTCGCTATCCTGAAGATTTGCTGGCGATGTCGAAGAGGGTTTCGCATCAAAAAGCCAAGGAGGCGCTCGATAAATCCGAGGAGGAAATCCAATGGCTGTTGTCTCTATTGAAATAGAAAAGCGTATTAAGGAAGCCATGCTGGATTTGAACAGGTCATCAAAAGTTACAGCTGTGTACATTTTCGGTTCGCAAATAAACGGCACGGCGGATGAATGGAGCGATGTGGATATAGGCGTATTTGCCGAAGGTGTGGAGAACTGGGATTTTGAACGATTCACCGAGGAATTCGTAAACGTACAAATTAAATATGGTCATGATCTTGAACCCCATTTCTTCCCCGCCAGCGTTTTCGACAATCCGGAGCCGGGGAGTTTCGCCGAGTTCGTGAAAGAAAACGGCGTGCGTATAGATTTGAGCCCGGAACCTCCCGCAAAATAAATTTACCCGCCTCCCTCCGATAGTGTTCTTTCCCCCGCCTATTTTGGTATGATTGCGCGATGGAAAAAATCCGTGATCAGGCGGTCACGGGGTAGCCAGGGGATATGTAGTCTGGATGCCTCGCCGAAGCTTCGGGAATCTGCCGCCGGGCTCCGCATGGAAGTAAGGTAATTGATCAAATTCAGCGTCGCTGTCATAGAGGCCGTGGTGGGCAACATCGGCCTGTGGGTGATTTGGACCGCCCACTCGGTGGGGGAGCTTTCCATGTTCACCTGGCAGGTGCTCAAATGGCTTGTCCGCCCGCCATTGCGCATCCGCGCGGTTTTCGAGCAGATGCAGGAGATCGGCTACAACTCGGTGCCCGTGGTGGCCATTACGGCGCTGTCCACCGGTGGCGTGCTGGCCTTGCAAAGCTACATCGGTTTTAAACGGTTCGGCGCCGAGAGCATGGTGGGCACCGTGGTGGCCCTTTCCATGACCCGCGAGCTGGGGCCGGTGCTTACCGGCATAATGGTGGCGGGCCGGGCGGGCTCCGCCATGGCCGCCGAGCTTGGCACAATGAAGGTGACCGAGCAGATCGACGCTTTGTACACCCTGGCGGCCAACCCCATTAAATACCTTATCGTGCCCCGGTTCATCGCAGGGGTGCTGATGCTTCCCATGCTGTCGGTGGTGGGGGATGTGCTGGGCATAATGGGCGGAGCGGCCATAGGGGTGGGCACGCTGGAGGCCAACCCGGTGGTTTACATGAAAAAGACTTTCGAGTTCCTGGAGTTGAACGACATTTACTCCGGCCTGTTCAAAAGCATGGTGTTCGGGGGCATCATAGCCATAGTCTGTTGTTTCCAGGGATTCGCCACGGAAGGGGGCGCCGAGGGTGTGGGAAAGGCCACCACGCGGTCGGTGGTGATATCGTCCATCCTCATACTTGTTACGGACTACGTTATGACCGCGTTCCTGTTCTAGACAAAGGCTAACTGGCATGGCGGACGACACGATAATAGAGCTGATAGACCTCCACAAGGCTTTCGGGCCCAAGAAGGTGCTGGACGGGGCCAGCCTCACCATAAAACGGGGCGAGTCCATGGTGATAATCGGCGGCTCCGGCTCCGGCAAATCCGTTACGATAAAGCACATGATAGGCCTGTTGGACCCGGACAAGGGGCGGGTGACAGTGGACGGAATTGAGGTTGGCGCCTTGAGCGAGGAGGAGCTGAACAAGCTTCGCCGGAAATTCGGCATGCTTTTCCAGGGGGCGGCCCTTTTCGACTCGCTTACCATCGGCGAGAATGTGGGGTTTGCGTTAAAGGAGCATACAGACCTTTCCAAAACCGATATCGAGAAGATAGTCACCGAAAAGTTGCGGCTGGTGGGGCTTTTCAACGTGGAAAACCTCAAGCCCGCCGAGCTTTCCGGCGGCATGAAGAAACGGGCCGGGCTGGCCCGGGCCATAGCCATGGACCCGGAGATTATTCTGTACGACGAGCCCACCACCGGGCTGGATCCAATCATGTGCGACCAGATTAACGAACTTATCGTGGATCTTCAGAGTAAAATAGGCGCGACCGCGGTAACCATCACCCACGACATGGTTTCCGCCAACCGCATCGCGGACAGGATAGCCATGCTCTACCAGGGTAAATTCGTGGCGGTAGGAACGCCGGACGAGGTGTTTTTTTCCGATATTCCAGAGGTGGCGGAATTCTGTTACATTGGTAAAGTTTTAAGGCAGACCGAAGCCATCCAGAAAAAGGGAGAAGAACGGCCCGGGGCGGAAAGCGCCGGTAGCCAGCGGGGCCAGTAACTACCCGCCAAGTTACGGATAATAGAGGTACAGCCAGATGAAATTGTTCACGCCGGAAACCAGGGTCGGGTTCCTGACCATCTTTGCCGGCTTTGCCCTTTTGTACCTGTCTTTTAAAACCGCCGGTGTGGACATTTTCAGCCGCGGCGAATACATGAAATTCAACATTTCCTTCAACTCCGTGGCCGGGCTGGAAGAGAGGGCGAAGGTTAAACTTTCCGGCGTGGAAATAGGCTATGTGGAGAAGATAGACCTTGTGGACTCCAAGGCCCGCATCACCGTCTCCCTCACCCGGGACGCCGACATCCGCGCGGATGCCATAGGCACTATAAGGACCTCCGGCCTGCTGGGCGAACGGTATATAGAAATTGTCCAGGGCACGAAGGAAAGCCCCCTGTTGAAGACCGGCGAGGCGCTTACCCGCTCCGAAGACGCCGCCGAAATAAGCGACATGATGGCCAAAATGTCCAGCGCGGTGGAGGATATCAAAATAATCACCCACTCGTTACGGAACACGTTCGGCACCGAGGAGGGGGAGCAGTCGCTCAAGAACATTTTGCATAATATAGACTCCGCCGCGGCCAACATGGACCTCATTCTGGCGGAGAACCGGCAGGCGCTGAAAGTGACCATGTCCAACTTCTCGGTGATATCCGAGAGCTTCGCCAAAGAAGCCCCGTCGCTGGCCAAAAACATGGAAATAGTAGCATCGGGGCTTAAAACCTTGATCGAGGATAACCGGGCCAACCTGACAGATGGCATCGCCAACCTGAAAGATGTCTCCGGCGAGTTTGGCGGCATGCTCAAGGAGAACAGGGAAAACCTGAAGACGACCATGGATAACCTCTCTCGCGCCTCCGCAAAAATAGACTCGCTGATGGCCTCGGTGAAGAACGCCTCCTCGTCCATAGAGAACGTAACCAGCAAGATAGAACGGGGCGAGGGCACCGTGGGCAAGCTTGTGAGCGACGAGCAGGTATATGACAACCTCAACAGCGCGCTATCCGGCGCCAAGAAACTTTTGAACAAGGCCGACGAGGTGAACCTAATGGTGGGTATCCGCTCCGAGCGGCAGTCGGAGCTGGGGCAGACCAAGTCACACGTGTCTGTGAAAATCCAGCCCAGGGAGGATAAATACTACCTGCTGGAGGCAACCGAAGACATGCGGCGGACGGATATCTCCTCCACCCGGAACACGATCAACTCTTTGCTGTACACACTCACCATGGCCAAACGTTTTTCAGACATCACTATCAGGGCGGGGCTTATAGAGTCCTCCGCCGGGGCCGGGGCGGACATACACCTGTTTGGCGACCGGGTGATGGCGTCAGCCGACCTGTTCAACCTCTCCGGGTACGATAAAGACGCCAAGAACTCCCAGCTGAAAGCCCAGTTGCGATGGAACATGCAGAAGTACCTCTTCCTTTACCTGGGCGGCGACGAACTGCTGAACGAAAAGTACCGGTCTTTCCTGGCGGGCGGCGGCGTGATGTTCGACGAGAACGACCTGAAAATGGCCCTGGGGCTTTTCTAGACGATTACGCCGGAGCTGTTAGCAGTATTTTTCGGCTGGCCGGTCACTTTTTTTCCAGAATGTGGGGGACTTCCTCCGGCTCCAGGATATTCAAGAAAGCCCGCAACGGGTTTGAAAGATAGCGGTTCTTCAGCAGTATCAGGCTAAGTTTCCTTTCCAGGTTCACCCCCTCAATCCTGGCGAACCGTAGCTGTTTTTCCTTCACCTCTTCGTCGATTGCCGCCCGGCTCACCACCGCCACCCCAAGGTTGGACTGGGCCGATTTTTTAATGGCCTCGGTGTCCCCAAGCTCCATGATGATATTGAGAGGGGTCTTCTCCGGATCCACCTTGTCCATGAACACCTTGCGGGTGCCGGAACCGCGTTCCCGGATTATGAGCGGCTCTTTTTGCAGATCCTCGATCTTTATGGAATGCCGGTTTTTCCACGGATGGTTGTTGGCGAAAATAACCACAAGCTCGTCGGTGCGGAACCGGTAAACCTCTATGCTTTTGTTGCGCACGGGGCCTTCCACTATGCCCAGGTCTATCTCCCCTTTGAGGATGGACTGCTCTATGTTGTTGGTGTTTCCCACCACCATTTCTATCCTGGCCGAGGGGTATTTTTTCTTGAACTTGCCCAGGTAGTCCGGAAGGATGTAGTTGCCTATGGTGGTGCTGGCGCCCAGCCTTAACTTGCCCACCACTTTGCGGGTGATGTCGTCTATCACCTGCTTGCCTTCCCTCAGGGCCGTCAGCGTCATCTGCGCGTAGCTTTCGAATATGGATCCCGCCTCGGTAAGCTCTATCCGCCTGCCTATGCGCTCGAACAGGGGGGAACCCAGGATTTTCTCAAGTTTTATTATCTGGGCCGAGAAAGCCGGCTGGCTTATGGCCATCTGGTCGGCGGCCCTGGAGAAGTTTTTCAGCTTGGCCGCCACCAGGAACAGGTCGAGCTGGTGGATGGTTATCTGGTTAAGCATATATAAAAGGTTATCACTTTATCAAAACAATCTATTTTATTTTTCCTAATCGCGGCGTGATAATCAAGTTCTGATCACAGTTAATAGAGGGGGTGGACAGGTTTTTTCCGCGCGTAGCCTGTTTTCGCGCCTGGAAAAAGCCCCTGCAGTTGGCTCCACCGCTCCTTTTAAGCTTTCTTTTGCCTGTAATGACGAGCAACAACCGTTAAGGAGAAGGAGTGATGCCTACTTTCGTAATCCAGGATAAATGCGATGGATGCAAGGGTCAAGACAAGACCGCCTGCATGTACATCTGCCCTCACGACCTGATGTACCTGGACAAGGACAGGATGAAGGCGCAAAACCAGGAGCCGGAGCAGTGCTGGGAGTGCTATTCCTGCGTTAAGATCTGCCCCCAGCAGGCCATAGAGGCCCGGCCATACGCCGATTTCGTGCCCATGGGCGGCACATCCATCCCCATGCGCTCCACCGATTCGGTTATGTGGACCGTGAAATTCCGCGACGGTAAAGTCCAGAGGTTCAAATTCCCCATCCGCACGACCCCGGAAGGCTCCATAAGGCCCTATGAAGGCAAGCCCACCCCGCAGGACGCGGATCTCGGCAACCAGAACCTTTTCACCGAGATCGGCGTAACCCTGCCGGCGATCAAGAAATAAGCGAGACGGGAGAATAAAAAAATGGTTAAACCTGCGGAAAACTTTCACGCGGATTTCGCGTTGAACCCGAACATAGTGGAAATGGAGACCGACATCCTGATAGTCGGCGGCGGCATGGCCGCCTGCGGCGCGGCTTACGAGGCGGCGAGGTGGGCCCAGGGCAAATACAAGGTGACACTGGTGGACAAAGCCGCCATGGACCGGTCCGGCGCCGTGGCCCAGGGCCTTTCGGCCATCAACACCTACCTGGGCGAGAACACACCGGAAGATTACGTGAAGATGGTGGCCAACGACCTTATGGGCATCACCCGGGACGACCTGGTGTATGACGTGGGCAGGCATGTGGACGGCACCGTCCAGCTTTTCGAGGAGTGGGGCCTGCCGGTATGGAAACAGCCCGGCGATGAGGGCAAGACCCTGCGGGAGGGTGGCAAGCCCGTCCGCTCCGGCAAATGGCAGGTGATGATAAACGGCGAATCCTACAAGGTGATAGTGGCCGAAGCGGCCAAACAGGCCCTGGGGATAGACAACATCATAGAGCGGTGTTTCATCGTGAAACTCCTGCTGGACGAAAAAGAGGACAACCGCATCGCCGGGGCCGTGGGTTTCAGCGTAAGGGAGAACAAGATATACATCTTCAGGGCCAAGACCATACTTATAGCCTGCGGCGGCGCGGTGAACATTTTCCGCCCCCGCTCCACGGGCGAAGGAATGGGCCGGGCCTGGTACCCGGTGTGGAACGCCGGCTCCACCTACGCCATGGCGGCCCAGGTGGGCGCGGAGATGACCACCATGGAAAACCGCTTCGTGCCCGCCCGGTTCAAGGACGGATACGGCCCGGTGGGCGCGTGGTTCCTGCTGTTCAAGTCCAAGGCCATAAACGGCCTGGGCGAAGACTATACGGTGAAGAACAAGGCGCTTTTGGAGCAGTATCCACCTTACGGACTGGCGCATGTTCCCTCCACCTGCCTGCGCAACCATCAAATGATGAAGGAGCTGAAAGAAGGCCGCGGGCCAATTTTCATGGATACCCCCACCGGCATGGCCAACCTCGCCAAGGACATGGACGCCAAGCAGTTCAAACACCTGGTGGCCGAGGCTTGGGAGGACTTTCTGGACA
Organism: Nitrospinota bacterium; assembly: GCA_016208975.1. Classification (NCBI taxonomy): domain Bacteria; kingdom Pseudomonadati; phylum Nitrospinota; species Nitrospinota bacterium. The sequence continues at coordinate 1,620,032 of JACQXA010000004.1, forward strand.
TGTGTATCGGCCAGGCCAACCTGTGGGCAGGCATGAACATCCGCCCGGAGGAGACCAAGAGCGAGCTTATGCCCACCGAGCCTTACCTGCTGGGTTCCCACGCGGGAGCCTGCGGCATATGGGTGTCCGGCCCGGAAGACATGGCTCCTGCCGAGTGGCAGTGGGGTTACAACCGCATGACCACCGTTAAAGGCCTGTTCACCGCCGGAGACGGCGTGGGCGCCTCGGGGCACAAGTTCTCGTCCGGCTCGTTCACCGAGGGTCGCATAGCGGCCAAGTCCATGGTGCGGTTCGCCCGGGACAACAGCGGCTTCAAACCGACCATCACCGTGTCCAAGGAACAGTTGGCGGCGGACATCTACAAGCCGTTCCAGAACTATATGGACCATAAGGACTACACCACCGACCCGATGATAAACCCCAATTTCATCCGGCCCCGGATGGTGATGTTCCGGCTCAACAAGATGATGGACGAGTATGTGGCGGGCACCTCCACCTACTACACCACGTCGGAGAAGCTGATGGACGTGGCGCTCCACCTGTTGGGCATGCTCAAGGAAGACGCGGAGAAGATGGCCGCCAAGGATCTTCACGAGCTTCTGCGGGCGTGGGAGAACTACCACCGCATCTGGACGGCGGAGATGCACCTGCGCCACATCTACTTCCGCAAGGAGACGAGGTACCCAGGCTTCTATTACAGGAGCGACTATCCGAACCTGGACGAGAACGAGTGGAAATGTTTCGTCAACTCCCGGTTCGACCCGAAGACCGGAGAGTGGGCGATGAAGAAAGTTCCGCACCAGGACTTGGTGGCGAAAAGCTAGTTTTAACGGCAGGGGCGGTTCGCTAACCGCCTCTGCAACCTTTCTGGATTCGCATGGCGGTGCAGGTTTAAAACCTGCCCCTACATTCCCTTGATATTTGCTAGCGGGGCCGGGCAAAACGCACCATCCCCGCCTTTGTTCTTTCACATTGCGGGCAGTTTGTGTGCGGGGTGTATCCAGCCATTCGGCGGTTTGACGCGGTTTTGTAACTAGAGATAAAATAATCGTTGCATTATAAATTCTCCTCCCCTTAGCAAGGGGAGGTGGCCCGGCTCTGCGGGCCGGAGGGGTTTAATTTAGGTCTTAGCGATGGATGTTTACAACAAACGTGAACAGAAAGATTATCGCGTCAGCCTGCGAAAAGATTCGCCTAAAGCCGAACGAATTCTCTGGTCCAGGTTAAAGGGCAAACAAGTTTCAGGTTTCAAATTCCGCCGTCAATTTGGAATCGACAAATACATCGTTGATTTTTATTGCGCTGAATTGAAGTTGGTCATAGAGGTTGATGGAGATACTCATTTTATGGGTGACGGTAAAGAAAAAGACAAAGCGCGCCAACATAAAATCGAAAGTTATGGCATGACATTTTTTAGAGTGACAAACAATGATGTTTATAAAAATCTTGATGGCGTATTGATGACCCTGTGGAAAGTGATTGAGGATTTAGTTAAGAAGCAAAGCGCCTAAATTCTCCTCCCCGAAGTTCGGTGAAGTGGCCCGGCTCTGCGGGCCGGGGGGGGGGGGTAATTTAGGCTTGTTATTCGCCCCTCCTTAGCAAGGAGGGGTCGCCGCCAAGCGGCGGGGGAGGTTTAATTCGGCTTTGCCATGATTCACAGTAACGTAAAATGAAAGAAATTAAACCCCCACCCGCCTTCGGCTCCGGCGGAGCCTTCGGCGGACTCCCCCTTGCTAAGGGGGAGGGGTGGGAATGGGACGAACGGTAATACTCCTAAATGCTCCTCCCCTTAGCAAGGGGAGGTGGCCCGGCTCTGTGGGCCGGAGGGGTTTAATTTAGGTTTTTAAATAGTTGCGTGGTTAACTTGTTAAGCGCCGGGGCGAATTAAACCCCCACCCGCCTTCGGCGGACTCCCCCTTGCTAAGGGGGAGAAAAAGGCTTTAGATCCTATGGATAACTAAGGTAATTCAAATGGCCGATGAAGTAACAGTTGCTGACCCAACTCAGGATGCCAGCGCTCCCAAAATATCAAAAGGGGCCGTCGCCTTTCTGGATATTCTTGGATTTAAGGGGATGTGGCAGTCAACTCATCCAGCTAATCTGACTGCGCAAATTAATTTAATTTCTAACATGGTTGCGAAGGTTCAAAAAAACGTAATAAAAGAAATGTCGACCAAATTGGATATAGAAGCTAATCCCGATCAACTGAATTTCAATTTACTTTCAGACACTTTTATCATTACGGTAGAAAATGAAGACCTCTCTCTCGCACTTTTCTTTGTGGTACAAGCCACTCAGGACTTAATACTACATTTTGCGCTTTTTGACGATGTAAAGCCGCCCAATCTGCCTCCTGCAAGGCCACTTTTCCTGAGAGGAGCCATTAGTACAGGCTGGTTTTATCGGAAAAATAATATGTATATTGGTGAAGCTATTGATGATGCGGCTGAATGGTTTAATCAACCGGATTTTGTTGGGGCCATATTGACACCCAGAACAGGCTATTTTTATCGAAAATTATTGAATGATCCCCCAAAAAATCCAAATCGTCTTTTAATAAAATATACTACTCCCACCAAGAAGGGTAAGTTTGATTTGTATTGTGTTGATTGGATAAATAGGTACATTGCTCTGTATCCTCACAAAAAATTTGACTTGAAGGACTTATATTCAAAATTTATTCAGAATGGGAATATATCTCCAGGTGTCGTTAGTAAATATCAAAATACCGATGAGTTTAATAAGTACTGTCTTGAGAGAAAAACCTGACGATGACAAATGAGAAAATTTAAGAGGTTGACCACATGAACAACTCCCTCCTTGTCATTGGCGGCGGGATAGCTGGCATGACCGCGGCGGTGGAGGCCGCCGAGTGCGGACAGAAAGTTTATCTCATCGAGAAAGAGGCGTATCTGGGCGGCAGGGTGGCCCGGATGAACAAATATTTCCCGAAACTGTGCCCCCCCTATTGCGGCATGGAGATTAATTTCAGGCGAATCAGGGTAAACCCGCACATCGAAATCCTCACCCTGTCCGAGGTGGTTTCCATCACCGGCCAGAAGGGCGATTTCACCGCCACCATCAAAACCGCCCCCCGTTACGTAAACAACAAGTGCACCACATGCAAAGAGTGCGAGGGCGTCTGCCCGGTTTCGCGGCCTGACGAGTTCAACTACGGCATGAGCCAGACAAAAGCCGTTTACCTGCCCCACGCCATGGCCATGCCCATGAAACACGTGATAGACATGAGCGTTTGCAAGGGGCAATCCTGCGGCGAGTGCGCCAAGGTATGTAATTACGGCGCCATTGATTTGAGCATGGAACCCAGCGAGACCCAGGTGAAAGTGGCCTCGGTGGTTTATGCCACGGGCTGGAAACCTTATGACGCGTCGAAAATAGCCAACCTTGGTTACGGCTCCGTAGCCAATGTCATCAACAACGTGGAGATGGAGCGGCTGGCGGCCATAAACGGCCCCACCGGCGGCAAGATCCTGCGGCGCGACAACGGCGGGCCGGTGAATACCGTGGCATTCGTCCAGTGCGCGGGTTCGCGGGACGAGAACCATCTGCAATATTGTTCCTCCATCTGCTGTCTTGCCTCGCTCAAACAGGCAACCTATGTGCGGGAGCAATACCCGGACAGCGAGGTTTACGTTTTCTATATAGACCTGCGCGCTCCGGGCAAATACGAGGCGTTTTACACCCGTGTGGCGGCGGATCCGAAGATAAAGGTTATAAAGGGCAAAGTTGCCAAGGTGGAGCAGGCTCCGGACGGACGCGCCGTGGTGACCGCCGAGGACATCATGGGCGGCGGGAAGATGAGTGTATCGTGCGACCTGGTGGTGCTGGCCACGGGTATGGAGCCTGCCTATAACGGGAATGGCGTCAAGCCGGATGGATATGGATTCATGCCTGCGGAGAACATGGCGCCGGGCGTTTTCTCCACCGGTGTGGCCAAAAGGCCGCAGGACGTGACCTCGTCTATACAGGACGCCACGGGGGCGGCGCTTTTCTCCCTGCAATGCTCCGCCGGGGAGGCCAGCCATGGCTGAAGAAACAAAGGTTGTCAAAAAGACCGGCGTTTACATCTGCTCCGGTTGCGGCATAGGCGGGGCGGTGGATGTAAGCCAGCTTGAAAAAGTGGCCACCGGCGAATTGAAAATACCCGTATGCAAGACCCATCCGTTCCTGTGCGACGCGGAAGGGGCGCGGGTAATAAAAGACAGCATAGTGAACGACGGCGTGAACGCGGTGGTGGTGGCGGCGTGTTCCCCTCGCGTAAATTACGACATATTCGATTTCGGCGAGAGCGTGTTGCTGGACCGGGTGGACCTGCGCGAAAAAGTGGCGTGGAGCCACGAGCCCGGCCACGAGGACACGCTTATGCTGGCGCAGGACTATCTGCGGATGGGCCTGGCTAAAATGAAGGAGATGAACTATCCCGAGCCGGTGAAAGAGCAGGTGGACGACACCATACTGGTCATCGGCGGCGGGATAACTGGCCTTGCGGCGGCCAGGAGCGCCTCCCTGGCCGCCCACAAGGTGCGCCTTGTGGAGAAAACCGGGCGGCTGGGCGGCTGGGCCAACGCGTTCCCGAAGGTTCTGCCGCGCAAAAGCCCATACACCACGCCGGAGGATAACGACATCGTCAGCCGCGTCCGCGAGGTGGAGACAGACCCAAACATAACCGTTCACCTGAATTCCACCATCAAGTCCATCTCCGGCGCGCCGGGCATGTTCGACGTGGTCATCAATGACGGGGCCGAGTCAACAGCGCGGGTAGGGGCTATTGTCCTGGCCACCGGTTGGAAACCCTACGACATGGGCAAGCTGGCCCACTTGGGCGCGGGCCTGCCGGACGTGGTAAGTAATGTGGAGTTCGAGCAGATGGCCGCTGGCGGCTCCATAAAACGGCCGTCCGACGGCAAACCGGCCAAGAGCGTTGCGTTCATCCAATGCGCCGGGTCGCGGGACGAGAACCATCTTCCATACTGCTCATCTGTGTGTTGCGCCGTGTCGCTCAAGCAGGCCATGTACGCCCGGCAGAGCGGATGCACGGCCACGATAATCTACAAGGATATCCGCACCACCGGCGAGTCGGAGTTCTTCTACAAGGATGCCCAGCAGGATCCGGGCGTGTTCCTCACCAAGGGGGATGTGGCCGGGGTGGAAAGCGCCAACGGCGAGCTGTTGGTAACCGTGGACAACACGTTGCTGGGCGGGCAGGTGAAAATCGCGGCTGACCTGCTGGTGCTGGCCACGGGGCTTGTGCCTACTACATATGATCCGTCCGTGACGGTGGACAAACCGGCGGAGCAGATGACCGACCGTGACAAGTTCAAGATAGGCAAGGCGCCCATTTTGAACCTTACCTACAGGAAAGGCTCCGAGCTTCCCGATTTGAAGAACGGTTTCCCGGACTCCCACTTCATCTGTTTCCCCTACGAGACCCAGCGGACAGGCATATACGCCGCCGGGGCCGTGCGTCATCCCATGGACATGAAGAGCGCCATGAGCGACGCGGCGGGCGCGGCTTTAAAAGCCATCCAGTGCGTTAAGCTGGTAGGGCAGGGGAAGGCGGTCCACCCGCGGGCGGGGGACACAAGTTATCCCGACTTTTTCCTGCAAAGGTGTACACAGTGCAAGCGATGCACAGAGGAATGCCCCTTCGGCACGCTGGACGAGGACGAAAAGGGGACGCCAAAACCCAATCCCACCCGGTGTCGGCGGTGCGGCGTGTGTATGGGCGCCTGCCCGGAGCGCATCATAAACTTCAAGAACTACTCGGTGCCGATGATAGCCTCCATGATCAAGTCCATGGAGATACCCGACGAGTTCTCGGGCAAACTGCGCGCCCTGGCGTTCATTTGCGAGAACGACGCCATGCCAGCCGTGGACATGGCCGGTATCATGCGCCAGAAGTACGACCCGGAGTTAAGGGTTATACCCCTCCGGTGCCTGGGCTCCACAAACCTTGTGTGGATAGCCGACGCGCTGGCCTCCGGCGTGGACGGCATACTGATGATCGGTTGCAAACATGGCGACGATTACCAATGCCATTTCGTGAAAGGCTCGGAGCTGGCCAATTACCGTATGGGCAAGGTGCAGGAAACTCTCAACCGCATGATGCTGGAGCCGGAGCGGATACGGGTGGAGTCTTTGGCCATCAACGAGTACCACCGGGTGCCGGAGATAATCAACAGCTTCATGGAAACGCTGAGGAAATTCGACCCGAACCCCAACAAGGGTTTCTAGGAAGAGTGGGAATATGCAGGAAGTCACTACGCAGGTAATAAGGCCCGACGCCGGGTTCGTAACGGAGTTGATGGAGAACGGCGGCGCCACGCTGAAGAAATGTTTCCAGTGCGGCAACTGCTCGGTGGTTTGCAACATATCGCCTGAAGAGGCGCCTTTTCCCCGCAAGGAAATGATATGGGCCCAGTGGGGCTTGAAAGACCGCCTGCTGTCCGACGGGGACGTGTGGCTGTGCCATCAGTGCAACGATTGCTCCACCCATTGCCCCCGGGGCGCAAAACCCGGCGATGTGCTGGCGGCGGCGCGGAACATAATGTTCTCCCATTACGCCAGTTTCGGGTTCTTGGGGAAATGGCTTTCCAAACCCGCGTATCTGCCGGCGCTCTTCATAATCCCTTTGGTGTGGATATACGGTTTTATCTCCCTCGGCGCCAAGCCGGATTTTGTAAACATAAAGCCTATGCAGTACGGCAACATGATGCCGGAATTGGCGATAGACATGGCGTTCATACCGGCAGTTGTCTTTGCGGTGGTGGCGGCGTTTATGAGCGTGAAAAAATTCTGGGGTGAGCTGAACAAGGCGGCCCGTGCGGAAGGCTCGTTGATATCCGCCATGATCGGCGCGGCCATCGGCGTGGGCAGGCACGAGAAGATGGGCAAATGCGTCACCAACGCGCCCAGGTTCAAATCGCACCTTTTCACGATGTACGGTTTCATAGCCCTCATGATAACCACCGCCATGGTGGGTACGCTCTACTGGGCGCACGAGCTGGGAATGATAGGTTTTGAATATCACCAGATAGGCCTTTCACACCCCGCCCGGCTCACGGTAAAACTTGTTGGCAACCTGGGCGCTCTGATGGCCCTGGCTGGGGTGGGCATGATAATCGCCCGAAGGTACGGCGCGGCCAAGGATAGCGTGGGTGTGACCGGCTATTACGACAGCTTCTTCATATTCACTCTGTTCATCACCATAGCCAGCGGAATATTGTCCGAAATCCTGCGCGTATTGGACGTCGCGTCATTGGGCTTTGGCGTGTATTATGTCCACCTGGTGTTCGTGTTCGTTTTGCTTGTGTACGCGCCGTTTTCAAAATTCGCGCATCTTCTATACAGGTTCACGGCCCTGACCCACGCAAGGATGACCCAGCGGGAACGGGCGTGGGCGGCGGATCACGCTGTAACAAACTAATTTTTATTGCGAGGGGGTTTTTAAGCCAATGTCGAAGCTTGTAAATCCGCATGGCGGCGGGGAGTTGAAGCCCCTGCTATTGCAGGGCAAAGAACGGGAGGCGGAGCTGAAAAAGGCCCAATCCCTGCCGAAGGTAGTGATGACCTCGCGCGAGACGTCGGACCTTATCATGATGGGCATCGGCGCTTTCACTCCACTCACCGGCTTTATGACCCGGGCGGACTGGGAGGGTGTGTGCGACGGTTACAAGACCGCATCGGGGCTGTTCTGGCCCATCCCCATCACCCTTTCCACGGACAAAGCCAGCATCAACGGCATAAAGGTTGGCGGAGAGGTGGCGCTCTGGGACGGCGAGACCGAGCAGGTGATGGGAACCATGACCGTCACCGAAAAATACGAGATAGACAAGGCGCACGAGTGCATGTCCATATTCAAGACCACCGACAGCGAGCATCCCGGCGTGCAGAAGGTGATGGCCCAGGGGGACGTGAACCTGGCCGGGCCGGTGAAGGTCCTGTCCGAAAGCTATTACCCGGAAATGTTCCGCGATGTGTACATGACTCCCGCCCAAACCCGCAAAGCCTTCGCCGAAAAAGGCTGGAGCTCCGTTGCGGCGTTACAACTTAGAAACCCCATGCACCGCTCCCACGAGTATCTTGCAAAAATTGCGGTGGAGGTCTGCGATGGTCTGCTGATCCACCAGCTTGTGGGTAAACTGAAACCGGGGGACATTCCGGCGGAGGTGCGGGTGCGGGCCGTCAACGCGCTGGTGGAAAACTACTTCGTCAATAACACCGCCATCCAGGCAGGTTATCCCATGGAAATGCGTTACGCAGGGCCGCGGGAGGCTCTATTGCACGCGGTGTTCCGCCAAAACTATGGTTGCTCCCATCTCCTGGTGGGGCGGGACCATGCGGGGGTGGGCAACTATTACGGCCCCTTCGACGCCCACAAGATATTCGACGAGATACCCAAAGACGCGCTGGAGCTGAAACCACTTAAGATAGACTGGACTTTCTGGTGTTTCAAATGCGACGGCATGGCCTCCGCCCGCACCTGCCCCCACGAGGGGAAAGACCGGCTGTTGCTTTCCGGCACCATGCTCCGCAAAACCCTGTCCGAAGGGGGCGAGATACCCAAGGAGTTCTCCAGGCCTGAAGTGCTGGCCATCCTTCAGGAGTATTACAGGAGCCTGGACGAGAAGGTGGAGATAAAGCTCCACCGCGCCGCCACCGGGGCGTAGGCAAAAGCGTTACTTGCAAGAGCGGGTGGAAGCGCCTCCCGCTCTTTTTTTATGTGAACAGCGACGTGAAAACAACGAATCCGATAGCCGCTATCAGCGCCAGCAGGAGCAGTATCAATATTGTCCTGAAAATCACGCCGGAGGAGGCGGCCGGCGGTGTGGCCGGGAAAATGCCCACGGAAGCCATCGCTTCGCTCACCTTCCTCGCTTTCTCCAGCAAGATCCGCTCCAGTTCAGTTTCGTTGGGCAACACCATATCCACCGCCACGTCTGTCATCACCAGGTGGCCTTCCAACCCTTCAAGCTCTTCCAGCAGGGCCAACAGGGCGACGTCCACATCCGGGCTGGAGAATATCCCGGCCCCCGCATCTTTCGCCAGGGCGTAAACAGAATACTCTCTCGCGCTCAGGCTTGCCGGAGGCTCGATGGCGGAGTGCGACCGGACCTTTCCGGAGACGCTGAAATATTGTCTGTAATAGGGCAGTTCTATCCCCGCAACGTCTTGCGGGACAAAATTCAGGATGCCAGAACGCATGACAAGCAATCCGATGTTGAACGGTTTTCTGTGAAAGACGGCCAGATGGGTGTCGTTGGAAACGTCCTCCCTGTCCACCTTGGGCTGGATATAGCGGAATTTATATCCCTCATGGATAAATTCGCGCCGGGCGCTGGAGAATAGCGAAATACCGCTATCGTCCACTCCAAGCCTGCGAAGGTTCTCCCGGAACAGCCTGATCCTGTGGGACGACATGTAGGCGAAGGCGGTGATCATCAGCACAGTGAGCGCCGCAAAGAAACCTAAAGCGTAATAATTTTCCATTGGGTATCCCGCTTTGCATGTCCGGTTCGGGCTCCTCTGCTATCATACTCCATCATGAAAGCTCTTATTGCGCTGGCCACTAAAAACGCCGGAAAGGTTCGCGAGTTCAACCACGCCTTTGAGGGGACAGGGATTACCTTTGTGTCACTTCTGGACATCCCCAACGCGCCGGATGTGGAGGAACATGGCGAGACTTATGAAGAAAACGCATTGATAAAAGCCCGCGCCATAGTAAAGGCCACGGGAATGCCAGCCGTGGCGGACGATTCGGGGATAGAGATAGACGTAATGCCTGGAGAGTTGGGCGTATTCTCCGCCAGGTTCGGTGGAGACATGCCTGCCAGTGAGGTGAACGAAATTGTCCTAAAACGCCTTGAGGGCGTTGAAAACCGCGCCTGCCGCTACGTGTGCGCCCTGGCGTATGTTGAGCCAGCCACAGGCAGGGAAGCGCTTGTAACCGCCACCTGCGAGGGTATTGTGCATGACCGGCAGGAAGGGGATAAAGGGTTCGGGTTCGACCCCATATTCTTCGTCCCCGAATATGGCAAGACAATGGCCCAGCTTCCGCTGGAGGTAAAGAACAGGATAAGCCATCGGGCGAAAGCTATGGCGAAGCTGAAGGCGGAGCTTGTGGCTAAATAAAAACGCCGGGATGGAATATTGCCCGATAGGCATAGGCACGCTTCCCCGTGGTCGCTGGACCACGGCGAAGCGTGATGGCAGACCGGTTATTTGCTGGCGATTTCCTCCACAAGCTTTATCTACTCCCCCCTCAGCCCGTAAAGCCCATGCGCCAGTTGGTCAATCTGGCTGGCGGTGGCGGCTATTTGGCTAAATATAAAACGCCGGGGTTTTTCTCCCCGGCGCCATTTAGAACGAACACGGTTAAAAGGGCTATTTCCCCATCCCCGCCAGTATCTCTTTCATCTTCTCCTCGGACTCCGCGCCGACTTTGTCGTGGAGCGAGTTTCCGTGGGCGTCCATAGTTACCACCACTGGGAAATCCTTCACGTCGAAAATCCAGAACGCCTCGGGCACGCCGAACTCCTCCAGCTTTATGACTCCTTCCACCTTCACCACCGTGCGGGCCAGCACCTGCGACGCGCCGCCCACGGCGTGGAAATACACCGCGCCGGTCTTCTTCAGCCCATCCAGGGTTTTCTTGCCCAGCCCGCCTTTGCCGATGACGCCGCGCACCTTGTATTCCTCTATCACGTCCGCTTGGTACGGTTCCTCGCGGATGGAGGTTGTAGGCCCTGCGGCCACAACTTCCCAATGGCCGTCATCATGTTTCTTCATAACCGGGCCGCAGTGGTATATAACCGTGTCCCGCAAAATGTCGCGCACTTCATCGGGCCGTTTCTCCACCATGTATTTGTGAGCCCTGTCCCGGGCTGTCACCATTTTGCCCGTCAGCAGGACCTCGTCGCCCACTTTAAGCGCGCGCACGGCTTCCTCCGTTGTGGGAAGCGTAAGCTTAATCATAAGACACCTCCTTGCCCTTCAGGGTCATGGTCCGCCGCCGGTACGCCCAGCACATGTAGGTGACGGCTACGAAGTACGACGCGGGGATGGTGTCCATCGCCGCCGCCTTGGCGCCGATTAGCGTGGTCTTGCCGCCAAACCCCATGGGCCCGATGCCCAGCTTGTTGGAGTTCTCTACAACCCATTCCTCCAGATCCGCCAGGCCCGGGTCCTGGTTCTTGTCCCCCAGTTTCCGGTGAAGCTGTTTTTTACTCAACAGGTAGCTTTGCGCCCTGTCCCCGCCGATGCCGATGCCCAGCACGCCGGGCGCGCATCCTTTGCCTTGGGCTTTCACCACCGCGTCCAGGCAAACTTTCTTGATGCCGTCCATGTCCCGCCCGGCTCCGAGAGGGGAGTATGGGAGGGAATACTGGGTTCCCACGTTCTCGCAACCGCCCCCTTTAAGCACCAGGTCTATCTTTAAATAGTCCTCGTCCCATTGGTCGAAATACATGGCCGGATGCCCTCTGCCGGTGTTGTCCACCTTTGGCGCTCCGGTGATGGGATCCACCACGTTGGGCCGCAGATAATGGCGGGAGGTGGCCCGCCGCACGCCGTTGCGGATTATCTCCGCCAGGGCGTTCTGGCGCATGCCGAACGGGTAATGGATGTCGAAAGTCACCGTGCCGGTGTCCTGGCAGATGGGGCGCGAGTCCCGCTCGGCCATCTGTATGTTGTTCAATATGGTGTCCAGGGCTCGCTGGGCCCTGCTATCCGGGGCCTCTTTGTCCCTGTACGCCTTCAAGCGCTCCACCACATCCTGCGGCAAAATTGTCGAGGTTCTGCGGATAAGCTCCACGATAGCCTCTGTAAACTCCTCGTCAGCGATGATGTCCATCATGTGTTCCGTTCAAGAGTGAAGTGATCCTGTACAACTAAATTTTATCAAAGTCCGCGGCGCAAGGTTATTTGGTGAAAATCTCGTTCACCGTTAACGTTTCTTCCGCCTCGGCCTTCTTCCTTAAAGTAACCAGATATTCGGCGTAAACCCTTTCCCGCTTCCGTTTAAGCAGGTTTTTGGCCAGCTCCGGCAGGCTGGCCCCCATCACGGCCTCGTCCACCGCCCCGCGTCCAGCCAATACCATGGTAACAAACCCTCCCTGTACTGGCAGGGTTTTGGCCTGTTTATCCTCCAGCTCGAAAGCTTCCATCCGCGCTCCGTCCCCACGGGCCTGGCCCGAGGCCACTTGTGCCCTGCTGAATGGCGCCGTGCGGGACACCGCCAGCCCGAACGCCCGGGCGGCGTCGGCCAAAGTTTTGCCTTCGCCCACCGCTTTTTCGACTTTTTTGGCCCGTTCCTCCGCCATTTTGTCCGCAAGCTCAGCCCTGTACCGGGCTTCCACCACGTCACGGATAGAGTCGAACGGCGGCGTGAACGGCTGTTGGACCGATTCCACCGCCAGGTACGCGTATCCTTCCGGCATGGCCATTAGCTCGGAAACGGTTTTCTCGTTAAGCGCGAAAACCATGTCCGCCGCTTTCTTTCCGTCACGGAAACCCATGGCGGGCTGGCCCTTGTGGGCGATATGGGTGTTTATCCTCATCTCCGGATGTTTGTCCGCCACGGCGCCAAAATTGTCAGGTTTAAGCTGGCCGGCCAGCGATTTCATTATGGCTTCCGCATCCCTCCCGGCTTTCTCCAGCCGCGCCCTGGCTTCCACTTTGTCCCGCGCCTCTTCCAGCGTGGGTATCTTGCCCGCCGTAAGGGAAACAAGCTGGGCTATGTGGAACCCGAACTGGGTGCGGAACGGTTCCGATACCTGGCCCGGTTTCAACGCGAATACCACCTGCTCGAACTCCGGCGTCATCACGCCGCGGCGGAACGAGCCAAGGTCCCCCCCGGATGCGGCGGCGGGGTCTTCAGACATTTCCCGCGCAACCCTGGAGAAATCCTCGCCAGCGCGAACCCGCGCCAGCGCCTTCTTCATTTTCGCCTCGGCCTTATCCACGGCGGCCTGGGAAGCGTTGGGCGCCACCACCGCCAGTATGTGCCTGGCGTGAGCTTCCTCTTTCACCTCAAATTCCGCCGTATGCTCGCCGTAATAGGCCGTCAACTCATCCTGCGTTACGGTGGTTTTATCGGCGATATCCTTGGGATCCAGCAGGAGCGACTTGAACGTGCGCGTCTCCGGCAGGCGGAAATCATCTTTATGCCCGTCGAACCATTTTCTTGCCTCTTCCTCGGTGAAACGCGCGTCCCGCATCACCTCGGCGGTGTCTGTCTTTACGTAGTCCACCGTTATAGGCTGGTTTTCATAAATATAATGGTTGCGCGCCTCAATCTCGGAAACCCGGACAGGCCGCTCCACCATGGCCATAAGCCGTTGGGTGATGATGTCGGCTTTCACCTGCTGTTCGAAAGCGGCGGGGGTAAGCCCCATGCGCTTTATGGTGTCTGAATACAGCTTTGGGTCGAACACCCCGTTGGTCTGAAAACCGGGCTGGGCGGCTATGGCGTCTTTAAGCTCGTCGTCCGTCACAACAATGCCTTCCTCCCCCGCGGCCTTCACCTGCAGGGCGCGGCTGATGAGGGAGTTTAGAGCGATGTTCCTGGGATTCAGCTGTTTAAGAGCCGCCGCGTCCAACTGGCCGCCGAACTGTTTGCGAAGGTTTTCCTCAACAAGCCGGGTCTGCTCGGCCAGTTGTTGCCTGGTGATTACTTCAGAGCCCACCTGCGCCACCTCGTCGTCGTTGCGGCTTTTGCGCCAGCCCCATACCAGGAACGCCGAGCCTATGAAAGTGAACGCCACGAACCATATTAAGAGCCGCGAGGCCCAGGTTTTGGCCCCTTCCCGGAATACGTTAAGCATAATTCCCCGTCATGTGTTGAAAGGTTATGTTTGAGAGTCTTATTTTATGCGGCCCTTTTCCATGGCCGAAAGTTTTTCGGCGGCCTGCGCCGCTTCCGGTGAAGAAGGATGCTTCTCCACCAGGGCTTTCAAGCGCTGGGCGCCGTCGTTTTCCCTGCCCAGTTCCAATAGCGCCATGGCGCTTTTTATCATGGCCTCGGGCGCCTTGGGGCTGTATGGATACCTTTCGGCCATCATGTCGAAAGATTCCGACGCGCTATCCAGTTCACTACCTTCGTAATAGGCCATGCCAGCCATGAAAGCGGCGCTGTCCGCCGCGTTACCGTTGGGATATTGCCGGACGTAATCGGCGAACATCTCCGCCGCCTCGTCGTAACGCTTGGCGGAATACAGGGCGCTGGCGCGCTCGAAAATGCCCGCCGCGTGATCCTTGGCGGAGGTGGAGCGCTCCTCAGCTAAAGGCTTAGCTTGTAATTCCCGCTCCGCGTCTTCCACGGCCTTTTTATGGCTTTTGCGGGAGACCCCGCTTTTTTGCTCCATGAGCTGTATGAACGCCAGCGTGTCCAGCGACACGGAGCGTAGCTCCCGGCGGAGTTCTTTCAATTCGTAGTTGGTGGCGGCGAACCTGTCGCCAACCTCGGTCCTGTAAGTCTGGTTTATTTCCAGGATGGCCTTTTCCAGCCTGTCCATGCGGTCGGAAAGCATCTGGACCCTGCCGTTGAACTCTTCCATCTGGCCGTTCACCGTTTGAACCGCCCTTTGGGTCTGCTCCAGGTTGGCGGCCAAATCCGCCTGGGCGCCCAAAGCCTTGCCCAGCATGGCGACGCGCTCGTCTATCCTGGTTATCTGACCCTGGGAAACGTCCCATTCCTTTTTGTTGACGGTTTCGCAGGAAATCAGTCCAATAGCCAGCCCGGCGGCTCCGGCGGCTTTCAAAAAAACTTCGGCGATGCGCAACGGCTTCAACTGTGCGTTCCTTACGGTTTTGAAAACGGAAAGGGCTATTTTAGATTAACTTCGCCAATAAAAAAAGGGGAGCGGCGATATTCCGCTCCCCCATATGCGCTCTTCAGAGCCGCCCGTTTTCTGGGCCGCCCGGATTATGGCGATTACTTGGTCACCAGGAAATGAGCCCGCCGGTTCTTGGCCCAGGCGTCTTCCGTGTGGCCGGGATCTATGGGCAGTTCCTCGCCGTAGCTTATGGTGTAAAGCTTCTCCGCGGGAACACCCAGCGAAATGATGTAGTTCTTCACGGAGTTGGCGCGGCGCTCACCCAGGGCCAGGTTGTACTCCTCGGTGCCACGCTCGTCGCAATGGCCTTCAATCTGCACTTTGGCGTTAGGATTGGCTTTCATCCAGTCGGCGTTTTTCTGCAAAACGTCGCGCGCTTCGGGCCGGATGTCGGACTTGTCGAAATCGAAATAAACATCCGAAAGCTGGGACTCATCGGTGTAAGCCACGTCGCGCTGACCCTGCTGAAGCCTTTCCTCTGCGGTCATGCCGCCAGCGCCCTCGCCTGTTCCGGCCCCGGCTTCACCGGCGGCGGGAAGTGTTTCCTTCTTCGCGGTAGAGCAGGCGCTCAGTGAAAAAATGACCGTGGTTGAGAAAACAGCCATGGCGACAAGAAGCCGGTTTTTTATGCGCATTTCTTACCCCTCTCCTACATCATCCCGTGTTTATATTTAACAGACAGTCACCAATGTGGCTAAATCCGCCTGCGACACCCTGAAAAAACGACTTCACTCTAACAAACCGGGCCTTGTGTTTCAAGGGGCGGAAGCAAATTTACTCCATGCCCGCGTTAACGGTTTTTTAACAATCCGTTCGCGCTCGAAACGCGAGGGTTACTTGAGAAGATCCAGCGGTGGCCCCCACGATGGCGTGTACCCGCCGCCGGGCATGGATGTAACGGGTGTTTGATTTGTCCCGTCGGAGTTAATAATGAAAATCTGCTTGGTCCCGTTGCGCCGGGCGGCGAAAGCTATGTTCCGCCCGTTGGGCGCCCATGTGGGGCTCTCCTCCGAGCCTGCCCCGGCGGTGAGCTGACGCACGTCCCTTGGCTCGCGCCAGTTGACCACGGATATGTTGAAGTTGTTACCGTTCATGGACGCATATGCGATGTAATCCCCTTTGGGAGACCATGCCGCCCCCTCGTTGTATCCGCCCGTCCAGGTGGCTCGCCAGTTCTCTTTGCCGTCCAGGCTCATGATGTAAATCTGCGGGCTACCCGTCCGGTCCGACGAAAAGGCCACATATCTGCCGTCTGGTGATATGGCAGGTGAGGTCTCTATGGATGGCGCGCTGGTGAGCTGAACCACGCTTCCGCCGTCGGCGTTGGCGATGTAAATATCAGCGTTGCCCCCCTTTGTAAGCGAGAACACCACCCGTTTGCCGTCCGGCGACCATTCACCGGTGGAGTTGGAGCCTATCTTGCGCGACACTGGGTAACGCGTCCCGTTCCGCAGGTCCATCGCGTAAAGGTCCGGGTTGCGGTATCGGAAGGTGGTAAAAAGGATCAAATCCTTTTTCGGGTGCCAGTTGGGGAAAAGCACCATGGATTTATCGGTGGTAACCTGAATCGGGTTGTACCCGTCGTAATCCATTATGAAAAGCTCTTTGCGGCCCATCTGTTTGGACACGAAAGCCATGCGTGTGCGGGCGATGCCCTGCTCACCGGTGAGCCTGTTGAGCAGGTCGTCGGAGAACTGGTGGGCCATCTGCCGGAAAATGGCCTTGGGGCCGGTGTATATCTTGGAGAAATAAAGCTTCCTCTGCTGGATGTCGTACACCCTGGTGTCCAGGTAAATTTTTCCGTCGGGCTTTTGCCCTACAACCCCTTTAACCACGAAGTTGGAAACCAGTGTTTTCCACTCGTCAAAATCCACCCCGCCCTTGGCCTTCAAATCCTTTTCAGATGCCTGCTTTAAGAAGTCCTTGTTCTCATGGGGTTTGAACATGCCGGTGGCCTTCAGGTCAAAATTTATAACGTCCGCCGCCTGGGCCCCAAGCCCTTCCTTGTCGTCCCAGGAGACAGGGAATTCCGGCACGGCTATTTCTATGGACGGCGAACCCACCCGGCTGGTGCCTATCCACACTCCGTTATTCTGGGCGCCGGCCCATGGGGCCAGGGCCAGCATGGCGGAAATAAAAACGGCCACAGCCGCTTTTGCGGTTTTAAAATGGGCGCTTAAATTTGCTTTCGATGCCCTCAACGTAAAAAACCTCCTGATACGCTTTTATTGGCGCTGTTCGTAATCGAAGCTGAAATGCACCGTTAACGAGTCTGTCGGATAATCCGCAGGCAGGGGCCCGAAAGGGGCCCCTTTTATTATGGCCTGCAGGGCGCTTTCGTCCAGAGCGGAATTTCCGGACGATTTCTCCAGCGTAACGCCAGCCACTGAACCGTCCCGCAGAATTTTAAACTTCACCACCGGGTCACCTTTTTTCCCGGCCAGTATTATGCCGTGGGTCACCCAGTTCTGGTTCACTTTCATTTCTATGGTCCTTGTGTACCACAGATAGGGGAACGGCGCCCCCTCGGTTTGCGCCCCTCCGCCGCCCCCGCCACCACCGGGGTATCTGGGCGTAACCGTGGATGGGGGGATGGAGGCGGTCTCCACAGGCCTGGTTTTTTTCGGCGGCTCCTCGGCCATCTCTTTTTTCGGTTTGTCTTCCGTTTTGGAGGCGAATTTCTTGCCCGCCGGGGCGGCTTTTTCTTTGGCCACTTCCGGCTCCGCCTTGGCGGCCTTCTCCACCATGGGAGCTTTTTTCACCATGGGCTCCGGCGCGGGCTCCGGTTCCGGCGCCTCCTCTTTGGGCGGCCCCGGCGGCCCCGGAGGAAGGGTGCTCGAAGGTTTCGGGGAAAGGGTCACAAGATTTACCTGGTAACCGGGCAGGATGAGCCTTTTTGACGGCATAAGCCACCCTAAAAGAGGCACGGCGATTATGATGAGGATATGGATGAAAGCCGAAAAGCCGATGGCCATCATCAGCTGGGGATATGTGTTTATGTCGCGGTCCCTGCCTGCCGCCAGTTGTTCCCTATTCATCCGGCTGGAATATATTCAGTAAGATTGTTTCGCCTGCGGGCGGCCCCTTCAGCGTTTGCGTTCTTGCTCTTCGGGCATTTCGGTTACCATGCCCAGCTTGTCCACCCCGGATTTTTTAGCGATACCGGTTATCCTCATCACATAACCGTAGGGGATCTTCCTGTCCGCCCGCAGGTAAACCTCGGCTGTTGGGGACGCCGCCACGATATTTTTCAGTTTGTCGGCCAGCTCTTTTTCCGTCACTCGCCTGTCGTTGAAGTAAATCCGGTTGGCGCTCTCTACCGATATGATGTTCTCTTCTCTTATGTCCAGCGCGCCTACGTCCTCCTTGGGCAGGTCTATGGCTATGCCGCTTTGCAGAAGGGGGGCGGTGACCATGAATATCACCAGAAGCACCAGCATCACGTCCACAAAAGGGGTGATGTTGATCTCCGACATCAGGGTGGAGGATTTCCTCCGGAACCGCCTTCCCCCGGCGTCGCCACCACCGCCCGCGACGGCCATCTTACGGGCGCCTTATGTAGGTTCGGTCTATCAGGGAAAGCATGTCCAGCCCGAAGTTGTCCATATCGGTGGCTTTTATCTTTACCCGGTACACGAAATAGTTATAGGCCATAACCGCCGGTATGGCGGTGAACAGCCCGGCGGCGGTGGCGATAAGAGCCTCGGCTATGCCGGGCGCCACCACGGCGATGCTGGCCGCCCCTTTTGCGCCAATGCCGGAGAAGGAGTTCATAACCCCCCACACCGTGCCGAAAAGCCCTATGAATGGGGTAACCGAACCGGTGGTTCCCAGGAAGAACAGCCACCGTTCAAGCTTGGTTATCTCCTGGGCAGTGGCCCGCTCCAGCGACCTTCCTATGGAGTCAAGCTTCTCTAACAGAAGGTGTTCCTCCGGGTCTTTCTGTTCACTCTGGGTGATGCGGAACTGGGTGGCAAGCTCTATGTAGCCCGCCAGAAAAACCCGCGCCATCGGGCAGTTGCGCAGTTTCTTGGCGAAGTTGTAAACCTGGTCGAGCTGGGGTTTCTTCTGGAAAACATCACGGAAAGCCTCCGTCTCCTCCCTCACACGCCGGAACAGACGGAACTTGTGGATTATGATTCCCCAAGAGATAAGCGAGAACGCCAGCAGGGTCAAAAGCACCCCCTTGCTCACAAGCCCGGCGTTCACCACCATGTCGGAGATGGACAGCTCGCCGCCTGCGGCCGGAGCCTGGGCCACCCGCGCCATTAATATGTAAGGTAAATTAGTCATCACAAGTAATCCAGAATAGATACAACCGCCGCCCGTGTCAACGGCCGCGGATAAGCGGACAACCTACAGCTATCAATGCTTGAAATGCCGGACGCCGGTGAACACCATGGCCATGCCGTATTCGTCCGCCGCCGCTATCACCTCTTCATCCCGCACAGAGCCGCCCGGCTGGATTACCGCCGTCACCCCGGCCTTGCCCGCCGCGTCTATGCCGTCGCGGAAAGGGAAGAACGCGTCGGACGCCATCACACTGCCTTTCACGGGCCCGCGGGCTTTGGATACGGCTATCTGCGAGCTGTCCACCCGGCTCATCTGCCCCGCGCCCACGCCTATTACGCTGTTCTCGCCGGCGTAAACGATGGCGTTGGACTTTACATGTTTGGCCACCGTCCAGGCGAACTTCAAGGCTTTCATCTCCGCCTCGGTGGGCTGGCGTTTGGAGACTACTTTCAGCGTGTCCTCGTTATACGTTATAGCGTCCGGGTCCTGCAGAAGCGCCCCGCCGCGCACGAATTTATAGTCCAGTTCCGTGGATGGTTTCAACAGGGGAAGCTCCATGAGCCGCACGTTTTTCTTCTCTTTTAAGACGGCCATGGCGGCGGCCTCGAAACCGGGGGCGATGACCACCTCGGCAAATAGTTTGCCTATCTCCTCGGCGGCGTCTTTGTCCACCTTCCGGTTTATGGCTATCACCCCGCCGAACGCCGAAACCGGATCCACCTCCCGGGCTGTGACATACGCGTCTTTAATGTTGGCCGCCCGGGCGACGCCACAGGGGTTGGTGTGTTTTATGATGGCCACCGCCGGGTCGGAAAACTCGCAAACAAGCTCGTACGCCGCCGCCAGGTCCACTATGTTGTTGAACGACAGCTCTTTCCCATGATGCTGGATGGCCGACGGTATGCCGTCCGTTATGGTTCCAGCCGATGCGTAGAACGCCGCGCCCTGATGAGGATTTTCGCCATAACGCATGGGGAGGCGCTTTTCGAGCAATATCATTTTCCTGTCCGGGAAACGCCCGCCCGCGCCCGCCAGGTTTTCAAGATAGCTGTTTATCCTGCCGTCGTACCATGCGGTGTGGGCGAAAGCTTTCGTCGCCAGTTTCAGCCGGGTATCCCGGGAAAGCGAGCCGCCGTTCCGTTCCATTTCCGCCAGTACCGCATCGTAATCCGCTGGATCCACCACCACGGTGACCGACTCGAAGTTTTTCGAGGCCGACCGGAGCATGGACGGCCCGCCGATATCTATATTCTCTATGGCCTCTTCCAGCGAAACGCCGGGTTTGGCCACGGTCTTCTCAAAGGGATACAGGTTGACCACCACCATGTCTATGGGCGTTATGCCGTGCTCGGCCATCTGTTTTACATGGCTTTCCAGGTCGCGGCGGCCCAAAAGCCCGCCGTGGATCTTGGGATGCAGGGTTTTCACCCGGCCATCGAGAATCTCCGGGGAACCCGTATGGTCGCTGACTTCTTTCACAGCCACCCCGGCCTGGGATATGGCCTTGGCTGTGCCGCCGGTGGAAAGTATCTCCACGCCGAACGTGGCCAGCCCCTTTACGAAAGCCTCCAGCCCGGTTTTGTCCGAAACGCTTATTAACGCCCTTTTAACAACAGTATTCATCGCCCTGCCTGCTAGAATTTTAAACCTGGGTCAAAGAGAAAAATGGTATTCTTTTAAGTTTAATACGTCAAGACGCGGAACACTTAATAACAGCGCGGAGAGGTTTGATTTGAGCGTAACCGCCGGAAACACAAAGCCATGGCTGGCCCCATACCCGAGAACATTCGTTGACGCCCATTTGGAGGTGAAGGGATGGGATGAGCTTGCCCCATATTATAGGGAGCTTTCCGAAGCTCCCATTGCCTCCGCCGGAGATCTTTCCATATGGTTGGCCCGTTGGTCTGAGCTAAAAGGCGTGGCCGACGAGTTTGTCACCCGCAGGTATGTGGACATGACTTGCCATACCGACGACCCGGCCAAAAAAGAGGCTTACCTCATGTGCGTCCGGGAGGTGGAGCCGAAACTCACCGAATGGGAAGACAGGCTGAACCGCCGCTATCTGGATTCGTCCGCCCGGCCCGGGCTGGACAAGGCTATTTATGGCCAGATGGACCGGATGATAAAAACCTCCGTGGAGCTTTTTGACGAGCGCAACATACCACTGCAGGTGGTCCTCCAGGAGCTTTCGCAGAAGTATCAGGAAACCATGGGCGCCATGACGGTGGTTTTCGATGGCGCCGAGCGAACCATGCCCCAGATGGGCGCTTTTCTGCGGGAGCCGGACAGGGCTTTGAGGGAGCGGGCCTTCCGCGCCACGGTGGAACGGAGGCTGAAAGAAAAAGACGCGCTGGAAGACCTGTTCGACCAGATGCTCGAAAAACGGGCGGAGTTCGCCGCCAACCTCAAACTTGCCGATTACCGGGAGTACTGTTTTAAAGGCAAGCTCCGGGATTATTCTCCAGAAGATTGCCTAAAGTTCCACGAGGCCATAGAAAAGACCGCAGTTCCCCTGATGAGGCGGATAAACGAACGCAGAAAAAGCGAAATGGGCGTTGAAACACTTTGCCCGTGGGACACCGCTTGCGACCCCAAGGGGCGCCCGCCCCTGAAACCTTTTAGCAAGGCCGAAGAGCTTTTCAACGGCGTGGCCGGTGTGTTCGGTTCTGTGAACGGCAGGCTGGGGGAGCTTTTCAGCTCCATCGGGTTCTCGATGGACCTTGAGAGCAGGAAAGGGAAAGCCCCCGGCGGGTATCAAACCACCTTGTCGGAAGCCCGCATACCTTTCATATTCACCAACGCAGTGGGTTTGCAGGACGACGTGAACACCCTGCTCCACGAAGGGGGGCACGCTTTCCACACCCTAATGAGCAGGGACAACCCCATCATCTGGAACCGTCACTCGGCCATGGAGTTCGCCGAGGTGGCCTCCATGAGCATGGAGCTTCTGGGTGGCGACCATCTGGAGCCGTTTTATGCCAGCGCCGAAAACAGGCGCCGGGCGAAAGAAGAGAGGCTGGAAGGGGTGGTGTCCATCTTCCCCTGGGTGGCCCAGGTGGACGCTTTTCAGCACTGGATTTACACCCATCCGGGCCATGGCAGAGACGACCGGCGCAAGGCTTGGGTTGAGCTGTCGGAACGGTTCAACACCGGGGTGGACTGGTCGCAGGCGCCAGCCGAAGCGCTGGATTACTCGTGGCACCGGCAGTTGCACATATTCGAGGTGCCCTTCTATTACATAGAATACGCCGTGGCCCAGCTGGGGGCGTTGCAGGTTTACAGGAATTACGGGGTGAACCAGGCTGACGCCGTGGAAAAATACCTGGCCGCGCTGGCCCTGGGCGGTTCGCGGCCCGCGCCGGAGCTTTTTGAGGCCGCCGGGGCGCGGTTTGATTTTGACGCGGGTTTGCTGGGCGGGCTTATGGACATTGTGGCCAAAGAATTGGGCATCTAGCCATGAAAACGACCGGTAAAATCATTTAAATAATGACAAAGGGAAACAGGCTTATGCGGATACTGATAGTGGATGACGAGCTGTTGGGCCGGATGGTTTTAAACAAGATACTGTCGGCCCATGGTCATTGCGATTCGGCGGTGAACGGGCGGGAGGCCGTGGAGGCGTTCCGGATGGCGTGGGAAGAGGGAGACCGGTTCAACCTTATCTGCATGGACATAATGATGCCGGAGATGGACGGGCATCAGGCGTTGAAGCTCATCCGCGGTTACGAGGAAGAGCGGGGCATATTCGGCGCCCAGCGCGTGAAGGTGCTAATGATCTCCGCCAGGGACGATTCGCGCACGGTGCTGGATTCTTTCAAGGAAGGTTGCGAGGGGTACATAATAAAACCCATCGAGAAGGACAATATAGAAAAACAGTTGAGAGAGCTTTGCCTTATAGGCTAGGCGGTGGGAGTT
Organism: Nitrospinota bacterium; assembly: GCA_016208975.1. NCBI lineage: Bacteria > Pseudomonadati > Nitrospinota > Nitrospinota bacterium. Next base: position 1,643,095 of record JACQXA010000004.1, read on the forward strand.
TATAGTAGTGTGTGAGATGAACAGCAAGGAAGATATAATAGACAACATCAAGGTTGTTTGCCAATGCAAGGGCATAAAAAAAGGCAGGTTCAAACAGCTGATAAACGAAGGAGTCCTGGAAGAATCGGAGCTTAGGAAAGCCACCGGCGCGGGCTCCGGCTCCTGCCAGGGCAGGCGTTGCTCGCCCCGTATCCGGGAAATGATCGGGCAGGGCACGCTGGCCACGGGGGCGGATAGCCCAGGCTAACCAAAAAAGCTTCCATGGGTAAAGAACGTCTCGAAAAATACCGCAAACATATAGAACCGCTTTTTGGGCGGATGTTCGTTTCCGCATACAGGCTTACAGGCTCCAGGGAAGACGCCGAGGATTTGACCCAGGAAACATTCATAAAAGCCTTCCGGGCCATAGACCGGTTTGACAGCGACAGCGCCCCAGCCGCATGGCTTTACACCATCATGCGAAACACTTTCCTGAACGACCTGCGCCATAAAAAATCCCGGGAAACGTTGTTGTTCGACGAGTCGCTGGCCGAAAGGCTCCCAGACGAGCGGGCAGAGAATTCCGGCCCGGTGGTGATGGACGAAAAACTCCAGGCCACGCTGGACTCCATACCAGAGGAAATGCGGTCTGTTCTGGTGGCCAGGGAGATCGCCCAACTTTCATATGATGAAATAGCCAGTTCCTTCAATCTGCCCCTGGGCACGGTTAAAAGCAGGATAAACCGGGCGAGGGAAATGCTCCGGGAGCGGTGGCTTGGGCGGGATGAAAAATAATGGAACTTTTATGGCTCCCTTGTTGTTATTAAAATCAGGAGCGATAAAACAATGAACGAGGGTTGCCAACGGGTAAAAGCTGGCCTGTGGGAGATGGGCGCCCAGGATTTCCCGGAGGAGCGGAAACGGGAAATAGAAGCGCATTTGGCCCAATGCCCTGCATGTGCGCTTGAGTCCGGCAGGTTATCAGGGGTTAAAAACCAGCTTTCCTCTCCCCCTGCGCTGGATGAGGCGGTAATCCGGAAAGCCCTGGCGAAAACGCAAGATAGCGTTTTGAGGGAACGGGCCACGTTCAATATATCCAGAAAGAAACTTGTCCGCTGGTTTACCCCACTGGCTGGCGCCATGGCGGCTGGGGTTATTCTGGCCATTGCGTTAATGCCCCGCCCCACGGCGGCGTTGAGCATGGTGGATTTCGCCATAGAGCACGCCCAGTGCGTGATGACAGGCCATTTCAAGGGTTACGAGTGCGCCACCATGGGCAATTTTAACGATACCGCCAGCCGGGCGTTGGGCGTTAAGGTGGCGCTGGCCGATGGGAATGGCGGGGTAAAATTCGTGCGGGGCGGCATCTGCCGGGTGAAAGGCGTGGCGGCGGCCCACGCCGTATATGAAATGGACGGCAAGATGGTTTCCTGTTTCTGCATGAAAAATGCCGCCGCGAAAGTGGGCACGGGCGGCGCCTCCAAAATGTCCGATGGGCTATGGAGCGCCAGCCGTGACGGCGATGTGGTGATAATGAAAACCGGAGAGGGTGAGATGCGCCAAATTTGCGTTGGGGCGGCCTCCCATGAAAAACTGACTAAGTTAATCACAGCCCAAGGGGATAACGGAGTTTACAAAGATGAATAGAATTATTGTGGCGGCGGTGGTTTTCATCATCTCCGCTTCCGCGGGATATACCGCGGGATATACACTGGGCCCGTCCAAAGAAACCGAGGCGGTGAACTTCCAGAAAAACCTGCTGGCCTCCAAAACGCGCAACGAAACCCGGCCCACACAGGATCCCAGGCTGTACACCGCCGACCCTTACGTTTTTTCCGCCTATTCGGCCGCCAGGGAGATACCGAAGGTTTTGGACAAGCTCTTCTGCTACTGCTATTGCGCCACAAACCCGAAGTTCAACCACAAGAGTCTGCTTACCTGCTATGTGGACGAGCACGCCACAAGATGCGGCGTATGCTTAAAAGAGGCGGTGGCGGCCAAACAGTTGACCGGCGAAGGGAAGAAGCCCGAAGAGATAGCCAAGATTTTCGCCGACTATTATCTGAACCGGTAGTTTCCTGACAATCCCTCCCAAGGCGCTTTTTCAAGCTTCGGGAACTTTTCCGCAACCGTCCGGTGTTTAAGAAAAGGAGACCGGTATTAAAGGAGGGTTGATGGTTTTAGCGTTGGGCAGATGGGGGTTGGCTTGCCTGTTGGCGGTAGCCTTTATTTTCGCGGCGCCAGCTGGCGCTTTGGCGGAAGACGGCTGGAAGCCGCTGGTGGCGGAGCTTTTTCAATCCTACCCGGGGCTTGAAGCCCAGAGAAACCTCGTAAAATCACTGGAGCCTCTGCCCGAGGCCAAAACCGCCTGGGACGACCCGATGATAGAGTTTGGCCTCATGAGCGCGCCGGTGGACGGGTTCCGCCTCGACAAGGAGGACATGACGCAAAAAACCATCGGCATAAGGCAAGACATTCCCAGTCTCTCCATAAGGAACGCGGAAAAAGCTATGGCCGAGGTGGACATTTCCATGGCCCGCTGGAAAACCCGCATGCTGGCCGCCGAGCTTGTGGCCCAGCTGAAAATGGGCGTGTACGAAATCCATTACGTGGACAAGGCGCTGGAAACCCTGGCCGGCACCGGGGAAATACTGGAGGAGTTCATCCTCATCGCCAACGCCAAATATGCCGCTGGCAGGGGGATGCAGGCCAGCGTCATACAGGCCCAGCTGGAGAAAAGCAGGCTGTACGAGCGGGAACTGGCGTTAAAGGAGAAACGGGGTTTGCTGGCGGTGCGGATAAACCGCCTGCTGGGCAGGGCTCCTTCGCCCGAATTTTCCATGCCGGGCGGTTTGATAGAGACCGTTCCAGAGCCAGATCCGCAGGGCGAATGGAAGCTGGCCGAATCCGGTTCGCCGGAGATAGGTTTTATGGCCGCCATGCTGGAGCTGGCGAAAAAATCCCTGGCGAAGTCGGAAGCGGAGAAAGGGTTCAACTTCTCCATTTCCGCCGAGTACGGCCAGCGGGAAGACAACCCCATGGAACGGCCAGACCTGCTCTCCCTCAAAGGCTCCATGAGCGTTCCGCTGTGGAGCTCTCAAAAGCAGGACAGGTATATCGCCGGGGCCAGGGCGGCGGTGGAAGAGGCCGAGTCCCGAAAGCGGGAGGCCGTGGAAAGGGTTAAAGCGGCCGTGGAAAGCGCGGCGCTGAGCATGAAGAAAGAGATAAGGACCATCAACCTTTATAAAAACGGCATCCTGCCCCAGGCCGAGCAGGCGTTAAACAGCGCCAGAGCCTCCTATGAACTGGACAGGGTGGATTTTTTAACCCTTCTCACTACTGAGCAGATGTTGCTTGAATACAGGCTGATGATGGAAGAGTCTTACATGAAGCTCCGCTCGCTTTCAGCGGAACTGGAGGCGCTTACCGGCGCTGTAATCGCGCAAGGGGAACTGGATCATGAGTGATCAGGATAACGGCAAAAGGTATCAGAAACGGTTTATTGTTACGCTGGCGCTGGCGCTGGTAATCGGCGTGGGCTATTTCGGCAGACACGCCATAACCGGCATATTCATAAGTGGTCACGGGAAAACCCCGGCCCAGCAGGCGGCCCAGCCCAAAGAGCGCAAGATACTTTATTGGCACGACCCCATGTTGCCGGACTTCAGGAGCGACAAGCCGGGCAAGTCCCCCATGGGGATGGACCTTGTCCCGAAATACGCCGATGAGGAGAGCTCCACTGAAGGCGCCGTGAAGGTCAGCCCCGTGTTCACCCAGACAATCGGCGTGAAAACCGCCAAGGCCATCCGCATGGACATTTCCCGGGATATTCGCGCCACCGGAGTGGTGACTTACGATGAAACGAAGCTGGCCCGCATCCAGTCCAAAGTGGCAGGCTGGGTGGAGAAACTTTACGTCAACTCCACCGGTTATCCCGTAAAGCGGGACACCATAATGCTGGAGCTATACTCGCCGGATTTGGTGACCACCCAGGAGGAGTATCTGCTGGCGCTCCAATACCGCGACGCCCTTAAAGATGACGCGATGAAAGGCTTGAGGGACGGCGGCGAACGCCTGCTTTCATCCGCCCGCAGGAGGCTGGAGCTTTTCGATGCGCCGCAACACCAGATAGAAGAGTTGACCCGGAACCGCAAAGTGAAAAAGACCCTTCACATCCATTCGCCGGTGGCGGGGGTGGTGATAAAAAAGGATGTGACCCAGGGGATGTATATCGAGCCGAACATGACCCTTTACGAGATAGCCGACCTTTCCACGGTGTGGGTGAATGCGGACATATACGAATATGAGATACCCAATGTGAAGGTAGGCCAGAAGGTTGAGATGAACCTTTCAGCGTTTCCGGGCAGGGTTTTCGAAGGGCGTATCGCCTACATCTACCCGTTCCTCAATCCCCAGTCACGATCCGTGCAGGCCCGGATGGTGTTCTCCAACCCCGGGCAGGAGCTGAAGCCCGAGATGTACGGCGTTGTGAGCGTGATGGCCGGCGGTTCCAAAAACGTGGTGGCGGCGCCTTCGGAGGCGGTGTTGAGAACCGGCAAACGGGCGCTGGTTTTCGTGGCGTTGGGCGGCGGTAAGTTCGCGCCCAGGGAGGTGGCCACGGGGATAGAAAGCGGCGGGTTCACGGAGATAATTTCCGGCGTGGCCGAGGGTGAGGACGTGGTGGTCTCCAGCCAGTTCCTGCTGGACTCCGAATCAAAGGTAAGCGAAGGCGCGGCCATGGTGGGTGGCCACAATCACGGTCCAGTTCCCGCGCCGGCCGGGCAGAAAGACTCCTCCATGGACCATACCTCTCATGGCATGAAGGAGCCCAGCGCGGCCGGCGCGGAACATAAAGCCCAAAAACCCCCGGCTAAAGAGCCTTCCGGAGCCGCCGTGGACCATTCCGCCCATCAGGGCATGGAGAGCCACGGAGAAATGGAAGCGCCGGAACACGCAGGGCACGAGGGGATGGACCACTCCCCACCAGCCCCGGAAGATGACACGAAGAAAGAAACTCAACCTCAAATGGAGGGCGGAATGGATCACTCATCCCATGACAACATGGGCCATTCCGGCCATTGACATTAATTAAGGCGCCAAACCTATGTTGAAGGCGTTGATCGACGCATCGGTGAAAAACCGGTTCATCGTTATCACGATGAGCCTCTTCCTCCTGTTGGGTGGATATTACGCGGCGAAAACAATTCCGCTGGACGCCATACCTGACCTTTCCGACACCCAGGTGATAATTTACACCGAGTTTCCGGAACAGTCGCCCCAGGTGGTGGAGGACCAGGTCACCTACCCCTTAAGTTCCACCATGCTCTCTGTGCCCGGCGCCAAGACGGTGCGGGGTTATTCATTCTTCGGGGCCAGTTTCGTTTATGTCATTTTCGAGGACGGCACGGACCTATACTGGGCGCGAAGCCGGGCGCTGGAATATCTGAACACCGCCACACGCCGCCTGCCTGAAGGGGTAACGCCAACTTTGGGACCCGACGCCACGGGCCTGGGCTGGGTGTACGAGTACGCCCTGGTGGACAAGAGCGGGAAAAACGATTTGTCCAGACTGCGGGCCGTGCAGGACTGGTTTTTGCGTTACGAACTTCGCTCCACATATGGCGTGGCGGAAGTGGCCTCGGTGGGAGGGTTCGTAAAACAGTACCAGGCGGTGATAGACCCGGTGAAACTTGCCGCCTTCAAAATTCCCCTTGCCCGCGTTATGGAAGCCATACGCATGTCCAACCGTGATGTGGGCGGCTCTGTCATCGAGATGGCGGAAACCGAGTACATGGTGCGCGGGTTCGGTTACATAAAATCGTCGCTGGACCTGGCCAAGGTCTCCTTGGGCGTTACGGATAGCGGAACCCCCATCCAGCTTAAAGACGTGGCGGACATAGTTATCGGCCCGGAGATCCGCCGGGGCGTATCCGAATTGGATGGCGAAGGCGAGGCGGTGGGAGGCGTAATAATAATGCGCTCCGGGGAGAACGCCCTTACCACCATAGACGCCGTGAAGAAACGGCTGGAAAAACTCAAGACCGGCTTGCCCGAAGGGGTGGAGATAGTGGAGGTGTACGACCGCTCCTCGCTCATCCTGCGCGCCGTGGAGTTCCTCACCGAAAAGCTGGTGGAGGAAAGCGTGATGGTGGCGCTGGTGTGCGTGGTGTTTCTCATGCACCTGCGTTCGGCTTTCGTGGCCATCATCACCCTCCCCATGGGCATACTGGCTTCGCTAATGGTGATGAACTGGCTGGGGATAAACGCCAACATAATGTCTTTGGGGGGCATAGCAATCGCCATAGGCGCCATGATAGACGCCTCGGTGGTGATGATAGAGAACGCCCACAAGAAACTGGAGCGGGAGGAGGGCACAAGACCCCGGGGCGAAATCCTGCTGGACGCGGCCAAAGAAGTGGGCCCGGCGCTGTTCTTCTCCCTGCTTATCATCACCCTGTCGTTCATCCCGGTTTTCACCCTGGAGGCGCAGGAGGGAAGGCTGTTCAAACCTCTGGCGTTTACAAAAACCTTCGCCATGGCCGCGGCGGCGATCCTCTCGGTGACGCTCACGCCGGTGCTTATGATGTACTTCATCCGGGGCGGGATTGTGTCCGAAAAACACAATCCGCTCAACCGCTGGCTCATAACCTCCGTGCGGCCCCTGGTGGCCTGGGCGTTGCGGAAAAAGGGGGTCGTGGTAGCTCTGGCGGTCATCCTGATGCTGGCCGCTTACGTTCCATTCAAGAATGTTGGTGGCGAGTTCATGCCGCCGCTGGACGAGGGGGACATACTTTATATGCCCACCACCATGCCCAACCTCTCCATCACCAAAGCGCGGGAGATCTTACAGCAGACCGACCGCATATTAAAAACATTCCCGGAGGTTGACAGGGTGTTCGGAAAAGCAGGCAGGGCCGAAACCGCCACCGACCCGGCGCCATTGAGCATGGTAGAGACCGTGGTGAAACTTAAACCCAGGGAGCAGTGGCGTCCCGGTGTCACCACCGAGTCGCTCACGCGGGAGATGGACGACGCCATAAAATTCCCCGGCCTCTCCAACGCGTGGACCCTGCCCATCCGCACCAGGATAGACATGCTATCCACCGGTATTAAAACCCCGGTGGGAGTGAAACTGGCCGGGGCCGACCTGAACCAGTTGCAAGAGCTGGCCTCCCAGGTTGAAAACGCGATAAGGGCCGTTCCGGGAACCAGGAGCGTTTTCGCCGAGCGCGTGGCCACGGGGCAGTATGTGGATTTTAAGATAGACCGGGACAGCGCCGCCCGCTACGGTTTGAATGTGGGTGAAGTGCAAGAGGTCATCTTAAGCGCCATTGGCGGCATGAACGTCACCCAAGCCGTGGAAGGGCTGGAGCGCTATCCGGTGAACGTGCGTTACGGACGGGAGTTGCGGGACAACCTCGAGTCGCTCAGCCGGGTGCTGGTGGCCACCCCAGGCGGCCAGCAGATACCCATAAGCCAGATGGCCGAGATCAGCCTGAACACCGGCCCGCCGGAGATAAAGACGGAAAACGCCCGGCCCAACGCCTGGATATTCGTGGATATCGCCGACGTGGACATAGGCACTTATGTGGCGCATGCCAAGGCCGCCGTGGAAAAGCAGGTGAAGATCCCGCAGGGCGTGGCGCTAACGTGGAGCGGCCAGTACGAGTACATGGAGCGGGCCAAAGAACGGCTGAAAATAGTTGTGCCCGTGACGCTTATGATAATTTTCGTACTGCTTTATTTGAACTTCGGCAACTTCACCGAGAGCGCGCTGGTGATGCTTACCGCCCCCCTTTCGGCGGCGGTGGGGCTGTTTTTCATCTGGTCTCTGGGTTACAACCTCAGCGTGGCCGTGGGGGTGGGGTTCATCGCCCTGATGGGTGTGGCGGCGGAGATAGGTGTGCTTATGCTTATTTTCATTGACCACGCTATGGAGAAACGGAAGAGCGAAGGGCAATGGCGTTCCGTTGAAGATGTGCGGGAGGCTGTGCTGGATGGCGTTTCGGAACGGATACGGCCGAAGATGATGACCGCCGCGGCCATATTAGGCGGCCTTGCGCCGATAATGTTCGGTTCAGGCACTGGATCGGAAATCATGAAACGCATCGCCGCGCCCATGGTGGGGGGGATGATAGGAATATCGTTTTTGGCCCTGCTGGTCCTGCCCGCGCTCTATTGCTGGATACTTGAACGGAGAATGTTACGAAAGGAGGGGTAATGGCGGTTACAGCGAAAAGCGGATTATTTCCAGCGGGTCTATCACGTCTGTAACGCGGATGCCGAACCGTTCGTTCACCACCACCACCTCGCCCCTGGCTGTCAGCAGGCCGTTTATGTAAATCTCCATAGGCTCACCCACAAGCTTTTTCAGCTCCACCACCGTGCCGGCCTGCATGGCCAGCACCTCTTTTACTGTTTGCGTGGCCCTGCCCAGCTCCACGGAGATGGTGAGCGGGATGTCCAGGAAATTGTCCAGCTCCAGCAGGGTTTGGGTTAGCGTGCGCGCGCCAATGGACTCCTGATCGTGGTTTACCGCCGCTTCTTCGCCAGTTTGTTTCATTTGGTGAAATGAATGATTTTTGTTGATTATAACCGAATTATGCGGTTTTGTGGCCTAAAAAAGGGGTCTGGCGCGTACAACGTCCTTCCACCCTCCAGGCGGGCGGTATATAATCGTCACAAATCAAGTCATTTGAAAACCTCTGGCGCGTCTAAAGCGCCGGATTCATACCAGTCGAAAGGATGGCTTTGAGCGACAGGGGATTTAAAGCTCAACTGGGCAGGTTGCTGGCCGTGGCCGCATTTTGCCTGACTCCGGCGCTCATCTACTCTTGCAGTAACGACCCGGCCAAGGGGACAACAACCAGCGACTCCTGGGCCGCAGACCCCGATGTGCAAACGGCATCTTCCACAGGCGGCACCGGCGCCCAGAACGCCACACTGCTCTCGGCCATGTTCTCCCCCAGCGCGCTTCATGCCAGCGGCACGGCCTCGCTTGATATTTATGTTTCCTCCATGACCGCCGGGCTTTCCATAAGCTATGTGAGGGTTGCTATGCCGGACGGCTCCACCGACAACATACAGCTTGCCACGGCGCCCTCTGTGCCTGGCTGGACAACGGTAACGTTCCGGGCGCCATCCTCCGGCGGGACTTACAATTACACCGTGTCGCTTGTTTTAAGCGACGGGTCTGTGAGCAACCAGGTGACGACGTCGTTGACTGTCACATCTTCACCGGCGGAAGGGGCGCTCATATCCGACGCCATGTTCACCCCCAGCCCGGTAACGCTGGACGGTGCGCTGGGTTATGTGTCCGACACGCTCACGCTGAACATCTATATCAACTCCGTGGATTCGAACTTCCAGATCATGGAAGCCAGGGGGGATTGCAGTTCGCTCGGTGTCACTTTCACCGCCGCCATACTGGCCCAACCAACGGTGCCCGGCTGGTTTACCGTGGCCACATCCCTGGGAGCCGCCGCCACCAGGACGGGGACGCATTCATGCACGGTATGGCTGGTGCTAAACGATGGGGTGATGTATCCGTCGGCTACAACCACCATGAGCAACGTATTGGTTGCTTCATTCAGCGTGGTGCAGTAAAGGGCGTTTAATACCCCAGCTCACCTAGCCTGGTGAGAACCCCATTGCGCACGTTCACATAAGCTCGGCTGTTTTCCGTTACGGAAAGAAAAGCGCGGTAGGCTTTGGCGGCATCCTCTTTCTTGCCCAGCGCGTCGCTGGAATAACCGATGTTCAGCTGGACCTCGGGAGCCTTTGGGGCCGCCCGTTCCGCGTCTTTCAAAAGACGCAGGGCGGCCTGATGGTTCCCCCTCTGCTGTTCCACCACGGCCCGTTGCACCAGCAAGCCCGGTTGTTTGCCGTTGCGGGCCAATCCCTGGTCAAGATAGCTCTGCGCCGCGTCCAGTTTTCCCAAACCCAACTGGGCGGCGCCCATTATCAGGTAAGGTTCCCACGAAGCGGGTGGAGGATAAAACAGCGGCTGAAGCGCTTCCACCGCCTCCACATAAGCTCCCGAGCCCACGAGGTTCCTGCCCGCGGCCAACCGCTCTTCGGCGGTCATGCCCGGCCTTGGCTGTGACGCAAGCTCTTGCCCGGTTTTCTTATCGGCCTTGCCCATGGGCTTTTTACCAGGCTTTACTGATTTAATGGCAGTAACCGGCGGGTCCAAGCCAGTGTCCGTTACGGGCGCCAAAGGTTTGTCCAGCCGGGCTATAACCTGGCTGGCCGGGTTGCCCTTAACGCTTTGGAGCCGGAGTTTCTTCATGAGATAGGCCTGGACCTCCTCAGCCCTGTCCCTGGGCGGCGCGGCCAGCAGGTAATAGGCCGGCTTGCCAGCGGATGAACCGTGGCTTACGAAAATGAAATGCCCCTCCCCGGCTTCTTTTATTTTCTTTTCCGCCGCTTCCGCCTGGGCGTAAATGGAGACTATAAAAACCAGTTGGTCTTTCTCCATCTCCGTTCGAAGGCCCGCGTCCCACACTTTTACCCCATCTTCAAATCCGCGCCCTTTCATGGCGCTCCACCCGTTTTCTATGAATGAACCGGTTTGGGCGGTGGAAGAGGGTAGTGGGGCGGTTACTGCTTGTGGCGAGGTTTTGGCCGGAGTGGCTGGCGCGGGTTGCCCCTTCACCGAGGGAGCCACGGCTGGCGCATTGGCCGGAGGCGCGAACATGTCCGTCCGTTGTGGGGCCGCTGGTGTCGGGGCGGAAACATCTTCAACCGCCTGGCCCATTTGCCCGGGTGTGTTTTCGGCCTGCTCCTGGGCCGGTGGCGTGGCTGGTTGCTCCACCGGGGCGGGAGGTATAAGAGGCGCTGTCGGGGCCGACGCCGCAAGCCTTGCGGCTTCCAATTGTTGTTTCTGCAGAAAGTCCAGCCCCAGCCATAACCCGCCGCCGATGAAGGCCATGGTCACCCCAAATGCGGCGTACAGCCTTACCCTGCGTTTTTTATCCTTATCGCCAGGGGCGCCACTGTCCAGCTTTGGCAGGGGTGGAATGTAGGTTCCCTGGCTCCTGCTTTGCTCTCCACGTTTTTCCTGGATTTTTTTAAGGGCTTCCTCGATGATGCTCATGACGTTATAAACAAGTTTTCCGGCTTACCTTATAATCTCTTCCGCCGCCCGCATCACAAGCCTTGCCCCGGCCCGGGCTTTACCGGCGCCGTAGGCGGCCAGCATGGCCCGGTCGCATATCTGGTTTATCCTGCGCGGGGCGCCGCCGCTGTAACGGTGGGTCAGGTAAATCGCGGCCTTGTTGAACGAGAACTCGCCACCCCGCCCGGCCACGGAAAGCCTGTGACGGATATATTCTTCGGTCTCGTTTCTTGTAAAAGGCATAAGCTTGTAGCGAAGGCTTATCCTTTGGGCCAAAGGACGCAGTTCTTTAAGGCCCAGCGTGCGCTCCAGCTCCGGCTGGCCCACCAGCACGAGGTACAACAGCTTTTCTTTTTCCGTTTCCATGTTGGACAACAGCCTCAACCCCTCCAGCATTTTCGGAGATAGCCTGTGGGCCTCATCCAACAGCACCGCCACTTTTTCCCCATGGGTGGCCAGCCGCACCAGTTCCTGGTATATGAGCCTCAAGGGTTCTCCATAGCTGGCGCTCTCCAGCGAAACTCCCGTAAGGTCGTGATAGATGGATTTCAATAGTTCGGTGTATGTGGGGGCGGGGTTGAATATATAGGCCGTGCGCACCCCCGGGGGAGGGTTTTTCAAAAGCTGTCTGCACAGCAACGTTTTGCCCAGCCCCACCTCGCCGGTAAGCAAAGTGAATCCGCCGGAGCCGGTGGCCAGCCCGAACTGGAGATGCCGCAAGGCCGCCACGTGTTTGCCGCCGGGATAAAAATAGTTGGTGTCCGGCGTGATGTTGAATGGGGCTTCGGAAAACCCCATGTCCCGGTAGCAGGTGTTGATGTCCAGCAGTTCGGCCATGTCAGTTCTTTATCCTTGGAGTTACGAAAACCACCAGTTCCCGTTTCACCTTGGAGGTGTATACGCCCCGGAAGAGGTTGCCCATGCCCGGTATATCCCCCAGCAGGGGCACCTTGCGTTCCGTCTCGGCGTTTTCATCCTGTATAAGGCCGCCGATTATCACCATCTCTCCGTCTTTTAGCCGCACGATGGTGGAGGACTGTTTCACGTCCAGCACCGGCGCGGTCACCAGCGCCTTGCCGGTGGAGTCGGTGGCGGAGCTTGTGCTAACAAGCCGTGTGACCACCGGGGAAACGTCCAGCATTATCCATCCGTCGGCGGAAATCTGCGGGGTGATGGACAGCACCACCCCGACGGTTACATACGACGTGCTGTAAGTGGTAATGGCCGTGCCCTGGCTTAAGGTGGTCTGCCCCTGGAAAAACGGCATGTCCGTGCCCACCTTTATCAAGGCGGGCTGGTTGTTTAGGGTGAGTATCTTCGGCTGGGAGACGACTTTTATTTCCCCCTGCTCTTTCATGGCGTTGAGTATGGCGTCAAAATCCCCCCGGGCATAGGTGAAGGCCACGGTTGGGTTGCCCGGGTTGGCCACGCCCAGGGGCGCGTTGGTGGGCATGGTTGATGGCGCCGCCAGCGTGCCGCCGATTATGTTGGCGGTTTGCAAGGCCCCCGCCATGCCGTCTATGTAAATCTTGTTCCAGTTTATGCCCAGGCTGAAATCATCGGTCAAAGTGACTTCGTAAATGCGGGCTTCTATTTCCACCTGGCGGGCCACGGTGGTGGTGAGGGCGCCAAGAAAATCCTCTATCCGTTCAACGTTTTTGTGCAGGTCGCGGATTTGCACCATGCCGGAAAGGCGGTTCATCACATATCGCCCGTCGGGGGAAAGCATGGTTTTCACCTGTTCTTCCAGCTCTTTCCAGAAAGCCACCTTGTCTTCCTGCTGGATGCTCATGCTTCCGGCCATCTGGGACGAGCCGCCGCCCCCACCGCTACTGCCACCACCGCCGGAGCCGGTGGATATTTGAGCCGTGCTGGAGCCTTTGCCCTCGCGGGACAGCCGCACGTAGTCTATATGGAACAACTTGGTCTCATATTTGCGGACGCGGATCAGGTTTCCGTCCGCCTCGTAAAAGAACCCGTATACGTCCAGAATGGCGTCCATGGCCAGGCGGAAATTCAAATCCTTGAATTTTACCGACACCACCCCGTCCACCTCCGGATCGAAAATGATGTTCAGGTTATAGCGGGCGGCGAACATGGCCATGGCGTCCCGAATGGGCATGTTCTCCGCTTCGAAACTGTAAACGCCTTTCAGGCGCCGTTCGGCGTCGGTGAGCTCCGGCTCGCCGGTGGTTATCATCAACCGGTCTTTTAAGCTTATGGGCGGGGTATTTTCGGTTTCCGCTTTCTGCGGCTCCGCATCGGGCTGGGAGGCGGATTTGGCGCCCCCGGAAGCGCAGGCCGTGGCGGCCATCACGCCTATCGCAAGAACCAGCCACCTGGCTACGCCAAACGCCTGGCCCCGGCGCCCGTTCCGCAATTTCCTGTTTTCCAATGTAACCCCATGGAGCCCGTTCATGTTAATTGCCCGGCCCCGCCGCGACCTGTTTTATCAGCTCGGCCCCTTTGACCGCGGACACAACGAACTGTCCATTGCCGCCCGTTTGTTCCGGTTGGGCCGCCGAGGCGGGCTGGTGAGAAGCTGGAGCCATAGGCGGGTTGCTCTTACCCTTTGAGAATGTTAGCTCTTCTTTGCCCAAGGGCCCGCTTACCAGCACCATTCCCGGAGAGATTCTCAAGATTTTGTAATTATCAATTATGTCACCTTCTTTAACAATCTTTTTGTTTATGTAGGCCATTTTCAACCCCGGTTCCACCACTATCGCTTTCAATATCAGAAGGTCCCGCGCCTGCTTGGGCGGGGCGTTTTCTTCGGCGGCATATGTGGTGACGGGGGCATAGGCGGTGAACGGGTCGCGGGTGGGGTTTTGCTCCCATCCCACGACGCTCAAATCCATCGGCGTTACCGTGCCCATGTCCACCGGGGCGCCACCCTGGGTTTGCCCCGTGAAAGGCGCCGTGACTATGGATGTAACCGCCGAAGTGACTGATGGCCCGCCGCCCGGGGCTTCTTCTTTATGGATGATGGGCCACACCACGTTCCGGAACACCACCCCGAAAGCTATAAGGGCCAGCGCCCCCACCACTAGCGGGTTGTTAAGCCATTTTTTCATGGCCGCCCTCCGGCCTTCCCCGCTATCAAGCGGGCGCGCCTTTATCCGTTTGGCCGTCGTTCACAAAACCCACCCACACCTTAAGTTTTATCTCCATTTGCGCCGCGCCGGTTCCCGGGCCGCTCATGGTTATCCCTGTTATGTCGGCGCCGGAATAAAAATCCTGAATGTTTCGCAAGAAATCCATGTATTCATGGTAACCGGCCCTGGCTTGGGGCGTCCCCCCCGGCTGGGCGGCGGAAGCGGCGCCGCCGGAGCTTAAGGTGATGATGACCGACGCGGTGGAAACCCCCGTCACCCCTTCTGTTTTATTAATTTCGCCGATGGTGTATTTCATGCCTATGCCCGCGGCCTGGGCCCTGTCGAACATGAACTCCAGCCACTCGGACAGCTTTTCGTAAGAGGGTATCAGCTTGTCCTTTACCGCCCCCCATTCGGCGGCGGCCCGGGCGGATTCTTCCTCATTCCAGGAGGCTTTAAGCCTGGTTATTTCGGAGGAGGTATCGAATATCCTGGCTATCTCCTTTCTTGTTTCCAATATTGCCGGGTAACGGTAACTCAGCGAAAGCCAAAGCAGGAGGATGGGCGCCGCCACGGCGGAGGCGAGGATGAAACGCCCCTTCATCTCCCCCAGGTGGAGCAGTTTTTGAATCTTCTCAAGGACCTCCGCCGGTTTCATTTCACAACTCCGGATATCTGGAACTGTCTTTTGGCGCCCGGGCCGCCAACCCCCTTTTTAAGGTCTTCAATCCATTTATCCCGCCAGCTCTTCGTTATTTTCATATGGTACGGGCCGTGGGCTAAAGACTCCTCCATGTTTTTCAGGTCAACAGCCGTTTCAGAATGGCTTTTTTCCGTAACGCCCTCTATTTTTACCGACCAGCCGCCGTTCTCCATCTCCACCACAAGCTTGGTGAGCGCCAGCCCTTCGGGCGTTGTTACCCCCATGTGGGAGGCTATCCAGCCCGGCGCGGGATGTATCCTGCTCTGGTTGAACAAGGCCAGGGAGTTTTTCTGGTCCAGATACTCCCCAACCCGGGCCCGCCACACTTTTTCCTCTTCATCGGCCCCCGCGGCCATAAGCCTGGCCTGTCCCAGCGTTTTCTTGGAGGCCACTATCATGTATTCAATGAAACCCATGGCCCCCAGGCAAACAATCCAAATGCCCACCACCATGGCCGCCGTGGCCTTGAGCATTTTTGCCCGCATGGGCCTGCGCTGGACGTCCCTGGGCACAAGGTTGCTTTCGTTGTGGGGCGGTATCCGGAGCGCTTCGCCAATCCAGAAACCTTTGTGCATTTCCACCTGCGCCGGTTGCGACGGCACATCTATCTGGGCCGACACCTGCTCTATAAAATCCGCCGTGAAATCGCCGAAGAAAAGCACCCGGTCCGCCGCGGCCCCGAACTGCTGTTTGGCGAAAAGGATGGAGCGGTTCAGCTCCCGGCCGGTGCGGGCCAGGTCCGCCCCTTCGGACTCGTCGTAGTCCAGGAACCGTTCGAAAAGCACCGAGCCATCGGCCTTGCCCACCACCAGCGCCAGCTTATCCGCCGTGGCGGTTACAAGCCCCACCATCTCGTTGGGCTCCATTTTCAATTTCGTAAGCTGGCGGGCCATCACCGGCCCGATGGGATAAATCTGCAACGGCGTAAGTTTCAGCTCCTCGCAGGCGAAAAGTAAGCCGGTTAAAAAATCTTTTTCCAGCGTGTAGGCCAAAATGGCAAGGCCCCCTTTGGGCGATTTGGCCTTGGTATAGCTGTGAAGCAGGTTTGCGCCCGGTTTTTCCTGAACCACCTTGCGGGCCAGGAATATTTTAAGGTCTTTGGCGGAAAGCTCCGGGGCCTGGATGAATAAATGGTCCATAGCTTCGTCTTCCATGACGAAACTTATGTATATCCCCTTGTAGCTTAACGCGGAAACGGCCTGGGTGATGGCCCTGCCCAGCGAATGCTGGTCTGTCACTGGGTCGGGCAATTCCCAATAGCCGGTCTGCTCCCCACGGTGATACGTGGCGGCCCGGAACTGCCCGTTAAAAAGGCTTACCCCAAGGATGTTGAGTTTCATCGATCAACCCTTAAGAAACTCATCTGGGGTTATTCCGGCTTGAAGTAATATGGCGCGCAATGTTCCCTCTGGCATGTCACCGGGATGGTTTGGGATGGTTGTGCATCTTTGGGACATCTAATTGAACCAGATTTCATGGTTTCCAGCCGCATTCCTGTAGAAAACAAATCCACAACCCTTTAGTCTCCGTACAATCCGCTTGCAGTTGAAGCCGGAGAGACGTCCCATTATTCAGCGTTGACCACCAACTGGATATCCAGGCTGTCTGCCGCTTGTTGCATTTTAATGCTCTCGTGGATTTCGGCCCTGGCTTCCAGAAGTTTCCGGGCCACGTCCCGGGCGATCTCCATAGTTTCGGAAACGGTCCTTCCCTGCGCCACAAGGCCGGGCACATCTTCCGAAGTGGCCAGATAAACCCCCTTAAGGCCGCTCCTCCTTTTCATCGGCATTTACCGCCCCCAAACCGCCGGCGGGCCGGGGGAGAACCAGAAACTGTCCGCCGCCGTTATGAAATAACTCTGCATCACCGTGGGGGTGGTGGCATTGTTATAAAGGTTAAGCCGGGTGTTCTGGAGCACGATAAGATTCGCCATGGCGGAGGAGGCTATGGTTGTGGTGGCTGTCTCCGTGTCCAGGTTGTAGTAGGTATCGGATGATAAATCAACATCCACGTCCACGGTGCCGGAACCGGAGGTGTAGCCCGCCGGAAGCGTCATGGTTACACTTACAAGAGTCGTTGCGGTGAGCGGCCCCAGCGGCGTGCCCGCGCCAGTGATGAATCCGCCGCTACCGGCGTTAGCGTTGGCCACTGTTCCGAAAGTGGTGGCGCCGGAAGATATGGATACGCTGATAGGCGTCCCCAGCGAGTCCGGCATGTTTGTCTGGAATGCGTAAACGTTATAACGCAAAGCGCCTATGGTAAGGTTTGCGGTGGCGCTGGCGTTAATGGTCATAACCGTTTGCGCGGTTCCCGTAGCCGCCGAAACGAAACTGGTCCTCCCGCTGGCCGTGCTGGCTCTGTTGCTCAAGGCCACGGCGTTGAAAAACTGTTCCAGGTTTATCCGTTGTATCCGCACCTGTTTGGCCTGGTCGTTGGTGGAGATGCCATACGCTGAAAGGGCCGTGGGAGTGTTTTCGTCCCATGTCCACAGGGTGTCGAAAGTGGCGGTGGCCAATCCGCCGGACGCAAGCCCGGTTAGGGTGGGGCCGATGCTGGAGATTATTATTATCCTGGGGCGCGTCCCCGCCGTTAGGGCGGAGGCCGTGGCGGATGTTTGCTGATAAGGTATAGCAGGGGTTACGCCATTGTCCCACAGATAATAGCGGGGCTGGTTGCGGTCGTTGGTGTTGACCTTTCCCACCGGCAACTGGACCTGGTCGGCTATGGCCTGGTCCCAAATGGGCACTGCGGGAGCTCCTCCGGCGGCGGCCACGGCCGTTGTTCCGGGGATGGTGCGGTTTTGAAATATATGCTGTTCCAGCCCCTTGGCCAGGTTTTTCAGGCTTTGCTGTTCGGCGTCGCTTTCCGCCGAGGTGATGGCCTTTATCATGTCCGGCAGGATCATGGCCGCGATGATGGCCATCACGGCCAGCACGCCGATAAGCTCGATCAACGTAAACCCTTGGCGTTTGGCGCCGGCGTTCCTTGTGCGCATTATATCCCGCTCGATTTTTTAACGGGCCCCGGCCCCGCGATGGGGGCCAGGGCTACATTCCGCCGAGTTTTAAAAATAACGGATTGCGCCGTTATTTCTGGTGAATTGACTTAGGCTTCTGCCCGGGCTTCAAGGATGAGTCCGAAGTGGTTACCCCGCCAGGGGCCTTTACCGTGGACTTGGCCGGAGCAGGGGGGATAACCGTTGCGCCGCCAGCCGCGCCGCCCGTGGTGCTACCGCCGGTACTGCCGCCCGATGTGCCGCCAGAGGATGTAGAGCCGCCACTAGTGCTACCGCCCGAAGCGCCGCCCGTGGTGCCGCCAGCCGCGCCGCCCGTGGTGCTACCGCCGGTACTGCCGCCCGATGTGCCCCCGGAACTAGTGGATGAACCGCCGGAACCGCTGGAGGACGAGCCGCCATGGTCGTCTCCTTTATCATCACCTTTGTCGTCACGCTTGTCGTCACCCTTATCGTCTGACTTGTCATCGCCTTTGTCGTCCCTGGCGTAGGCCACCGAGGATATAGAGCCGGTATTCACGAAATAAAAAGCGGTGAATAGACACATTGCCAGCGCGATTGCGGGCCAGATTCCCTTGCCTTTACTCATAGATAAGCCTCCAGAACCAGGGGGATAATTAGATTTGTCACGATATTATAATACAACATTGCCTTAAAAACGCCTGCATTTTCATTCGCCCTCATTTTTTCAGCCCGCCCAGAAGGCTCAATATCGGCATGAAAATGGCCAGCGCCGTGAAGCCTACCACTATTATCAGCGTCAGCATCACCGCAGGCTCCATGATCCCGAATATTTTCTTGATCCGCCGGGGGATCTCTTCGTTAAAATATTTGGCCACGTTGTCCAGGGCCGTGCCCAGGTCTCCGGTGGCTTCCCCCACCGCCAGCATGCGAAGGACTATCGGGGGCATAAAGTTGGCTTTTGAAAAACTTTCAGAGAGGGTGACGCCCTCCTGCACATCCTTTTTCGCTTCCTGTACGGCTTTTTCCATCACCTTGTTCCCCACCAGCCCCTCGCAAAGCCCCAGGTTCTGCATTATCGGGATGCCGGAACGGAAAAGCGTGGCGAAATTCTGCGAGAACCGGGTAAGGGTGAACATAAGGTTCAACTCCCCGAACACCGGAAGATGCAGTTTACGCAGGTCATACCATAAGGCGAACCGGGGGAGACGTCTGCGAAGATACCGTATGGCCACCGGTGTCCCCATGGCGCCTATCAGCCACATCCACCAGGTGTTCACGAAAAACGTGCTTACCCCCATCACCACCCGGGTGGGCATGGGGAGGTCCAGGTTCAGCGCCACCAGTATGGTGATAAACCTTGGCACCACGAAAGTGAAAAGGATGGTTATGAATATCACCAGGAATATAAGCACAGCCGAGGGGTATATGGTGGCCTGTTTGATGTCGGATATAAGTTTGTCCAGCCACTCCAGGTAACGGGTAAGCTCCCGGAAAGTCTCCGGCAAAGAGCCGCTTTGCTCCCCGGCCTGGATCATGCTCATCATCTGCTCGGAGAACATGGCCGGATGGTTGGATACGGCCTCGTAGAACGAATAGCCAGCTTCTATGTTGCGGGCCACGTCGGAGAGGATCTCCCGCATGTACAGGTTGGGCGCGTCTTTTGAGAGGGTCTTGATGGTTTCCAGAAGGCTCACACCGGCGGTGAGCAACGCCTCGGTCTGGATGCAGAAATCTATAACGTCCCGCCGTTTAAGTTTCTTTCGTTTTTTACCACCGCCAGCGGCGGCCTTCCCCTTTTCCCCCGCCTCCAGCAGAAAATATCCTATCTCCGCCAGCTTGCTTTCCAGCGCGGTCTCGTCCATGGCGGCCATAACGCCGGATACACTCTGGCCGGAGCCGTCCACCGCCCTGTACTGGAAATCCGGCATTGTTCAACTCCCGGTTATCATTCGCGGCATGGCGGCGGCTCCATGGGATCAGCTCTTTATCACCCGCACCACCTCTTCTACGGTGGTTACGCCGGATAGGGCCTTTGAAAGCCCGTCGTCGTACATGGATTTGGTGCCCAGCTCCTGGGCAAGGTTTTTCAGCTCGTTTATGCCCGCACGGTTGACAATGAGGTCGTGGAAGTCCTCGGTGATCCTCAATACTTCATATATGCCCAACCGGCCACGGTACCCTGTGCCGGAGCATTCCTTGCACCCGGCTCCCCGGAAAAGCTCCAGCGGAGCCCCCTGGGGCAGTTTTATGTCCAGCCCAGCGATGACCCTTTCCGGGTTGTCCACCAGCTCCTTGCAGGCGGGGCATATCTTGCGCACCAGCCGCTGGCCCAGGATGCAGGATAGCGAGGCGGCCAGCAGGAAAGGCTCCACCCCCATGTCCACCAGGCGGGGTATGGCGCCCACGGCGTCGTTGGTGTGCAGGGTGGAAAGCACCAGGTGGCCGGTGAGGGCCGCCCGCACCGCCAGCTCGGCGGTTTCCTGGTCGCGGATTTCGCCCACCATTATCACGTCCGGGTCCTGCCTCAGCAGGGCCCGCAGGCCAGAGGCGAAGGTCATGCCTATGTCGGCGTTCACCTGGGTCTGGCGGATGATGGGTAGCTGGTATTCGATAGGGTCTTCCAGCGTGAAAACGCTTTTTTCGAGACTGTTCACCATGCCCAGCCCCGCGTACAGCGTGCTGGTTTTACCGCTACCGGTTGGGCCTGTGACAAGGATGATGCCGTAAGGCAGGTTAACCGCGTCGGTGAAGGTTTTCTCGTCATGGTCCGAAAACCCCAAAGACTTTAGTATCAGCCGCACGTTTTCCTTGTCCAGCACCCTTATGACGATATTCTCGCCATGGTTCGTGGGAAGGGTGGAAAGGCGCAGGTCTATCTGCCGCAGGCCCATCTGGAATGTTATCCTGCCATCCTGCGGAAGCCGTTTTTCGGTGACGTTTAGCCCGCCCATTATCTTGAACCGGGCCGTCACCGCCGCCTGCAGGGGCTTGGGCATCAGCACTTCCTGGCGCATTACCCCGTCCACCCGCATCCTGATACGCACTATCTTTTCGTCCGGCTCCACATGGATGTCCGTGGCGCGGTTCTTCACCGCCAGGGCAACTATCTGGTCCACCAGCCGGATCATTGGGGCCTCTTCGCCCGCGTCTTCCCCCAAGGCTGTGGCGCGGTTTAAAATCTGGTCCATGGTGGTCTCGATGGAGCCGCCCTGGGCATAGTGGCGCTCGATGGACTCCATGATGTCCTGCTCCGGGGCGGTCACCACGTCCACCTTAAGCCCCGAGGCCTCCTCCACCGCGTCTATGGCCACCACGTTGAGGGTGTCCACCATGGCAAGGATCAGCGTGTCCCCTTCTTTGGAAATGGGCATAAGCTGATAGCGCTTGGCCATTTCGTAGGGGACCAGTTTGATGACGTCAGGCTCGATGACGGAGGTTTTAAGGTTGACCACCTCCGCCTGGGTTTCCTGGGCGAGGACCGAGGCGATGATTTCCTGGGTGACAAAGCCAAGCCGCTCCAGCGCGTCTCCCAGGTAAATCCCCATGCGTTTCTGTTCGCGCAGGGCAAGGTTTAGCTGGGCCTCGGAGACAAGACCGGCCTCCAGAAGGCGCTGGCCCAAGGGCTTTGTCTTTTTCTTCGTGTCTGTGGCCATAAATCTAACCGGTATGTTGTGATTGATAAACGGTTAGCCGTTTCAAACGCTTAAGGCATATTATTTAAAAATATAGCTTAACTTCCCGGCAAAATCATCATTTAAAAAAAGGCGGGAGGCCAATGTCCTCCCGCCTTTTCAATGTCGCGCTACCGCTAGTTGTGGGCAATGTAAATGTACATGTTGCCCGTGGCCGAATCCCACTTCACTTTTCCGCGGGACTGGTGGGCGCTACCGGTCTTGGTCAGGCCGGAGTCCAATATGTCGTCCACCCTCTCAAACTCGGACTGGGCCACGCCGGCGAATACCAGCGCCACAACCTGGTTTGTGGTGGCCATGTCGCCCGTGCCATCGTCGCTCAAATCGAAACCCGTGGCGTTGGTGGCGGCGACAGCCGTGGTGCCGGCGGCGGTGCTGATGGTAAGGCCGGTGCCGATGGCGGGGCTGGTGGTATATGGGATGTACGGG
Source organism: Nitrospinota bacterium (assembly GCA_016208975.1). NCBI lineage: Bacteria > Pseudomonadati > Nitrospinota > Nitrospinota bacterium. The sequence continues at coordinate 1,665,089 of JACQXA010000004.1, forward strand.
CCGCGCCACCTGGTCCAAAGCCCGGCGGTGCCGCCGGAAGCGGTCAATTCCGATTCAAACGAAGCATCGGTGGCGTTGAGGGCTCCCGCGGCGGTGAGGCTCTGCAGAGAGCCGATGTCTTTGTACCACTTGGCCACGCCGGAAGCGAAGGTGTTCACCTCGGCGGAGGCGCGGGTGGCTTTAGAATCGGCGATAACCTCGAATATCTTCGGGGCGACCATGGCGGCTAATATGCTTATCACCGCCAGAACGCCTATCATTTCTATCAGGGTGAAACCTCGATTGCTCCTCAACATTTCCAAAATTCTCCATAGATTAGGGGGGTTAATGGACTATATCAGGTCGGGCGGGCAAAAACCTTTTCGCGTTCCGGCAATTTCGGCTTACCACGCCTGCGGCGCCAAGTTCATGTCACGCAAAATCTTAACGAGCGTAACATAACGATGTATTTTCCCTTATTATTAGTTTTTTATCAAAGAAAGCTTGTTATGTCAATGAAAATCAAGACTATTTCCAGCGTTAAGCAAATGGACAAATGGCCGAAAACATGTAGATATTTGTAATCTTACATGTCAAATTATTGCAAATTATCCCATAGTCGTTTTATTTGAAGGGGTTTCCGCCACGAATTTGGGCCCTTCCATCGGCGCCATCCTTATTTTCCAATTTCCACATGTCATCCGGCGGGAATTTCATTACAATGAGTTTGGCTCGGCCGGTCGAGCTTGTTTAAGTAGAGTGGTTTTGAAAATTTTTTTAAGGGCGATGAAGAAAACCGTAATACGATTTAGCCCGTCGGAGCGATGGTTCCATAACACGGTGATGTTCACCTTTGTGTTTTTGCTCATTACCGGCCTGGTCATGGTTTTACACAACCTTTTGGGGATGCGGAACGAATCCAGGGAGTTCCTTTCCATTTCCCACCGTTTAATGTCCGTGGTCTTCATTGTGGGGCCTGTGACGGCATTTTTACTGGGGAACAAGAAAGTCTGGCGCGAGAATTTCAAAATATTGACCACCTGGGGCCGGGAAGACACCCAATGGGTTCGCAACATACCGTTCAAGGCCATCAGGAAGGGGATAGACCTTCCGCCGGAAGACAAGTTCAACCCCGGCCAGAAAATTTGGGCGGGTATTGCCATTACAGGGTCGGTCACGCTGGTGGTGAGCGGCGTGGTGATATGGATATTCGATTCGGCCATATTGTTCATATTCATACACACGCTCTTTACCGTATTGATGGCCATGTTTCTTTCGGGTCATGTTTACATGGCGCTTATAAATCCGGACACCAGGCCGGGGATAGGCTCCATAATAGACGGCGAGGTGGACGCCGACTGGGCCATGCGCCACCATCCCAAATGGATGGAGCGCCGGGCCAGGGAGCGGGTTATGGAAAAAGTTTCCGCCATGGAGGCGCAGGAAGTTGATGCCTCCGCCGGTGGCGATGATGAAGGGATGGGTGGCAGTGCCGGATAACGAAAAAGACAGATCAACGCTGGAGCGCCTCTTCGAGGGGGCTTTGTGGAACAGCCGGTTCGTGGTGATTTTCGCCGTGGTCTCCAGCATGGCGGCCTGTTTCGCCATTTTCTTCATGGCGACGGTGGACGTGGTGTACCTTATCTCCCACATCGCCCATTACGCCGACCCGGCGCTGGATATGGAGGCCAGAAAAGCCATTCATGACGAAACCATCACCCACATCGTGGAGGTGATGGACGGGTTCCTGCTGGCCACGGTCATGCTGATTTTCTCGCTGGGGCTGTACGAGCTATTCATAAGCGACATTAACCAGGCCAAAGCCAGCAAAGTGTCCAGCAAGATATTGTTGATCGAAAGCCTGGACGATTTGAAAAACAGGCTGGCCAAGGTTATCCTGATGATACTTATCGTGACGCTGTTCGAAAACGCCCTGAAACTAAAGGTGGAGGACTCCACGAGCCTGCTCTATTTCGGCGGGGCCATAGCCTTGGTGGGGCTGGCGCTGTACCTTACCCACGCCTCGGAAGCGGGCGGCGGCAAGGAACACTGACCTGGGCAGGGGACGCGGGCGTTAACGGTAAAATGGTTCCGGCGTTTTTTTTGATTTGCGGGCTATGGGACAAGAAAACTCGATAAAGAAGGGCGACGGGCTGGATGGCCGGGCGGCCATGGTGCTCAAAGCCGTGGTGGAGAGTTTCGCGCTGAGCGGAGAGCCGGTTGGTTCCCGGGCCATATCGAAAAACTACGGGTTCAACCTGTGCCCCGCCTCTATCAGGAACGTCATGGCGGACCTGGAGGAAGGCGGTTTCATTTTTTCGCCCCACACTTCCGCCGGGCGGGAGCCATCCGACAAGGGTTACAGATATTACGTGGATGCGCTGGTGGCCCCAACCCATCTTCCCGAGAACGAGATGGAAAACATCCGTGATGCCGCTCATGGCGCCCAATGGCGGGAAGTGGCCGAACTGTTGGCGTCGGTTTCCAGGACACTGGCGTCGCTGTCAAGGCAGGCAAGCCTGATCGGCATAGTTTCATGGGGCGGCTCGCCGATTAAAAAGATCAAGTTCGTGGGGATAGACGACACAAGGATAATGGCGGTCAGCGTGTTCCAGGGGGGCGATGCCAGGACCCAGCTCATCCGCGCATGCCAGCCATATACCCAGGATGAGCTGGACAAGTTGTCCAACTTCTTCAATGACAACTTTGCGGGCATGACCCTGGACGGGATAAAAAGAAAACTGGCCGAAGAGCTCACGGGGGACCGGAAACGGGTGGACAGCCTTATGCGGCAGGCGGCGGCCATGGCCGCGCTTATGGAAGGGGAGGGCGACGCCTCCACCGAGGCGTTCATCCATGTGGACGGGGCCTCGAACCTTCTTGAAGGTGGCGGGAAATACAGCATGGACATCACCGGCATGAGGGCGGTGTTCCGGGCGTTCGATGAGAAGAGCAAGCTGGTCTCCCTCCTCAACCGTTGCCTGAAAGGGGACGGGGTGAGCCTTGTGATAGGTTCGGAAGCCGGGCTGGACGGTTTTTCGGATTTTACGCTGGTCACCCACGGGTTCCACAGCCCCGAAGGGGCCATGGGCGGAGTGGGTATAATCGGCCCGAAGACGCTTGATTACGGCAGGGCCATGTCGCTGGTGGCGTACGCCGCCCGGCAGGTCACGGAACGGTTCAACGGCTAAGACATATTTATTAGCGCAGGCAGGTGGTTTTGAGAGTGGAAATAGAAGACGGAAAAGCGGAAGAAACGCCAGTCCCAATGCAGGGCGGCGGCGAGGATGAGTTTGAGAGCGCCATTGAGGACCTTGTGTCCCCGGTGGAGGAGCGGGAGACCCCCAGCCTTGCGCGCAAGGAGCTTCCCCGGAAAAAGGAAGACGAGGTGGCGGAGCTGAAGGAGATCATAGAAAACCTCACCGAGGAACTGAAGAAACGGGAGGACGATATGATCTCGGCCAGGGACCAGTCCCTCCGCGCCATGGCCGAGGCGGAAAATTACAAAAAAAGGCTGGCCCGCGAGAAAGAGGAGTTTGAGAAATACGCGGCGGTTCCCGCCGTAAAAGGGCTTCTGCCCGCGCTGGACAACCTGGAGAACGCCATCAAGGCCGGCCGGGAGGGGGCGGACGCGGCGAAGCTTTTGGAAGGCGTGGAGCTTATCCACAAGCAGATAACCGGCGTCCTTAAAGGGCTTGGGCTGGAACGGCTGGACGTTGTGGGCAAACCGCTTGACCCGACGAATTGCGAAGCCATCCAGATGGCGGAGACCCATGAGCATCCCGACGGGACGGTTATGGAAGAGTTCATCCCCGGTTACATATTCAAGGACAGGGTATTGCGCACGTCCAAGGTGAAAGTGGCCAACAACCCCTCTTCTGTGCCGGAAGGAGGGGCGCAAGCCCCCGCCGGTTCCCAATAGCGTCAAGGCCCGCCATCCTTGACCGGTGGCGGGCATTTACCATTCCGTCATAATATTTGGGCAAGGGGCCAAAGTGGGTTAGAATAACCCCATGATTATCTTGCCTGGCGGTATCCGCCCATGAGTTCCCCCAAAGACCCGCTGGCCGAAAAACTGCGCTCACTGCTTACGGCCCCATTATCCATGCGGGAGATCCTCACGCGCTTGAAGGCCCCCTCCGAGGAGCGTAGCAGGTACCGGAAGAAAATCCGCGACCTGGTCCATTCCGGCGTAATAGTCAGGCTCAAAGGGGATCTTTACGGACTGCCGGAAGAGATGAACCTGGTCACCGGCAGGGTGCAGGGGAGCGCGGACGGGTTCGGATTCCTCATACCCGACGACAAAACCCAGCCCGACGTTTTCCTGAGCCCCCGCGCCCTAAGCGGCGCCATGAACGGCGACAAGGTGGTGGCCAGGGTGGAGAGCGGCCGGGGCGCCAAACCCTCGGGCCAGGTGATAAGGGTTCTGGAACGGGCGCATACCATGGTGCCCGGCATTTATGAAAGAGCCAGGAACGCGGGCTACGTGGTTCCGTTCGACCAGCGGCTAAACCAGGACATTTTGATACCCGCCCGTGAATCCGGAGGAGCCAAGCCAGGCCAGGCGGTGGTGGCGGAAATAACCGAATATCCATCGGGCCAGCGGCAGTTGGTGGGCCGGGTGGCGAAAGTCCTGGGGGAGGCGGACGACCCGTCGGTGGAGATCCAGGTGATCATCACCCAGTACAACCTGCGGCAGGAGTTCCCCCGGGCCGCCGAGCAGGAGGCCAAGGCTTGCCCCACCCCTTCCGAGAAGGATTACCGTGGCAGGCTGGACCTTCGGGCAAGGCCCATCGTGACCATAGACGGAGAGACCGCCAAAGATTTCGACGACGCCGTGGAGGTGGAGCGGCTGGATAACGGCCAATACAGGCTGGGGGTGCACATAGCCGACGTTTCCCATTATGTGCGTGAGGGTACCACGCTGGACCGGGAGGCGCTAAAACGGGGCACGTCGGTATATTTCCCGGGCTCGGTGATTCCCATGTTGCCCTTCGAACTGTCCAACGACCTTTGTTCGCTCAAACCGAAGGTGGACAGGCTCACGCTAAGTTGCGTCATGACTTTCGACCGCCACGGGGAGATGACCGGGTACCAGGTAGCCGAATCGGTGATCCGCTCCGTGGAGAGGATGACCTACACCAACGTAGCGGCCATCCTGGAGGGCAAAGACCAGGACCTGCTGGCGCGTTATGGCTGGCTGGAGAAGAACTTCAAGCTTATGGCGGAACTGGCGGCGCTGTTGCGACACAAACGCGCCATGGCCGGGGCCATAGATTTCGACCTGCCGGAGCCGGAGATAATCCTGGACGTCACCGGCAGGCCCGAGAGCATCATAACCGCCGAGCGCAACGTGGCCCACAAACTCATAGAAGAGTTCATGCTGGCGGCCAACCGGGCGGTGGCGGGCCATTTCCTCAAGAAAAACATCCCCGCCATATACAGGGTTCACGACGAGCCTGACCCTTTGAAGCTGGAGGCGTTCATCGAGTTCGCCGGGTCGTTGGGCTTGCGGGTGAAAAAGGGGGAGAAAATGACCCCCAAGAGGATGCAGGGCATTTTAGGGGAGGTAAAAGGCAAGCCGGAAGAGAAACTTGTGACCCATGTGCTGTTGCGCTCCATGAAACAGGCCCGTTACACAGTGGACAACATAGGGCATTTCGGGCTGGCGTTCGAGCATTACACCCACTTCACAAGCCCCATCAGAAGATACCCGGACCTGGTGGTCCACCGGCTTCTCAAAGAGCTTTTGCGCGGCCCCAGGCGGGACGAGCATTGGGACACCGTGTTGCCCTCCATAGCGGAACAGACATCCAAAACCGAGCGGACCGCCGAAGAGGCCGAGCGGGACGTGGTAAAACTGCGGCAGACCCAGTTTATGGTTGATAAGGTGGGGGAAGAGTACGAGGGAATAATCTCCGGCGTTACCGCTTTCGGTTTTTTCGTGGAGCTTTCGGAGCCTCCGGTGGAGGGGCTGGTGCGGATAAGCTCTGTGGCGGACGATTATTACCGTTACGACGAGGCGGGCCACGCCCTGATTGGCCAGCGCCGCAAAAAAAGGTTCAGGCTTGGGGATATCGTCCGGGTGCGGGTGGAAAACGTTTCGGTGGAGCGGCGGAGAATTGACCTTTCGCTGATAGAACAGGCCCACAAGCCCTCGCGGAAAACAGCGCGGGGGGGCGCCGCCGTGGAGCGGCCCGCGCCCCGGAGCGGCCAAAGAGCCGGCCGGCCGGCCAGAAGCGCCCGGCCCAAAAGCCTCAAACGCAGGAAAAAGCCATAAAAAATCCTTGGCAGGCAGGGGACATCCCCAACCGTAAGCAGTGTCTCAGTTTGAAAGTACAGGGGAGATTCTTCACTTACGCTCAGAATTACAATATAAAAGCCGTTGATAACAGTGTCATCCTGAGCGAAGCGCAAGCGAAGTGAAGGATCTGTCTATTATTTGAGATTCAAACTGAGACACCGCCTAACCGCAATCACCTGTTGGCTTTTTATGGGAATGTGTTATTATCTACCGCCTGTCTTTAGGCAAGTTAAACATAGTCTAATAACCACAATGATGTAAGGGAAACGCATGTCATCGCAACAAGCCAAGATCATTTACACCGAGATCGACGAAGCGCCCGCGCTGGCGACTTACTCCTTGCTTCCCATCATTCAAGCATTTACGAAACCTGCTGGAATTGCCGTTGAAACGAAGGATATTTCCCTTTCGGGCAGGATACTGGCGAATTTCCCCGATTATCTTGCCCCGGAACAGAGGATACCCGATTATCTTGCCGAACTGGGTGAGTTGGCGAAGCGGCCAGAGGCCAATATCATCAAACTGCCGAACATCAGCGCCTCCATTCCGCAACTCAAGGCGGCCATAAAAGAATTGCAGGAAAAAGGATTCAAAGTCCCGGATTATCCCGAGAACCCGCAGAACGACGCCGAAAAAGAGATTAAGGCAAGGTACGCCAAGGTGCTGGGAAGCGCCGTCAATCCAGTGCTCCGGGAGGGCAATTCCGACCGGCGCGCGCCCCTGGCGGTGAAAAATTACGCCAAAAAACACCCCCACTCCATGGGTGAATGGAAGCAGAATTCCAAATCCCATGTGGCCACGATGACCGAGGGCGATTTCCTTGCCAACGAGAAATCGGTCACGGCCCCTGCGGCCACCACGGTGAAAATCGAATTCGTCGATGGTAGCGGCAATGTCACCGTCCTCAAGGACAAGCTGGCTATTACCGCAGGCGAGGTGGTGGATGGAACGTTCATGAGCAAAAAGGCTTTCGTGAAATTTATCAAGGAGCAGATAGAGGACGCCAAAAAGAACGATGTCCTCTTTTCACTGCACCTGAAAGCCACGATGATGAAGGTGTCCGATCCCATCATGTTCGGCCATGCGGTAAGGGTCTTCTATGAAGATATTTTTGAAAAGCACGCGGCGGTTCTGGCGGAACTGGGCGTCAACCCGAATAACGGCATTGGCGACCTTTACGCGAAAATCAAGAGCCTGCCGGAAGCCAAGCAGAAAGAGATTGAGGCGGACATCCAGGAGGTTTACCGGAAACGGCCCAGGATAGCGATGGTGGACTCGGGCAAGGGTATCACCAACCTCCACGTTCCCAGCGACGTTATTATAGACGCCTCTATGCCTGCGGCCATTCGCGCGTCGGGACAGATGTGGGGCCCGGACGGCAAACAGCACGACACCAAATTCACCATTCCCGACCACAGCTATGCCGGGCTCTATCAGGCGACCATTGACAACTGCAAAGCCCACGGGGCGCTGAATCCTTCCACGATGGGGACCGTGCCCAACGTGGGGCTTATGGCCCAGGCGGCGGAAGAGTACGGCTCCCACGGCACGACCTATGAAGTTCCGGGCGACGGCAAAGTCCGCGTCGTGGACGCTTCCGGGAACACGATAATCGAGCACTCCGTGGAGGCCGGGGACATCTGGAGAATGTGCCGGGTGAAAGACGCGCCCATCCGCGACTGGGTGAAACTGGCGGTGACCCGCGCCCGGGCAACCGGAGCGCCCACCGTTTTCTGGCTGGACAAGACCAGGGCGCACGACGCCGAACTGATCAGGAAAGTGGATGAATACCTGAAGGATCACGACACCAAAGGTCTGGACATCCGCATAATGTCCCCGGAGGAAGCCACCAAATTGTCCGTTGAGCGGATGAGGGAGGGTAAAGACACCATCTCCGTCACCGGTAACGTCCTGCGCGACTACAATACCGATCTTTTCCCGATACTGGAGCTGGGCACCAGCGCGAAAATGCTCTCGATAGTTCCCCTCATGAACGGCGGTGGCCTGTTTGAGACAGGCGCTGGCGGATCCGCCCCGAAGCATGTGCAACAGCTTATGGAGGAGAACTTCTTGAGGTGGGACTCTCTCGGCGAGTTCCTGGCGCTTGTCCCGTCGCTGGAGCATTTGGGCAATCTCACCGGCAATAAGAAAGCCCAGGTACTGGCCGACACCCTCGACCAGGCCACCGGCATGTTCCTGGAGAACGACAAGTCGCCCCGGAGAAAGTGCGGGGACATAGACAACCGTGGAAGCCACTTCTATCTAGCCATGTACTGGGCCCAGGCGTTGGCCGCCCAGGACAAGGACGCGGAGTTGAAAGCGCTGTTTGCCCCCGTGGCAAAGAAGCTTGCGGAGAGCGAGGCCAGGATCGTGGCGGAACTCAACGAGGCGCAGGGCAAGCCCGCCGATCTCGGAGGCTATTACCTCAAGGACAGGGGGAAGACCTCCAAGGTCATGCGGCCCAGCGCGACCTTGAACGCGATAATAGATTCCATCTAAATCACCTGAAGGGGGCGCAGGCTTTACGTTTGCGCTCCCTTTTTTGGTTTTTGCTTCCCCTCCCCCGTCATTGCCCGGCGCAGGCCAGCGGGTCTTGCCAGACCCACCCCGGGGGTAGTGTCTCAGTTTGAAAGTACAGGGGAGATTTTTCACTTACGCCCAGAATGACAATATAAAAGCCGTTGATAACATTGTCATCCTGGGCGAAGCGCAAGCGAAGTGAAGGATCTGTCCATTATTTGAGATTCAAACTGGGACACACCACCCCGGGAGTGCATTTGACTTAAAGCCCGGCGGGGGGATAACATGCCTGAGATTTTTATTACTGGTAACCAAGGGCCAAATGGAACAGAAGATATCTGAAATACTTTTAAAAGCCTGTGACGACGCCGACGCCAACGTGCGCAAGGCCGCGGCCGTGGCCCTGTCCGAAGCCGATACCACCCATCTGAAAAACGCCCTGATCAAACTGCTGAAAGACAAAGTGTGGCAGGTGAGAGAAGCGGCCATACAATCCATAGCGGAAGCGAAGGTGGTGGAAGCGGCGGATATACTCGGCAAAGTCCTGGGTAGCGAAGACGACGCTTCCGCCCGCAAAGCGGTCCTGCAATGGGTGGCGGCTAAGGGGGAAGAGGCGGACCCCAAGGCCAAGCCTGGAAGCCCGGTGGATCCCAAGAAGCCCGTGGGTGACCCGTGGCAGATCAAAAAGGCGGCGGCGCTGGCCTTGAGCAAGTTGAGGCCGGACCTGGTGGTGATACCGCTTATGATGTCAATGGATTCCGGCAACCCCACCGCCCGCATAGCGGCCATGGCCGGCTTAGGGAACCTCAACGCCACCCAGGCCATAGACAAGCTTTTAGAGGCGCTCAACGACGCGGACTGGAACGTGAGGAAAATGGCGCTTGTCACCCTCGGCAAGCTGAAGGCCGTGGAGGCCGTGGACGAGGCCTTGCGCCTTTTGGATGACGAAAAGTTCGCCATCCGTATCGAGGCGGTGATAACCCTTAACCACATCAAGCCGGAGGGGGCGGTGCCAGCCCTTTCCAATGTGGTGGTTAACGACAACAATTACGAGGTCCGCAAGGTGGCCGCCACGGCCCTTGGCAACATGAAGACCCACGATGCGGCCCCAGCCCTGGTGATAGCCTTGAACGATGAGCACTGGATGGTGCGCAAGGCCGCCATAGAGGCCCTTACCAACCTGAAAGCCACCGACGCGCTGGAGAACATAAAAGAGCATCTGGGGGATGAGCAGGAGGATGTCCGCAGTACGGCGGCCATAAGCGTTATCCGGCTCATACAGATAGCCAAGGCTGGCGCCGCCTGATTTCTACTCAGTCCAAACAGCCTTTATCCATGGTATTATTGTTGTTTTATTGGCGCTTGCCTGTTGATTTGCGGCGCAAAAGCACAAACACAAACGGGTGTTATTGATTTAAATGAGGCAATCCGATTTTAAAAACCTTACTGCCCTGGTCGCCGATGACATGTTCAACATGCGTAGAACCATCAAGAACATGTTGCGCGCCATAGGTTTCGAGAATGTCATAGAGGCCGAGAATGGCCTTAAGGCCTGGGAAATCCTGAACAAAAGCAAGATCGACATCATGGTTTCCGACTGGAACATGCCTGAAATGCCCGGCCTTGAGCTTTTACGCCGGGTGAGGGACAACTCCCGCCTGCGGGACCTCCCGTTCATAATGATCACCGCGGAGGTGGCCGAGGGGAACATCGTCCAGGCGGCCGAGACCGAGGTGGACGGCTATCTTATAAAACCCTTCGTGGCCAAGGCGCTGGAGGAGAAGATAATGGCCATCTTCTCCAACAGGGAAAACCCGTCCCCATTTGAACGGAACATGAAAGCCGGTCAGGTGTATATGGATTCCCAGCAGTATGACAAGGCCATAGGAGCTTTCACCGAGTCGCTCAACATCCGGCCAGACTCGGCGAGGGCGAGGTTCTCACTGGGTGAGGCGCACTCGAAAAAAGGTGATATGAAGGAGGCCGAAAAGTGGCACAAGGAGGCCATGGCGGTCAATCCCCAATACATCCGGGCCTATGAGGGGCTAAGCGCCGTATATGACAATTTGGGGAAATCCGACGAAGCGGTGAAGGTCCTGGAGAAGGCCAGCCAGATAAGCCCCAACAATCCGGAAAGATACCTTGAGATAGGAAAACTGCACTTAAAGAGGGGCGACAAGGAAAAGGCGGACCAGGCGCTGGAGATGGCCACGCGCAACGCCGAGCACAATCCGGACATCCACACCCAGATAGGCGAGGTGTACCTGGCCGCCGGGGACGATTCCAAGGCCGCCGACGCGTTCTCCCACTCCATAGACATATTCGAAAGCGTTCATGTGTACAACCGGCTGGGTATCGCCCTGCGTAAGAAAGGGCAGTTCGACGAGGCTTTAAAGGTGTACCAGAGAGCCATAAAGCTGGAGCCGGAGAACGAGGTGCTCTATTTCAACGTGGGGCGTCTGCTTATGGAACAGGCTTTTTACAGGGACGCCGCCGAGTATTTCAGAAAAGCGCTGGACCTTGACCCGGAGTTTGCCGAATGCAAAAATATGCTAAGTAAAGTCAACGAGCTTTCGGGCAAAAAATAACGCTGATCCTGTAAGGTTCAATACATGGCGAAAAAACGCAGAACCGAGCTGGACATAGACCAAGAGTTCCTCGCCGAAGAGAAAAAGCCCGAGCCTCCTCCTCCTGCGCCCCCGCCTCCGGAGAAGAAACCGGAGGAGCCCAAGCATCACAGGAAAATAAACAAGGTCAAGCTCCTGATGATCACCGGGGCTGGAGTCGCCGCCATAGTCGTTTTGGGGTTGATCATATGGGTGGCGGTGACCTTCATCTTCGCCGGGGAGAATGAGGCTCAGGCTCCGGAGGCGCCTCCTGCCCCACCGCCCCAGGAAGCGCCCAAAACGCCCGAGGGGGGCGGGGTAAACCAGGCGCTGTATGTGCTGGAGCCGTTTTTCGTTCCATTGCCAGGCAAAGACGGCGCTCCTGGCGGGTTCGTCCGCATCCAGTTCTCGCTGGAAATAAGCGATCCAGATGTGAAAGGCGACTTGGACAGGAACGTGACCCTGGTGAGGGAAAACGTGTTTTTCATCCTTCGCGGCAAATCCCGGGAGGATTTTAAAGGAGCGGAAAAGCTGGGCCAGCTATCGGTGGACGTGGCCATAGCGATTAACCGGTCCATCCAGTCCGGCGGGGTGACAAAAGCGCTTATCACAGAGCTTGTGGTGGGTTAATTTCACCGGCAGACAGTTTTTTTCATCACAATGTTGTCATCCGGCCCGGCAACCTGATATGATTTGCCTGCGCTGGAAGCTCATTGGTGGGTTTTAGCGGCTTCCACACTTCTTTCATTCAGCGTGGCGCGGGGAGTCAGTCCTCGCGGGAATTAGCTATAAATATGTCCGAACTTACCAACGACAACATTGAAATAATTCAGGACTTCATCCAGGAGAGCCGGGACGCGCTGGAGCAACTGGAGCAGTCCATCATCGAGCTTGGCCGTAGCGAGGGAGACCCTCAGGCCATAAACGTCATATTCCGCCTGTTCCATTCCATGAAAGGCACGGCCAGCTTCCTCGGCCTGCGCCACATAGCCAACGTGACCCACGCCGCCGAGAGCCTTTTGGACCAGATACGGTCGGGCCAGATAAAACTTGAGATACCCGGCCATGTGGATCTCTTTATCCAGGCTTCCGATTTCGCCAAAGAGGCGCTGGTTTATGTGGAGAACCACCTGAACGACTCCGGGATGGAGGACGGCGCGAAAACCCTTACGGCCCGTTTGCATGGGGCCATCTCCGGCCGGTCGGCCGCAAAACCACAGGTTCCGGTTCTGGAGCTTTCCGCGGCCCCGGTAAAACCGTCGCAGGCTCCAGTGGCCGCGCCACCCGTTATGGAAGCGCCAAAGGCGCCAGCGCCTCCGCCAGCCAAGAAAGAAACGGAATTTTTCATAACTCCGGAGATGGTGGAAAGGTTCATCCAGGAGTCCGACGAGCTTTTGCAGAAGCTGGAGCACAACCTGCTGGAGTGGATAAAATCTCCCGACAGCAAGGAAGTGGTGTCTGAATCGTTCAGGAATATCCACAGCTTCAAGGGGAACTGCGGATTTTTCGGCTACGCCGACATGGAGCGGCTAAGCCACCAGATGGAAAACCTTCTGGACATAGCCCGTTCCGGAGCCTCGATGGATGTGTCCCATGCCGCGGACACGATGTTACAGCTGAAAGACACGCTCCGTAACGCCATAGCCGACGCGTCCCAGGGCGGCTCGGGCGCCATAATCGGCCTGGAGGCTCTCGTAAGCCTTCTGGAGGAGGAGGCCAAAGCCGCGGCGCCCCCGGGTGGCGAAGAGCGGGAAGTGAACAGGATCGGGGAGATCCTCGTGGCCGAGGGGGTGGTGTCGGCGGAGGATGTGGTTAAAGCCCTTGATGTGCAGAGCAAACCACTTGGGGAAATCCTGGTGGACCTTGGCGTGGCCAACCACGACGCGGTTGAAAGGGCGCTTAACAAGCAATCCCAGAAAGAAGAAGGGGCCAAGCCGAAAACCGCCGCCATCAAACGGCAGGACATCCGGGTGGACCTGGAGAAGCTGGACACCCTGATCACCCTGATCGGGGAGCTTGTCATCGCCGAGAACATGCTGGTGAACAATCCGGACCTTTCGGGGCTGGAGCTGGAAAACTTCAACAAAGCGGCCCAGCAGACCTCCAAGATAGTGAGGGAACTGCAGGAACTGGCCATGGTCATCCGCATGGTGCCGGTGTCGGGGCTGTTCCGGAGGATGATCCGCCTGGTGCACGACCTGGCGGTCAAATGCAACAAGAAGGTGGAGCTTAGGCTTGCCGGCGAGGAGACCGAGGTGGACAAGACCATCATCGAGATCATCACCGACCCGCTGGTGCACATGATAAGAAACGCGGCCGACCACGGGGTGGAGACCCCCGAGGAGCGCAAAAATGCGGGCAAGCCTGAAACCGGCACGGTGAACCTTTCCGCCAGCCACGAGGAAGGGGAGGTATGGATCACAATCGAGGATGATGGCAAGGGGCTGGACCGGGACAGGATAATCGCCAAGGCCCGACAGGTGGGCGCGCTGGAGGGGGACGGGTCCGATCTCTCCGACAAGGCGGTGTTCGGCTTCATATTCCTGCCTGGCTTCTCCACCGCCGACAAAATCTCGGACGTGTCCGGGCGCGGTGTCGGGATGGACGTGGTCAAACAGAACCTGGACAAGATAAACTGCAAAATCGAGGTTTCCTCCACCAAAGGACAGGGTACCCGGTTTGTGCTAAGGATACCTCTTACGCTGGCGATAATAGACGGTATGCTTATCCGCGTGGGCAGGTCCAAATACATACTGCCCATAATATCCATCCGCGAGTCTTTCTCGCCCAACCCCGGCGTGATAACAATATCCACCGACGGGCAGGAACTGGCCCGCGTGCGCGAGGAATTCATCCCGGTGGTGCGCCTGCACGAGCTACACAGGCTTAGCCCCGACAGCAAAGAGCTTTCCGACGGCATACTTATAGTGCTGGATACGGCCGACGGCAACATAGCCCTTTTCGTGGACGAGATACTGGGCCAGCAACAGACGGTTATCAAGGGGCTTTCCAAATACATCATGGATGTGGGCAAGGTCCGGGGCGTTTCAGGATGCACCATACTGGGCAACGGCGACGTGTGCCTTATCCTTGACGTGCGCGGGCTGGTGGAGGCCACGGCCAGGCATGGGTAAAGCGCGGGCGGGTAAAATGGTTTATCATCGGCGTTATTCCGGATTGGTGAAACGATGAACCAGACTATGAACAGGGACAACTCGCTGGACAGCGACCTTGGAGATTTTGACACGTGGGATGACGAGGATTCGCAGAAAAACCGGTATCTGACCTTCCGTGTGGGCGCCGAGGGCTACGGCCTGGAGATAAGGCACGTCACCGAGATAATCGGGATACAGCAGATCACCGAAGTGCCGGACATGCCAAATTTCGTGATGGGCATGATAAACCTGCGCGGAACGGTGATACCCATAATCGACGTGAGGCTCCGTTTCGGGCTGGAACCCAGGGAGTACGACGGGCGCACATGCATCATAGTAACAATCCTCAACGAGACCATCGTGGGGCTTATAGTTGACGAGGTGAGTGAGGTGGCGGATATCCCCGAGGATTCCGTGGAGCCCCCTCCGAGAGTGAGCCGGGGCGCGAACAGCCGGTTCATACAGGGGCTGGGTAAAATGGGGAACGAGGTAAAGATCATCCTGGACGTTCGCAAATTGCTTTACGACGAGGATCCGGACAAGGCCGGGCAGGGCGAGCAGGAGAACGGCTGAAGGTTTCAATGAACAGTAAATCCATTCCATCGTGTGGTGAAAAATGAAGATAAGGGCGAAGATAGGCGGCGGGTTCGGGGTAGTGGTGTTCCTACTGATATTCCAGAGCGTGATAGGCATCTGGCGTCTCAACGTCGTCAACGACGGTTACAGGAATGACGTTATGAGCGAGGTGCGCGCCGAGGAGATAGCGGCGGAGGTGAAGGCGTCTATCCTGGAGGCCAGGGTGGCCGAGAAAGAGTTCCTTCTGCGCAGGGACGCCTCGTACATCAACGCGGTGGAGGACCATCTTGGCAACGTGGACCGGCTTATCGAGGAGTTCAACTCGATCGGCGGCAAACAGGAGACCAGGGGCGCCCTCAAAGAGGTGAGGGACAAATTGCGCGCCTATCATTCGGACCTGAAGGAAATGGTGCGCCAGATGGGCGGAGCGGCGGAAGAGGCCTCCTCGGCGGCCCTTCTTGGCAAGCTTAAGGAAGAGTCGGAAAACATCGTGAGCGTGGCCGACGAAATAATAAAGAACAACCGCAACCAGATCGCCACGCAGGTGAAGGACATATCAGAAATGGCCTCGCTGGGCATAACCGTGACGTGGGTGGCTTGCGCCCTTTCGGCGGTGGTGGCGATGATATTCGGCCAGTTGCTGGCCCGGTCCGTATCCATACCCATGGGCAAGGCGGTCCATCTTATCCAGGAACTGGGCCGCGGCAAGCTGGACAACCGCCTGCACATGGACAGCGACGATGAGATAGGCCAGATGGCCAAGGCCATGGACGATTTCGCCGACAGCCTCCAGTTCGAGGTGGTGGCGGCGTTCGATAAGCTGGCCGACGGCGACCTGACCTTTGAGGCAAAGGGCGTCATCCGCGAGGGGCTTGGCAAGACCAACGACAGCCTCAACGACCTCATCGCCCGCATAAACAGCACAGGCGAGCAGATAGCCATGGGCTCGGCGCTGGTGTCGGAGTCTTCGCAGGCGCTGTTCCGGGGCGCGGCGGACCAGGCCAGCTCTCTCGACGAGATCACCTCGGCCATGGAACAGATGGGCTCACAGACCAGGCACAACGCCGAGAACGCGACACAGGCTAACACTTTTGCCGCCCAGACCCGCGAGGCGGCCGAAAGCGGCAACAGCCAGATGAAAGAGATGGTGGGCGCCATGGCGGAGATCAACGACTCCAGCCAGAACATATCCAAGATCATCAAGGTTATTGACGAGATAGCTTTCCAGACGAACCTCCTGGCGTTGAACGCGGCGGTGGAAGCGGCCCGGGCCGGTAAACACGGAAAGGGTTTCGCCGTGGTGGCCGAAGAGGTGCGCAACTTGGCCGCCAGGAGCGCCCAGGCGGCCCGGGAGACGGCCGAACTTATAGAAGGCTCCGTGAAAAAGGCCCAGAACGGCGCCGAGATAGCCGACCGCACAGCGGTGGCCCTGTCTGGTATCGTCAATTCGGTTTCCAAGGTGACAACGCTGGTAGGCGAGATAGCCACCGCCTCCAACGAGCAGGCGCATGGCATCGCCGAGGTGAACAAGGCCCTGTCCCAGATCGAGAAGGTTACCCAGCAGAACACCAACATCGCGGAAAAGAGCGCCTCCGCCTCGGAGAAGTTGTCCACCCAGGTGGCCCAGCTTAAGGAGATGCTGTCCAGGTTCAGGCTTAAAGAGCCATCCAGGGCGCTTACGTCCGGTGCGCCGGTTATCGCCGGGAGGCTTAATCCTCCTTCCGGCATGGGAGGTCACGACTGGGCCTAGCCTGTCGTAGCTTTCCTTCTTTATAATCAACCCGGCGGGAACTTGCTGATGACTGATGGCAATATCCGCGTTCTGGTGGTGGATGATTCGCCGCTGGTGCGCAACATACTGGCGCAAAGCCTTTCCATGGACGCCCGAATAGAGGTGGTGGGCGCGGCCAAAGATGCGTTCGAGGCCTGGGACTTGATCATGCAACTCAAGCCCGACGTGGTCACCCTGGACGTGGACATGCCGAAAATGGACGGGGTGGAGTTCCTGAAAAGGCTCATGCCTCAACATCCGGTTCCGGTGATAATGGTGAGCGCCCTCACCCGCGAGGGGGCGAAAATAACCCTGGAGGCGCTGGAGTATGGCGCTGTGGATTTTGTCACCAAACCCGCGGCGGACATGGCCCGGGGGCTGACCGGGATGCTCACGGAGCTGGTGGAGAAAATAAAGGCCGCCGCTTCCGTAAACCGCGCAAGTCTCGGCCAGGGCCGCGCCAGGGCCGGGGGGCGGGTTGAACGTGGCGCTAAACCCGAAGGCGCGCCAGCCACAAAACTCATAGCCATAGGCGCCTCCACCGGTGGCACCGACGCCATACGTTCCGTGCTTACACGCATTCCATCCAACGCTCCGGCGATACTGATAGTCCAGCACATGCCGGCTGGATTCACCAAGGTGTTCGCGGAACGACTCAATGAAATTAGTACCGTTAGCGTTAAAGAAGCCGAATCGGGGGAACTGGCCAGGAACGGCCAGGCGCTGGTGGCGCCTGGCGACCTGCAAATGCGTATTAAAAAAACCGGGGATGGTTACCATGTCATTTGCGAGCCTGGGGAACGGGTGAACGGGCACTGCCCTTCAGTGGATGTGATGATGCTCTCCGTGGCCCAGATCGCCGGACCCGGCGCGGTGGGGGTGGTGCTTACCGGCATGGGGTTTGACGGGGGTGAGGGCCTTCTTGCCATGCGCCAGGCCGGGGCCAGGACCATCGCCCAGGACAAGGCGACCTCCGTGGTGTACGGCATGCCCCGCGTGGCTTTTGAAAAAGGAGGGGTTGAGCGTCAAGCGCCGCTGGACCAGATTCCGTCCCTCATTATGAGGATGGCCACCGAGGCTGGCGGCAAGGGCGGGGCGTTCAGAAGAAACCTGTAAAGGCGCCGTTATCCTATCAACTGCCTTATCCTTAATGCCAGTTCGGTTTCGTTCACCGGCTTGTGGATGAAATCGCTGGCCCCCATCCCGATGAACTCGTCATGGGTGTCTTCGCTCAGGCTCGACGTGATCAATATTACCGGTATGTTTTTAGTGGCCGGATCCGCCTTAATGGCGCAAAGAAGCTCCAGCCCCGTCATCAGCGGCATGTTTATGTCTGTGATTACAAGGTTCACCCCGCCACCCTTGATTATCTCCAGCGCCTCCTTGCCATCGCCGGCCACAAGGGTGTCCACGTCCATACGCTCCACCCGGCGCTGATATATGTAACGGTCGGTCTCCTCGTCGTCCACTATCAGCGCCACCGGCCGCGCAGGCGGCAGGGTAATGGTGAATACGCTTCCCTGCCCCTCTTTGGACTCCGCTTCCACCTTCCCCCCGTGGGCCTTTACGATGTCGTTGCAGAAAGGCAGGCCATACCCGGTGCCCCGCTCGCCTTCGGTGCCGGGTGTGCTGGTGGGGATGTCATACCTGAAAAGGTTCGGTAAAAGCCCGGAGGGTATTCCCACGCCGTTGTCCACAACTCTTATCACTCCGGCAGATCCCTCGGCGCGGGGCTCTACGCTTACAGACCCGCCTCTTCTGCAAAACTTGATGGCGTTGGAGATCAGGTTCTGGATCACCTGGCCGAAAAGATCGTCGTCGGCGAAAATCCTCAGGTTCAATGGCAGGTTGTTTTTCAGGGCTACACCCTTCCTTTCGGCCAAGTCGGAAACCCTCTCTATTACGGAATCCGTAAGGCTGGCCACGTTGAGGAACCTTTGTTTTATGGTGAGCCTGCCGGTTTGCAACCGGTTTATGTTCAACAGCTCGTCTATCATGGTGAGGAGCCTGTCGCCGTTCAGCATGGCCCTGGTCAGCATCTCCGACGTTTCAGCCTCGGACAGGGATCCGCTCCTCATCAACCGTAGAAGGCTTACCATTGAGCTTATGGGGGAGCGAAGGTCGTGCGCCACCATTGAAACGAATTTATCTTTCAGTTTCGTGGCGTCTTCAGCCTTCTGCTTGGCCCTTTTCAACTCTTCTTCGGCCCTCTTGCGGGACGTTATATCCCGGGCTATCCCTTGCACGCCGATAACCCGGCCATGGCGGACAATCGGCTGGTCGAACACTTCCAGCGCCACCCGGTTCCCGTCTTTCCTTATAAGCTCCAGCTCAAAGGGGAGGGGCTCAATGGAGCCACGGCATATGGCATCCAGCCGCCGGGCCGAGCGCTCAAAATATTCCGGGGCCACTATGTCGCCCACGCTGACCCCCATCAGCTCCGCCCTCGGATATCCGAACGTCTCCTGCGCGCTAACATTTATTGATGTGATTTCACCCAGAGCGTTGAGGGTGAAAATTATGTCCCGGGCGGATTCAAACAGGCCGCGGTATTTCCCCTCGCTTTCCTTGAGCGCCTCTTCCATGACCCTGCGGTCTGTAATGTCCAGGATAACCCCGTCCAGCCGGGAAATCTGGCCATTATCGTCCAATGTGGGGTTGCAATGGTTCTGTACCCACCGGACGGACCCGTTCTTGTGGATTATCCTGTGCTCAATGGGCTTTCTATGGCGAAGGCAGTGAATATCCTTAAAGAACCTTAAGGCCTCTTCCCGGTCCTCTTTATAGACCATCCGGAACCATAGGCCCGGATCCGCCATGTATTCTTCAGGAGCGTATCCCGTTATTTTTTCACACTGGGGGCTGTGAAAACATGTGATCACGGAATCGGCGCTGAAGACAGCCTCGTAAAGATAGGCTGGCACGGAGTTGATAAGTGTCGAGAATCTGGTCTCCACGCTGGCCAGCTTTTTGCGGCCCTGTATGGCTTCCAGCCCGCTACCCATATCCGCCGCCAGGTCCCGGAGGCCCAGCAAACCGTATTCGTCAAACGCCGGGTCGAAGGGAGAAAACACGCAGAGCATCCCATACAGCCTTTCCCTTGTCATCACGGGGCAAAATACCGCGGATTTCAGGCCCATGGCCTTGGCGGCCTGAAGCTCCGCCCGGCCTCCTAAAAAGCTTTCCAAGTTCAGACATTCTATGGGCTTGCCCTGGTGGATGGCCTTGAACGCGGGCTCCATTTCCCATAGTTTTTCTTCGGAAATCATTGAAAGGAAATCTTTGTCCACTCCCGCGCCAGCGAAGATGTCCTCACAGGGGGGCCTGCCGTTTTCCCAGTCGGCCATGGGATTGAACATGGCCGCAGAACAGCTTTTCAACTCAACCAGTTCCCCGCAAACCCTCTTCATGAAATCTTTCTCGCAGTCCGCAAAATAAACGGCGTTTATTATGGAGCGGCGGACATGGCTAATGTCTTTGCGGCGGTCAATGGCCTCCGAAGGGATTACATATGAAATCTCCAGCGTTCCCATTAATGCCCAACCTCAAACTTAATGCGTTCCTGGCCCGCAATGGTTAAGAAGCGAAATCATGCTTTCCACCTCTCCGGCTGTTCCCGGTTTGCGCCAGAATTCCATTGCCCCGGCGTTCTGGAGGGAAATAAAATCCATCGCCGTAAGAAAATCGCCAAGGCATACGAAACAACAATTTTCCTGAAGGGCTTTCGCCCGTTTAATGAAGTCTTTTATGGGAATAGAGGGGTCGGCCATTTCCAGGATGGCCAGGTCTATCCGCCGCATGGAAAGCGTGGTCATAGCCTCGGTGAGGGATCCGTGGCAATAAACTTCATACCCGATATCCTCGAGGGAGCGGGCGATCAGGGTAAGAGTGAACGGATCATCCTCTACCAATAACGCCTTTAAACGCATGGAGGACCTCCCATACAAGCACTGCTACAACCCACCAAACAATATAGTGAATAATATGAACCCCGACCTCCGATAAAGCAAAAACAAAGCCAGTTAATAAGGCATTGATTAACTTGGGAATTATCCTTAAGGTAAAAATATTTTACGTAGGAAAAAACAACGCCGGGTAGCATTGCGCGACATTGCAATAATGGAAAGATAAAAAGCCGTTACATGCGCAAATAAAATACCTGTTGTGGAATTTATAAAAATCAACGGGTTCAATGGCGGGCAGGTGATCAGCGATGATTTCAGGGTTGTTGCGTTCCACGCCGGAGCGCATTTTCCCGCTAACCGGTAAAACCTCTGCTCAGACCCACCTGTTTAGCGATAGATATGGCGGATTCGTACTCATCACGGGTGATGGGCCGGGCGATTTGCGGGTAGCGGAAGGC
This sequence comes from Nitrospinota bacterium, assembly GCA_016208975.1. Classification (NCBI taxonomy): domain Bacteria; kingdom Pseudomonadati; phylum Nitrospinota; species Nitrospinota bacterium. The sequence continues at coordinate 1,686,363 of JACQXA010000004.1, forward strand.
CTTATATAGTGGCCTGTACTGATCCATAATATTCACATAGCTTTTCCTGGAAAGCTCGTTCGCTATAAATTTCAATACGTCCTCTGTCCCTGCGGCGTTATTTGGCATTACCAGATGCCGTATGAGAAGGCCGCGCCTGGCTATTCCCCGGAAATCCAGCTCCAGATCCCCTACCTGGCGGAACATCTCTTTTAGAACCTGTTTAATAACCTGGGGATAGTCAGGTGCTTTTGAATAGCGTTTAGCAGATTCTGTGGCGGAGTATTTGATGTCCGGCATGTAAATATCCACCACATCCTCCAGCAACCGTATCACCTCCAGCGATTCGTATCCACCGCAGTTCCAAACTATGGGCGTCTCAAGACCCAGCCGGGCCCCCTCGTAAATCCCTTCCACGATCTGCGGGGCGTAATGGGTGGGTGTGACGAAATTTATGTTGTGGCAACCCTGCGATTGCAGATGGAGCATCATCACGCCAAGTTCCCGGGCAGTCACCGGCTGGCCCTCGCCGCCATGGCTGATGTCGTAATTCTGGCAGAAGACGCATTTCAAATTGCAATGGGAGAGGAAGATGGTTCCGGATCCGTACACTCCGGTAAGCGGCGGCTCCTCGCCGAAATGGGGGAACGCGCTGGCCACGTATAAAGTGGAGTCGGCCCCGCACACGCCTTTTTCGCCTTCGAACCTTTTGACGCGGCAATTTCTGGGGCAAAGGGCGCATTCTTTCTCCAGTCCGTATAGGGCCTTTACACGGTTTCCAAGCTCTCCGCTTTCATATAGCTTCCGGTAAGACGCCGTGAATGACATTTTTATTCAAACCCTCCATTCTGGATGAACACGCCCCGCCCACAATTATTATCCCGCCTATCATTTACGCTGGTAAAGAGACGGCATGGAGCCGCTAACGGGAATATGTTCCCGGGCCGGATATGGTCAATGATTCCGGGATTGTGCTATCCTCCTCAAATTATGAGCCATATTTTTTTAAGTAATGCCGCACGCCCTTAGCCTGACCCACGCGGAAATAACCTCCACCATGCTTACCCTGGGGGTTTTGCTGGCCATGGCCCGGCTTTTCGGCGAGATAGCCAAACGTATTAACCAGCCTGCGGTGGTGGGAGAAATTCTGGCGGGCATCATTCTGGGCCCCACCATTTGCGGAACCTTTTTCCCGGACATGGTGTCGTTCATCACCCCCACGGAACACGCCAAGCTTTTCCTGAACGGTTTTACTTCCGTGGCGGTGGCGCTGTTCCTCCTTGTCGCTGGCATAGAGGTGGACCTGACTTCGGTTTGGCGGCAGGGCAAAACCGCCATGACCGTGAGCGTACTGGGGATATTGACCCCGTTTACGCTGGGGATTTTTACAGTCATCCTCTTTCCGGAGACGCTGGCGCTTCCGAGCGGGGTGGATATGGGGATATACGCCCTGTTCTTCGCCACGGCCCTTTCCATATCCGCATTGCCGGTGATAGCCAAGACGCTCATGGACCTGGACATATACAGGACAGACATTGGAATGGTGGTAATAGCCTCCGCCATGCTGGACGACATCGTTGGTTGGATCATATTCGCCATGGTCCTGGGAATGATGGGGAGCGGCCTTGCCTCCACCATGCCCATTTGGGGCACGGTGGCGCTTGCCCTTTTGTTCGCCGGGGGGATGTTGACGGTGGGCAGGTTCTCGTTGAACCGGATATTGCCCATTCTCAACGAGCGCACGAGCTGGCCCGGCGGGGTGCTGGGGTTTGCTGTGTCCCTGGCCTTCATTGGCGCGGCGTTTACGGAGTGGATAGGCCTGCACGCGGTTTTCGGGGCATTCATGGTGGGTGTGGCGCTGGGCGACTCTCCCCATCTGCGGCAAAAGACCAAACAGACCATAGAGCAGTTCGTCTCGTTCATTTTCGCGCCGCTGTTTTTCGCCAGCATAGGCCTTAAAGTGAACTTCATAACAAATTTCGACCCGGCCCTTACTTTGATGGTGCTGGCCATAGCGTCTCTGGGGAAAATAGGGGGGTGCGGAGCCGGGGCCAGGTTTGCCGGGATGGGGGCGCGGGAGGCTTGGGCCATAGGCTTTGGCATGAACGCCCGGGGCGCCATGGAAATAATACTGGCCCTGCTGGCCCTTCAGGCGGGCATAATCGGCCAGACCATGTTCGTGGCGCTGGTGATTATGGCCATATTCACATCAATGGTCAGCGGGCCTGGCATGCAGGCCATCCTTGGGAGGAAAAGAGCCAGGAAACTGGAGGAGCATTTCTCCGAAAACGCTTTTGAAATGGCCATGCGCGCGGACACCAGGGAGGAAGCCATCGCCGAGCTTTCGTCGCTTCTGGCCGAGGAGACCGGCTTGGCCGCCGACAGGATTGAACAGGCTGTCCTGAGCCGGGAATTGATAATGCCCACGGGGCTGGACAACGGCATGGCCATACCCCACGCGAGGATAAAGGGGCTTTCCACGCCGGTGATAGCCGTGGGCCTTTCAGATTCCGGGGTGGATTTTGACGCCCGCGACGGCCAGCCTGCCCAGCTTGTGTTCCTTATATTGACACCGGAAGGGGACGACAAGGCCCAGATTGAGATACTGGCCCAGATAAGCAAATTGCTAAAAGACCCCGTTTGCAGGGAGAAGTTGAAAAAATCCAAAAATTTCCTGGAGTTCATGGCCGCCCTCAAACAAGGCGCCGCCGGTAAATAACACCACGGTTTGTTGAGTGGGAAGTTGAATGGCGCGGGCCGTTGTTATAGGATATTCATCAATCGGTGGCGGGCCGAATGGATCCGGAGGGGGGCCGTCAGCGGAAGGTTAAACTGGCAGTGGAGAAAAACCATGAAACAGATTTTTTTGTTGGCGGTATCGGTACTGATGGTTTCGGCTGGCTCATCGTTTGCGGATAGCGGGGCGGATATTTTTACCAAGAAGTGCAAAACCTGTCACGACACCCCCGGCTCCGGCAAGACAAAGCTTGGGCCAGACCTGGCTACAAGCAAGATGACCGAGGACCAGTTCGTAAAACAGGTGATGAACGGCTCCGAATGGGCCGGCCGGCCGGCGAAAATGGCCGGGTTTGAAATGAAGAAGATGATGCCCATAAAAGGCATCACCGACGCCGATGTGAAAGCCGTTTACAAGTTCGCCAAAGGCGGCAAGTAAACGCTTCACTCTCCTGAAGGAAATGGCGGCGCTGGCGCAATGCCTGCGCCGCTGGCTTTTCCGGCGCTTCACCCAACCCTTTCGCGCCTTGGCGCCGTAACTGATAATATGCCTGTGTCGGGGCGTAGCGCAGTCTGGTAGCGCATCTGCTTTGGGAGCAGAGGGCCGGAGGTTCAAATCCTCTCGCCCCGACCATTTTCCGGAAATCCCCCATTCATTCAGGCCACATAGCGTTTGACTATGGGAAGTAAGCTTTTCTCGTCGAAAGGTTTGGTCACATATCCATTGGCGCCAAGCCTGAACGCGTTTTCTTTGGCGGTGGCTGTCAAGTCGGCGGTGACGATTATGACGGGTATTTTAGCCGTCGCCGGGGTGGTCTTTATAATCTTTAGCAGATCCAGCCCGTCTATCTCCGGCATCATGATGTCCGCCAGAACAAGATTCGCCCCTATTTTCCCCAGAGTCTCCACGGCCTCCCTGCCCGACGCCGCTTCAAAAACCGTTACGCCTATCCGCTCCAGCTGGGCCCGTAACAGCCGCCGCGTGGCGGGCTCGTCCTCCACCACCAGCGCCACCGGTTGTTTGTCCGGAAGTGACGCGTGAAAAACGCTTCCCTTCCCCTCTTCCGATTCAACGGTCAGTTCGCCTCCTAGGGCGCTCATGATATCGTGGCTTAGCGGAAGCCCGAAGCCCGTGCCCACTTCACCCGCCGTTCCCGGAATGGACGTTTTTTCCTCGTGCCTGAAAAGTAGCGGCAGAAGCTGTTTTTTCACGCCCGTCCCATCATCGGCTACTGAAATGATTATACGGCCCCCCCCTTGCGCCGCGTTCAGGCGCACGGACTGGCCTGCATGGCTGAACTTTATGGCGTTGGTCAACAGGTTCTGGATGACTTCTTCAAGAAGGCCGCTGTCCGTATAAAGCCGCAAGCCGGAAGGGATTCCGTTGACGACAGTTATCCCCTTCTTTTCCGCAAGCTGGCTTATCTTGCTTATGACGGCGCCGGAAAGCTCACATGTATCGAAGAACCTGGGTTCGGGTTTTATCTTGCCCGTCTGGAGCCTGCTTATGTTCAACAACTCGTCAACGGTGCGGATCATCCGCTCCATGCTGTTGGCCACATGTCCCATGATCTCTTTCTCCCTTGCGCCCATCTGCGCCGTTCCGTCACCATCCATCAACCGGAGCAGGCTCATCGCGCTGGACATGGGTGACTTGAGGTCATGGGCGACAAGAGACACGAACTTGTCTTTCAGCTTGGTGGCGGCTTCAGCCTCCTCCTTGGCCCTTTTAAGCGCTTCTTCGGCGAGCTTGATTTCTGTTACGTCCTGCGCCACGCCGGATATTTTCCCCCGGCTCCTGAATATCTTAACGAACATGTGGATGTGCCGTGTCCGTCCACCAACGATAACCCTGAAATTGATGTCGGAACCGGCGAACTTTGTAATGGCGTTATCCAGCGCCACCTCCACAAAATCGCGGTCTTCCGGATGGCTGACATTTAGAAGTAACTCGTAAAGGCAGTCCATGGAACATTCGCGCCGCTCGGGGCCGAGGTTGAATATGCCCCTCATCTCGTCGGAAAGGGCCAGCCTGTTCGTGAGGACGTCCAGGTTGAAACTCCCGATGCGGGCTATCTTCTGCGCCTCGGCCAGGTTACTCTGCGCTTCAAGAAGCCTGTCTTCCGCGCGCTTGCGCCCGGTGATGTCCATGTTGCTGGCCCGGCGGCCCAGCCATTCCCCGTCTATGTCGAAAACGTTCTGACAACAATGGAGGATCCAGCGCTCCTCCCCGCTCTTGGTGGTTATCCTGAATTCCAGTTCGTGGTAACCGACGCCGCCGTGTATTGTACGGTAGTGCTTTTCAAGCGCTTCCCTGTCATCCGGATGGGTGATGCGGATTTCCAGGCTGTCGTCCTCCAAAAACTCCTCTCTGGAATAGCCGGAGATTCTCTGGCACGAGGGTGATATATAAAGAAGCCTTCCTTTCGGGCCGCGCCACTCTTCCCAGTTGAACGTATGGTCGGCCACTGTCCGGTATCGCCGTTCGCTCTCCTCCAGCGCCTTCTTGGCGAGGTTGCGCTCCGTTATGTCCCTGGCGACACCGGCGGCCCACCATTTGTCCCTGTACCAGAGGGCGGAAATGGAAAGTTCCATCGGGAACTCATCACCGCTCTTGCGCATGCCCGCAACCTGGATGGTCTTGCCGATGATAGGCCCGTGGCCCGTGGCGGCGAAATTGGAAAGCCCCTCGCAGTGGGCTTCCCGTAACCTTTCGGGTATGACCAGGCTGGAGATCAGCTGGCCCACGGCTTCCGCGGACGTATATCCAAAAATCCTTTCCGCCGCCGGGTTCCAGAAGTTTATAATTCCGGCGCTGTCTATCATGATGATGGCGTCGTTCACCGAGGATGTGACCGTACGTAGCGTCTCCTCGCTTTTTCTTATGGCGTCCTCCGCGGCCCTGCCCTCCGTAAGGTCTCGTATGGCGGTTATCCGCGCCTCCTCCCCGCCGATGACTATGGACTTGCCGCGGATTTCAAGGGGGAATACGGAGCCGTCTTTCCTCAATCCCATTATTTCGTAGGGCCTTTCGTAGCCGGAAAGCATGTTGTTCTTGACGATCCCTCGGTACTCCGGGGCCGTAAGCTCCAGCGCCGAAGCGCCGATAAGCTCTTCACGGGAATAACCGAACATCCTTGTGAAGAAACTGTTCACGTCCAGGAATTTTCCGTTACGCGAGATGACTATGCCCTCAAAGGCCGCTTCGTTGAGCCGTTCAAGCCTCTCCTCGCTCTCCCGCAACGCCTGCTCGGCATTCTCGTGTTCTTTAATCTTGGTCAGCAGAGCCGCGTTGGTCTCGTCCAGTTTTAGCTTTTCGCTGGAGACCTGCTCTAAAAGTATGGTGTTTTCGAACCTGATTAAAAGCGAGGTGTTGGCCGAATTGTTCATCTCCCTGGCCAATATTGTCATAAGTATCCCGTAGGCCCCCACCAATAAACCTGTGGCAAGGCTGGTCTCGTCCGCCTCCAGAACAAGCTTCACCGCCAGCGGAACCAGCAAAGGAATAACATAAGCGTAGAAAACCCCCATTACCACCGAATCGGCCACCACCGCCCCTATTGCCATACCGCCCAGCACCAGCACCGTGAATATCTTGTGGGACAAAAGTTGCACAGGCATGAGGATAAGCGCAGCCGACCCCCATATGGCGCCGGAGATGAAAGCGGAAGCCATATACAGATTCTTCCATTTCCCAGCGCTGGAGACATCCACATCGGCGCGCCTGAACTTTACAACCATTGCCATTCTTGCCGCCGTAATGGCCCACACGAATGCTACCCACGCGATAATTAACGGATGGTCAACGGCGTCCCACTGGACGGCGGCCATGATTATTGAATTGAGGATGTTGGCGGCTATCACTACGTTTGCATGGGCAAAAAGGAGCTTTATTCTTTCGATGGATATGGCTTGGCCGACGGGAGTTTTATTCGAAGAAAAGCCGTTAAAGGATAAATTCTTCATAGCTCAACACTCGAATAGGTTACGGCTAATAAAATCAGCACAGAAACGGCATGAAGGAATGATTTTATTTTGTAAATGATTGTAACACAATTTCTTGCTACCGCCAAATAAAAAATGCCTCGCTTTTCAAAATGCGGCTGGCAACCCACAATCCTGTCCCATGTCAGGCTTCAAACCCCTATTGTTCAACTCCACCCTAGGCATAACCTTAGCGGTTATGTAAAATGGGCTTCCCGCGAAGTTTAGGCGACATCTTTCATTTTCAAAAACAGGGTATGGCGCAATGAGGATTTTCCGCACAAAATTTGTTGAATGCGACGAAGGTGAAGGGGCCGGGCTAAGCCGTGTCCTTACCGCGTTCGACCTTACGTTCCTGGGGATAGGGGCGATAATCGGCACGGGCATTTTCGTGCTTACCGGCATCGCCGCCGCCACCCAGTCGGGCCCGGCGGTTATCCTCTCCTTCGTGGTGGCGGGGGTGGCTTGCGCCTTCGCCGCGCTGGCCTACGCGGAGCTGGCCTCGGCGGTGGGGGGGTGCGGTAGCGCCTACGGATACAGCTATGCCGCGTTCGGCGAGCTGGTGGCCTGGATAATAGGGTGGGACCTGATATTGGAATACGCCGTGTCCGTGGCGGCGGTGGCCAACGGATGGTCCGGCTATTTCAACAACGCCCTTACGGCCATGGGGCTGGGTTTGCCGGAGTCCCTTACAAAGGCGCCGGAATTGGGCGGGATAATAAACCTGCCGGCGGCGGGGATAGTGCTTATATTGATGGCCCTGTTGTGCGCCGGGGTGAAGCAAAGCGCCCGCTCCAACAATGTTATGGTGGTGGTTAAGCTAGCCACCATTTTCGTGTTCATAGTGGTGGCCGCGTTCAACGTAAATCCCGCCAACTGGGACCCGTTCATGCCTTTCGGATGGAGCGGAACGAGCCCGGAAGGCAAACCCGTAGGGGTTTTCGCCGGGGCTTCCATCGTGTTTTTCGCCTATGTGGGGTTCGACGCTGTTTCCACGGCCGTGGAAGAGGCCAAAAACCCCAGGAGAGACGTGCCCATTGGCATCATAGGTTCACTGGTTTTCTGCACCGTTATCTACATAGTGGTTTCGGGCCTTCTTACCGGCATTGTGCCCTACACGGAGCTTAACGTGGCTTCGCCGGTTTCCCACGCCCTCCAGCTTATCGGGTTCCAGTGGGCCTCGGCCATGGTGGCGACTGGGGTCATCGCGGGGCTCACCACGGTGATGCTGGTGCTGTATTACGCGTTGACCCGGATAGTGTTCTCCATGTCCCGCGACGGGCTGTTATCGCCGATTTTCTCCACCGTCCATCCCGCCACAAAGACTCCTGTGAGGGTGATAATCCTGTGCGGAATAATAATGTCCATCATCGCCGGGCTTATCCCATTGGGTGAATTGGCGGAACTGGTGAACATCGGCACCCTGGCGGCCTTCGTGCTGGTGTGTTTCGGGGTTCTGGCGCTCCGGTGGACCCGCCCCGAACTGGAAAGGCCCTTCAAGACCCCCTTCAGCCCCCTGTTTCCGATCCTGGGAATGCTGTCGTGCGGGGCGTTGATGGCCTTCCTGCCAGCGATAACATGGCTCAGGTTCATTGTATGGCTGGTGATAGGCGTAATCATTTACTTCTCTTATTCCTTCCATCACAGCAAGCTTAACGTTAAGGAATAGGGGCTGGTTTTCCCCGATTCCTTAAAAACGTTACTGGTTAAAAAGCTTAAAAAAAGTTATCATATGCCAGTGGGGCAGAGAGGGTTTTGGGCCCCTTATTTTATAGCGGGGCGAGAGGCGCCATGGGGCCGGTATCGCTCTTCGGCCTGTTGATTAAGCCGTTATTACCAGGATTTGGACGATGAGTAGGCAAACAGGGCGTTTCATAATTCCTCTTATCGCTTTTCTATTTACCATTGTCTGGTCAGCGTTTTCATTCGCGGACACTGCCATCGGCGCAAAAGTCACTTTCGTCCAGGGCAGGGTCACCGTATTGACTGTGGATTCCAGGGAACTGACCCTCAAACTCGGAATGACCGTGCGGGCGGGGGACAGGGTGCGCACATCGGAAAGCGGCACAGCCGAAGTGGAGTTCGACAATGGCGACCTGATCCGTATAGATAAAAACACCGACATGGTGATCAAGTCTCTCCACCGCAATCCCAAGGGCTCCAGTTTTTCCATATTCAGCCTGTTAGTAGGCAGGGTGAAATCATCGGTCTCCAAGCTGGTGGACACGGCCTCCAAGTTCGAATATCACACCAAGGCCGCCATATGCGGCGTGGCGGGCACTCCTCCTTTCGTGGTGGAAGCGGTGGGGGACACCACCCATGTGGACCTGCTGGGCGCTCCTGGCGAAAGGGGCGCGGTGTATGTCCAGGGGTTCGACCCCGCGACCACCATGGTGACTGTATTCTCCTCCACCCGCACCACCGTCAGTTTGGGAAACGCGCCGGTTAATCCTTTCCCGATCACCCAGGACAGGTTCATGCAGTTGAACAGGGCCCTGCCGTTCCGCACCCCTGTTAAGCCCAGGGAGCCAGCCCCGGTGGTTAGGGAGGTAAAACCCGAGCCTAAAAAAGAGGTAAAACCGGAACAGCCCGCGGAGATTGTCCCAGAGGAAGTTCCCCCCGTGGAGCCTGAAAAACCGGTGGAGCCGGAGAAACCGGTAACGCCCGAGGGGGGCCAACAACCAGGTGATACAACGGGCCAGCCGCAAAATGGCGGTGGCGGGGCAGAGCAGGGAGCGCTTATGGCTCCTCAGGAGCCTAAACTGTTGACCACCCCTGCCGTGATAGACACTGGCCTTACCGGCGGGGCCGCGGGTTTCGGCGGCGCCCAGGAGACTATGGTGTTAAACAACATCAGCAGGACTGTGAGCCTGCCCAAGGTCGCCGCGCCGGACCAGACCAACTCCCAGGCGTCCATAGAGAACCAGGCGTCCTCGCAACAGGGCGTCATCGGCCAGCAGACCACCACATCCGGGGCCGCGGCGCCGCCCCCATTAACCGCTCCCGTCCACATACAGGTTATTTTGAAATGACCATATGAAAATAAAACCAGACCGCTTTCTTTACGCCTGGGCCATCGTTTTGATGGCTCTTTCCTCGCCAGCCACCGCCCAGGAGGAGGGCGTTCCCGTAAAGAACCCGTGGCTTCTCACAATCTCCTCCAACTATGGCAAGTGGAGCGCCTCCGATGTGACAAGCGACGGGAACCAGGCGCTGGGGCTGGTCCAGCTTTCCTACTCGCCGGGGGATTGGGGCGCGGCGGTCTCCGGCACTTACGCAAAGACATCGTACAAATCCGCCACCAGCGAAAACCGGTTCGACGTTTCAACCCTGGCGGATTCGGACCTTTCCCTGTTCTATATGTACAAAACCGGCGGTTTGACACTAAGGGGCGGGCTGGACGCGCGCCTTCCCACGGGCAAACACAGCTTTTCCACCGAACAGCTGGCCACCGTGATGGTGGACGAGCTGAACCAGGAGTTGATGCTGTTGAACACATATGGCGGCGGGCTGAACATAATCCCCAACCTGGTGGCGGTTTTCAGCGTGAAGCCTTTCACTTTCGGCGCCGGTTTGCGGTATGAACTCACCGGGGAGTACGACCCCACCACCGACACCGAGGGTGACAATTTCAACCCGGGGGACCGTCTGCTGGCGCTGGTGAACGGCTCGTTCTCTTTCAGCGATAGCGATATTGTGATGCTCACCCTTTCATATCTCAACCTGACCCGGGACAAGCAGGGCGGGGCGGACGTGTTCAGGCAGGGTGACACATACTCGGCGGATATGAAATATTTCCGCGCATGGGGGGATATGTTCACCTCCATACTGGGCGTCACTTACAAGACCCAGGCAAAGAACGAATCGCTCTCGTCGGAAAGTTTCCTGTTAAGCGAAGCGTCCAACTCCAACAATAACATCCTGGACATCTACGCCAACGGCACATACAGGTATTCGAAAGAAATAGCTATCCAGGGTGTGGTTGGCGTGAAGTTTGTGGGGGCCAACGGCTACCTGGAGGATGACCCCTTATACGACGCGGGGCTGGATAAAATATATGTGGAGCCGGGGGTTACCTGGTATTTCACCGAAAGCGCTTATGTGAGCGGCAAAATCCGCTATTCAAGGATAAAGAACAAGAAAGACGCCCTTTCCGAGGCGGACGCGGTTTATTCGCTATATAACGCCGATGTCTCCTTCGTTTACGGGTTTTAGCGGGCGGGCCGCGCTGGAGAAGGGGGCGCCTCCGCGCCGCCCGGCGCGCATTCCAACCCCCACAGCCAAAGGAGCGTGTGACCCACTGTGTGGCCGCTAAAACGTATCTATTTCATCCTCCTGGCCGCCATGATGGCGCTGGCTTTCAAACCCCCATTCTTTATAGAAGCTTTCGAGCTTAAAATTTACGACCTGCTCATCCGTTATTCCGCCCCGAACCAGCCGGATCCGAGGATTGTAATCGTAGGCATTGACCAAAAATCCCTCGACAATTTCGGCCGGTGGCCATGGTCCCGGGACGTGATAGGAAGGCTGGTGGAAAAGCTGGCGGGGTACGGCGTAAAGGTCACCGCGTTGGATATGACCTTCTCCTCCCAGGCGGACACCGCCACCCGCGACATTTTAGAAAAAGTGGGGCAGGCGGCGGTAAGGACCGGCGCAGTGGAGAAGATCCCGTCGTTCAACCAGGAGCTGGAAAAACTCAGGCAGGAAACGCAAAAAGACATGGCGCTGGCCGGTTCCATGCGCAAGGCGGGCAACGTGGTTACGGGTTTCGTGTTCCACGGCATGGACGAGGCCGAGTATTCCGCCGAGGTGGAAGAGCGGAAACTGCCCATCGTGCAACCGTTCCGCATAAAACTTGTCCAGCGGGACTCGGAAAGCCGGGACGCTTCCCTGCTGTCGCTGGCGGCGGGGGTGGAGCCCAACATCCAGGCCATCCAGGAGGCAGGCTCCGCCACCGGTTTCCTCAATACCCTCACTGACGAGGACGGCGTAATCCGCGCCCATCCCATGGTGATGGAGTATAAAGGGGACCTGTACCCATCCCTGGGGCTGGCCGCGGCGGCGGCTTATTCAGGCGACACCGGAGACATCCAGGCCTACTTCGCCGATGGCATGTTCGACGGCGTTGCCATAGGCGACTCGTTCATCAAGATGGACCATTACGGCAGGATATTCCTTAAATATCTCGGCGGGGTGGATACTTTCCCAACCATTTCGGCGGCGGATGTATTGCTGAAACCGGTGGACGACGAGGGCTTGCGCCGGAAACTTTCGGGCAAGCTCGCTTTTGTGGGCGCCACCGCCACGCAGATATACGACCTCCGCGTTACCCCCATCGGTTACACCGCCGGGGTGCAGGTGCAGGCCACCTCCGCCTCCAACGCCCTCACTGGGCAGGTGATAAGCAAGGAAGCGTGGCAGACCCTTTACGACCCGGTACTCACTGCAGTGGCGGGGATGGCGCTTTTCTTCATCCTGCGCCGCGTGCGGGTGGCGCTGGGGCTGGCGCTGACGGCGGCCATGCTGGCGCTCCTGGTGGCGTTCAACTACTACATGTTCGCGGAAAACCATCTTTGGCTCAACTCCGTCACCCCCGGCATGATGATCCTTTTCGGATTCATCACCATAACCACGCACCAGTACATTACGGAGCAGAAATCCAAACGTTTCATCAAGGACGCTTTCGGCAGGTATCTCTCCCCCAAGGTTATAAACCAGATAATAGACAACCCCGGCCTGTTGAAACTGGGGGGCGACAAAAGGGTTATGACCGCATATTTTTCCGATGTGGCGGGATTTACCACCGTATCCGAAAAGCTCCCCCCCACCGAGCTTGTGCTGTTGCTCAACGAGTACCTCTCGGCCATGACCGACATAATCCACACCTTCGACGGGACCGTGGACAAATACGAGGGGGACGCCATAATAGCCTTCTGGAACGCCCCCATAATGGTGGAGAACCACGCGGAGCTTTGCGTGCGCTCCGCTGTGGCAATGCAGAGGAAGCTTGAGGCCATGCGCGGCAAATGGCGCTCCGAAGGAAGGGACGAACTGCACGTGCGGATGGGCATTAACACCGGCCCCATGGTAGTGGGCAACATGGGATCCCGCGAGCGGATGGACTATACCATGATGGGGGACTCGGTGAACCTGGCCGCGCGGCTGGAGGGGGTGAACAAATATTACGGAACTTACATCCTCGTCTCCCAGTTCACCCGCGACATGGTGGCCGACAGGTTCCTGTGCCGGGAGCTGGACATGGTGAGGGTGCAGGGCAAGAAAGAGGCCATAAAGCTTTACGAGGTGGTGGAAGCCATGGAAGACTCCATCGAGACCCAGCGGCGTTTCGTGGAGATGTTCCACCGCGCCATAAGGACCTTCCGCGACATGGATTTCCTGAAGGCCCAGGAGTTGTTCTCCGCCTGTGACAAACTTAAAAAGGGGGGTGACGGCGCCTGCAAGCTATACCTTAAACGTTGCGCCGAGCTTATCGCCTCCCCGCCCGCCCAGGATTGGGACAGGGTGTACGACATGGCCAAGTAACTTGCGGGTTGTAACGCAGGTTTAAACCTCGCCGATCTCCCCCTGTTTGGAGTACAGGGCAAGCTGGTTCTTCCCCTTGCTTTTCGCCAGGTACATCGCCTCGTCGGCCAGTTTCAATAGGGTCTGCGCGTCTTTGGCCATGCCGGGGTATATGGATATGCCAAGGCTCGCGCCAATGACTATGTCGTGGCCTTTCAGGTTGAAAGGCTCCTTGAATTCGGCGAGAATTTTCTCCCCCACCCGCATAAAATCCTCCTCGGAGCGGGCGCCCTCCAGAAGCACAACGAATTCGTCCCCTCCAAGGCGGGAGATTGTGTCCTCCTCCCGCAAGGTCGCCACCAGCCGCAAGGCCACGCCCTGCAAAAGCATGTCGCCGGCCTCGTGGCCGCAGGAGTCGTTGATGGCCTTGAACCCGTCCAGGTCCATGAAAATTATGCCCAGCTTTGTGCGGCCCCGCCTGGCCTTGGCGATGGCGTGGGATATCCGGTCACTAAACAGCGACCTGTTGGGAAGCCCCGTGAGGGGGTCGTGATTGGCCCGGTAGCTTATCTCGTCCTCCTGGTTCTTGCGCTCGGTAATGTCGTGGAAAACGGCCACGTACAGCGCCTGGCCCCCCTCCTCCCCGGGAATTTTGCTGATGCTCATCCATTGCGAATACACCTCGCCGCTTTTTTTCCGGTTCCACACCTCGCCTTTCCACTGCCCTTCCGCCAGGATTTTCTCCCACATCTCCCGGTAAAATTCCTGCCCGTGCCGGTCGGACTTGAAAATCCTTGGTGTGAAGCCTATCACTTCGTCGGCGGAGTAACCGGTTATCCATGTGAAAGCCGGGTTTACGGAAAGGATCTTGGCGGACGAGTCGGTTATCATCACGCCGTCCAAAGTGCTTTCGAAAACCTTGGCCGCCAGGCGCAACTGGGTTTCCGCCGCTTTTATGCCTGTGATGTCCCGCCCGTAAATGTTCACCACCCGGTGTTCAAGTATGGGCACGAAGCTAAGGGTGTATTGCCGGCCGGAAGCCATGGCTTCAATTTCTATATGATTGCCGCTCTCGATGGCGCGCTGTATCACTTCGTTTACATACGCGGGAACAAATCCGCCGATGTCCACTCCCCATTTGGCCAGCAATGGCCTTGCGCCGGTGTTGGCGTATGTCAGGGCGCCTTCCGCGGTCATCTTCATTACCGGGTGCGGATTGAGGTCCGGGAACTTGGCCATCTTCAGGATTTCTTCTTCGGCCTGCTTGACGGCGGATATGTCGTGCCCGTAGATGTTTATGTAGCCAGCGTCCGGGAAGGGTTTGAAGGTCATGGCGTAGGTCTTGCCGGCCACCTCCACTTCCATGTCCAATGTCCTGTCGGCCTTGAAGGCCCTGGCCGCTTTTTTGCGCAGTTCCCCCTCCGCCACCTCGCCCCTTTCCGCTCCCCAATGCTGGAGTAGTGGCGAACTGGCTTCGTTGGCGAAAAGTACCAGGCCCTCCGGGCCCATCCTCATCACCGGATGGGGGTTCCGCTCGGCGAAGGAGGCTATGGAGGCGATCTTGGCCTCGGCGTCTCTCCTTTCCGTGGCGTCCCGCGCCACGCCAAGAAGATAGCCGTCCGGAAGAAGCTTGGCGCTGATATCGGCGTAAACCAGCGAGCCGTCTTTTTTCTTTAGCCGCCGTTCGGCGGATAGGACCTTGCCGGACATCAATTCGTCAAACCTCACCGGCTTGGCCTTCAGGTCATCCGGATGGACTATGTCGGTTATTTTCAGTTTCTGGAGTTCTTCAATGGAATAGCCCAGCAGGTTCAAACCGGCTGGGTTGGCCTCCAGGTAACGCCCCTGGCTGTCCGTCACGAATATCCCCTCGGCGGCCTGCTCCAGGACAACCTTGCTCCGGCCCTCGATTTTCGCCAGGAGCTCCTCGGCCCGTTTGCGCTCCAGTATGGCGGCAAGAAAATCCGCCACGCCCCTGATGGCGGCAACCGTGGCCGGTGGCACGTTCCTGCTCCGCTGGTCTCCCAGGGAAACCACCCCAAGCACATGCCCCCGGGCTTTTATGGGGACGCACACGAAAGCCCGCGTTTTGAGCTTTCTTAATTCCGGCGAACTGTACTCGGCCCTGTCCAGCGCGTTGGTCTCCACAATCTCCCGCCCGGTGGAGGCCACTATTCCAGACAGTGACTGGTTTAACGGAACCCTTATAGGCGGCTCCGCCAGCCCGTCGTTTGAGCCCATGAATACCATCTCCCCATTCTGCTGGTCATAAAGCTCTATGGCCGTGTTGGGGAAGCCGAAAAGCTCCGACATGATCCTGGGCGCCTGTTCATAGATGGATTCTATGTTCTTTACCCCGATGAACACCCGGGCGATGCTATTTATGGCGTCCAGCGCCATCTCCGCGTTGAACCGGGTGGTGACATCCCTGCAAACGCCCCTGTACCCGGAGATGGCTCCGGTGGCGTCGGTTATGGGCCAGCCGCTTACTTCCAGGACGCGTTCCTCGCCGTCGCCAGCTTTTAAGCGGGCTCTTATGTTCGTAAACCGGGTGTTGGATAGCAGGCTTTCAAGGATGTCGGTCTGGTCTATCTCGCCGGTACGGAAGAAATCCACCATGAACCTTCCCAGAGCGCTCTCCGGCGTAACGCCCAGGATATTTTCCACGTAGGAGTTCGTATAGGTGAACCTTAACGCCGTGTCCACCTCCCATATCCATTCCCCGGCGCTCTCGGCCACGTCGGAAAGCCTTTTTTCCGAATCCCGCAGGCTCTTCTCCGCGGCTCTTTTCCCGGCCATAAGGCGGCGTTTTTCCTCCTCCGCGGATATGGCCGTTAGTATTTCATCCACGAACCGCCCATTCCGGTCGCGTAACACAAAGTTTGTGCTTAATGTGTTTAGCGCCGCGGTAGCTACGTCGTTATCGGCGTCGCCGATGATGATTTTTAGAGGGGCGAAAGGTTTTTGGAATGAAAGGCGGTAAAGCAGGCTGGATAGTTCCCTGTCGGCGAAAGCCTGCCAGTCCACTATAACAGCGTCGTAATCGCCGGATTTTATCCGTGAGGCTCCTTCGATGTCCGTGGCGGCGGTATCTATCAGGAAGCCCTTTAAGGCGAACTTCTCCTCCAGGAAACTTCTGCGGACAGCTTCCTGATCCACATAAAGTACACGAGTCACATTGACCACCCCGACTATCCTGCCCCCGTTCCCACCCGGGGACATTTTATTCAGCCTGTTTACAATATACCCGACAAACCAATGGGATACAACCATCGAAAGCGATGATAATGTAATACTCTATTACTGGTATATATAAAATGCCTTATATGCCGAAACGGACTTTAAGACGGCCTAACGCTTCTTCTCTTCCGAATCGCGTCTTCAGGGCCTGCATGGCTTTTTCTGTCATGGATTTTTTCTGTTTAACGGTGGAGGCCGCCGCTTTCTTTAGCGCCGAAGCCACCATGGATGGGGAGGAGTATCCGCATTGCTGGCCCGGCGCGTAGAACGACGGCTCACTGCAAAAAAACTGGTCGGCCACCACATGCTCCATTTTGATAAACCCATCCTCGCAAAGCAGGCCGGTATGGCCGCCCCAGAAGTTGGCTATCAATGGAAGGCCAGCCAGGGCCGCTTCCGCCAATGGCAGGCCCAAGCCCTCGCCCAGGCTGGCGGAGACATAGAAGTCGAAATCTTTATACATGGCCAGCAGGTTTCCCCTCTCCATCCATCCGGTTTCAATATGGATGTCTTCCCTTGGGGATTTCCATTGGCACGATGGCGAGGTCTTGATCACAAGCCGGGCCTCGCCCGCGCGGGGGAAGGCCAATTGAAAACCCTCCATAAGAAGGTGGAAACCCTTGCGGAAATGGGGCTCGCCGCAGGAGAGGAATTTTACCGGCCCTGCCGTTCCCCATGCCGTTTTGGCGGGGACGGTTTCCAGATCCAGCGCCGGGGGCATAAATACCACGGGAGTTGTTACTCCGCTTCGCTCCAACACGGTTTTTACGTGATGGCTGGGCGCCCACACCTCGTGGAACTGGTTAAGCCTTGCGGCCCATTGCGCCGGATACCGGCTCCATTCGTGGTAGGGCGCGGCGACGTTCACCGCGCCGGGAACGGGGGTGAAACATGGGCCGATGGTAAGATGGATAATCACCTTGCCGCTAAATTCTTTTTCAGCCTGTTGGCGTTCCTCGTCTGTCTCAGGGGTTTTAACCTGTATGGCCGGGACGCCGATGGACTGGAACGAAAGGAGATAAAGGGAGCCTATGATTTTGTAACTGCCCCGGTGGAGGTCCGTGAATATCACCACGCCCGCCGACGGGTCCAGGGGTTCCATTCGGCTCATTTGCAAGTCAGCCAGTTCAGGGTTTTAAGAGCGCGCCGCCGGGCGCTGGGGGAAATCCGCCGGAGCGGTTAGCCCACCCGGCCGAAATCATCCTTAAGGCGGATAATGTCGTCTTCACCGAAATAGTCCCCCATCTGCACCTCCACGAACACCAGCGGTTCCGCGCCGGTGTTTTCGATCCTGTGCAACGCCTCCCGGGGTATGTCTATGGAATGATGGGGAAGAAGGGTGACATCGCGCCCGTCCAGGGTAACCTTGGCCACGCCGCTAACCACCACCCAATGCTCCGACCGGCGCAGATGTTTTTGCAGGCTTATCCGCTTGCCGGGCAGTACGATGATGCGTTTTACCTTGTGGTCTGCCGTGTCCAGCAATACCTCGTAGCGGCCCCATGGGCGCTCGCCGATTTTATCTTCCACCATTTCTTCGATTGGATTATTCATGACATTAAAATGTGAAAAAGCCCTCTAAGTATATGTGAAAAAGGGCGTTGATTGAAGCGGAAATTTAGGCCGCGCCATGGAGCGCGGCGCCACGGGGGCCGCATGGTAAGATTGTTTATATAGGTTTGCGTCGCGGGGGAAGGGGTATGAATCCGCGGTTGATGCTTATGCTGATACCATTGTTGTTCGGGTTTTTCGCCTGTGACAGGAGGTACCTTACCCCTCAAGATACGTTGTACACCACCCGGACGGGGCCTTATTACCAGGTGGCTGGCGATGGCCTTACCTTGGCGCTGGAACCATTAAGCTGGCCCACCCATGCCAGGAACCTGGAGGGCGGCCGCCTCCTGCCGGTCTGGGTGATTATCGCCAATGGCTCCCCCAGGCCCGTTTCGGTAGCGCGGCGCCATTTTACTCTGTCCGACCAATGGAACACCCCGCTTTCCCCATGGAGCCCCGCGCAGTTTTTCATCTGGTGGCGCGGGCAGGGGTTCAGCTTTTTTTACCAGGGCCCGTTCCCCTTCTTCTGGCCCTTCGCGGAGATAGAAGACAAAACCATCGAGAACAGGTATAGAAGCTGGGATGAATCGGCGGCTTTAACATCGGGCCGGACGCTTCTGCCGGAAATGGTTTTACAGCCCGGCGATAGCGCCAGCGGGGCGCTGTTGTTCAATCCCGCCGTATCAGAGAAGATGTCCTATACCCTCACATGGCGGCCTGAAGGATTCAGAAGGGAACTATCCATAAGATTCACGGTAAGCGCCGTATGAATGGAACGTTCAGGCCAGCTTCTCTTTGTTGACGAGTTTGCCGACCTTCACGGGAACACCTTCCAGGATTTCCAGGTCGTGGAACTCGCAATATTTCAGCTCATGGGCCAGGCTTACAAGCCGGGACCATCCCTCGCTGTTTTCCGGGGCGCGAACCATCACCGGGCCGCTTACGGCGGGGAAACATTTTTGATCTTCCCCGGCGGAGTTAAGCGCAAGGTTGAAACAGGCGTGCTCCAGAAATATTGGCGCGCAATCCTGAATGACAAGACGGGTTATAAGGCCGCTACGTATCCCCTGGACGTATGTGAAAAACCGCACCCATCCGGGATGAGGGGCGCCATTAGCGATGGCCGCCGCTTCCAGCGTTCCCCCTTTGCCATATTCCGTCCGCGTTTTCATAAAACCATCGCCTGCATGGGCGCAAAAATCCTAATGAGCGTAATGCCCCGTTAACGTTTATCGGACAGGATTGGCATTAACTTTAGCGGGGAGGAGATTTATTTTTGGCGGTGCAGGGTGTGTCAGGCCGTAAGGCCAGCCGCGTCTATGGGAAGTTCCAACGAGAACCGGGCGCCATGCGGCGAAGCGTCGCCCACGGAAATAACGCCCCCATGACGCTGTGTAAAAAGCCGGGCGTTGGCAAGACCCAGCCCAGACCCTTTCAGCACCCGTTCAGATCCCAGGTCGCCCTGTTCAAACCGGTGGAATATTTTTTCCCGTTCCGCGACCGGTACGCCCGGGCCGGTGTCTTCTATGATTATGAGCGCCTTGCCGCCTTCCGCCCGGGCGGAAAGAGTGACCCGCCCGCCCGTGGGGGTGAATTTAAGCGCGTTGGAGAGGATGTTATTCACCGCGTGGTACCGGATGCGCCGCATGTCCCACCTTACGGGGGGCATGAGGGCTATGTCCAGTTTCAACTGTATCCTGCGCGCCTCGGCTTCCATGCGGAACGTATCCATCACATCTTCCAGTTCCCGTTCCATATCCAAAACCCATTCCAGCTCCACCGGCTCTTTCCCGGCTTCCATCTTGGTCATGGCCAGGATGTCCTCCACCATGGAAAGGGCGCCAATGGCGGCGTTTTCCACCCGTTTCATCATGTCCAGCCATCGCCCATTGGGGGCTTCCCGGCCGATCTCCTCGGAAAGGATCCTGGAAAACCCAACGATTGCCACCATGGGGGATTTAAGATCGTGGCTCAGGCTGGATAGCGCCCGGTCGGCCCTGTCCATCAATTCCCTGCAACACTTGTTTTTGCAATCGCCATAGGGATGGTAATGGGTGGCCGTTAGCGTAGGCTCTGCCGGAGTTGTACCGGCGCTGGAAGGCATACTACTCTCCTTCCTGGCTTTCTCCGATGGGAATGTGTATGGAAAACACGCTTCCCTTTCCGGGGACGCTTTCCACTGTCACGTTCCCGCGGTGGGCCAGAACCACGTGTTTTACTATGGACAGCCCCAGCCCAGTGCCCCCGGCCTTGCGCGACCTGGCCGCGTCCACCCGGTAGAACCGCTCGAATATCCTGTCCAGATGCTGTTTTTCTATGCCTGGCCCCTCATCCCTCACATGGATGGACACCATCTCGCCCGCCCTTTCGGCGGATACGCTAACGGTGGTTCCCTCTTCGCTGTAGTTTATGGCGTTGTCGATAAGGTTTGAAATGGCGGTTTCCAGCAGAGGGCCGTTAACAAGCACATCAATGCCCTGCTCGCACAGTATCTTCATTTTTATATGTTTTTCTTCCGCCTTTTCCGCCATACCGTCCATGGCTTTTTGCACGATGGTCAGCATGGGCTGGCGCGCCAGCTCTATGGCCTCCCCCTTCTCAAGGCTCGAAAGGGTCAGAAGGTCTTCGATGATGGAGGAGAGCCTGCTGGCGTGCCGGTTAATGATTTCCAGAAACCGCCGGGCCGCGTCCGGCTCGGTTATTGCGCCGTTAAGCAGGGTTTCCACGAAGCCCCGGATGGAGGTGATGGGAGTGCGAAGCTCATGGGAGACGTTGGAGGCGAAGTCCCGCCTGACGTTCTCAAGCCGTCTAAGCTGGGTGATGTCGTTCAACGCCACCACCATGCCGATGTATTCCCCGCCGGAGCCGAACATTGGGCTTCTTGTGGCCATGGCTATTATGGGCGATGGGCCGGAGAGCTTTATCTCCCTTTCGGAGTTATCCCGGGCGGCAAGCCCTTCGGCCACGAACGCCAGAAGCTCCCCCTGCCCGCACACGAAGGAAATGGGGGCGCCTTCAACTTTTGCGCCGGTTATGTTGAGCATTTGGCGGGCCTTGCGGTTCAGCTTAAGCACCTCGCCAGCGCCGTCTATGGCCAGTATCCCCTCTTTCATGCAAGAGAGGATGGCTTCGCTCCGCTGGATCTCCGCCTCCAGCTCTTTTTGCACACGCCACAGGTCCGCGCCGAATGTGTCGTCCATTCCCATCGTTACATGTCGAACCGGTAGCCGACGCCGCGAACGGTGAGTATCCTCGGCCCCAGCGATTTTAGTTTTTTCCTGATGGATGTCATGTGCACGTCCACGGAGCGGTCGGTAACGGTGATCTCCCCGCCGCGGATTTCGGATACTATCTGCTGTCTGGTCAGCACCCCGCCCCTTCTCTTAAGAAGCAGTTCCATGATGGCGAACTCCGAGAATGTAAGATCCATCTTCTCGCCGAAAATGAAAGCCTCATGCCGCTCCTTGTCCAGGGTGATCCCCTCAACCTCTATCTTCTCGCCGGTGAGGGGTGAGCGGCGTCTGCGCAGGGCCGCCTCCACCCGCGCCACAAGCACGTTCACGCTGAAAGGTTTTGTGATGTAATCGTCCGCGCCGAGGGTTAGCCCCTTCACCACGTCTTCTTCCTCGCCCTTGGCCGAAACCATCACTATGGGCGTTTCGGCGGTCTTTTTCTCGGAACGGAGTCTTTTTAATGTCTCAAACCCGCTCAGGCCCGGAAGAAGGATGTCCAGCAGTATCACCGCGGGCAGGCTGTTGATGGCCTTGTTGAGCGCCTCCTCGCCGGTGGAAGCGGTGATTACGTTGTAGCCGGCCTTTTCAAGATTGTAAGAGAGAAGAACCTGGATGTCCTCCTCATCGTCCACCACCAATATTGTTTCCATGCCTCTTTCGTCCTCTTATCCCTTGGCTTATACTACAAGATTAAATATCTTGGGCGCGTTAAGATTTTATTAAGAGGCATGGCCGGATGGCCTGAGGGAAAATCGAATTAACGCTCTTCTAACAAATTGCGGCGATGGATTCTGTTAACGTTTGTTCATTGGCAACAGACCAACAACAAGGAGAATAGCGTGATGACTTTTATTTCCAAGGTGACAGTAGCCATGGGCGCGGCCATTGCATTGGCCGCATCGGTTCCGGCGCAAGCCGGTGGCCCGGTTAAGGTAGATTCGAAAATAGCGGCGTACAAAAAAACCGGCGGCGTAAGCGGTAACATTTCCAGTATCGGTTCCGACACCCTGAACAACCTTATGACACTATGGGCGGAAGGGTTCAACAAAGCCTACCCCAACACCAAAATACAGATAGAGGGCAAAGGCTCTTCCACCGCCCCCCCAGCCCTCATTTCCGGCACAGCCCAGCTTGGGCCCATGAGCCGGGGCATGAAGGATACCGAAGTGGACGCTTTTGAGAAAAAGTTCGGCTACAAACCTACCCAGATAAAAGTGGCGGTGGACGCGCTGGCGGTGTTTGTCAGCAAGGACAACCCTTTAAAGTCCATGACTATGGAGCAGGTGGACGCGGTGTTCTCCAAGTCTCGCAGAAGGGGTTATAAGGAAGACATCACCACTTGGGGCCAGCTGGGTCTCGCCGGAGCCTGGGCCGCCAAGCCCATCAGCCTTTATGGCCGTAACTCCGCCTCGGGCACCTATGGGTTCTTCAAAGAGCATTCCATGAAAAACGGGGACTACAGGGATACCGTTAAAGAACAGCCCGGTTCCGCCTCTGTGGTGCAGAGCGTGGCTGTTGACCGGGCCGCCATGGGTTACAGCGGCATAGGCTACGCCACGCCGGACGTGCGCGCCGTGGCCTTGGCCGATAAAGAAGGCGCCAAGGCTTATGACGCCACCGCCGACAACGCCTATTCCGGCGAGTACCCCCTTTCCCGTTTCCTGTACGTCTATGTGAACAAGGCTCCCGGCAAGGCTCTCGATCCGCTTACCGCGGAGTTCGTGAAGTTCGTGCTGTCCAAGGAAGGCCAGGAGGTTGTTGTGAAAGACGGTTACTTCCCGATACCGTCCAAGGTGGTTTCCGAAGAGCTTAAAAAGCTCAACTAACCGGACGGTTATTACTTGGCCCCAAAAAGAGCCGGGTGGAAAGGTAAAACTTTCCACCCGGCTCTTTCATTTGGCTGGTTTTGAGGGACGTTCAACCGTTCACAAAAACTTTCATCTCCCTGGGGGTCACATAAACGTCGGATTCTTTCTTCAATCCCAGTTCCCGGAACTTCTCGTGCGTCAGTTCCACGTTCACAGCTTCGCCCCATTCACTAACCAGGTCCAGCTTCACCACGGGCCCGGCGGGATTTATGTGTTTCACCCGCGCCCTGAAGCTTTCCGGCGAGCCTGCGGAATGATGCAGGTCGAACATGTGGGGCCGCACATACACCATGGCGCTGGCGCCAGCTCCGGCTACGCTTTCCGGCGCGCCGCCACTTAGCACGGTTCCTTCTTCCGTCACGCGGCCATGGAACAGGTTCACGTTTCCCATGAAGTTGAACACAAAGGGTGTGGCGGGGTGATGGTACACCTCGTCCGGCGTCCCCTCCTGCTCGATCTTCCCGCCGTTCATTATCACCACCCGGTCGGCCACTTCCAGCGCTTCCTCCTGGTCGTGGGTCACGAAAACGCTGGTCATGCCCATATCGTCGTGGAGCCTTTTCAGCCACCGGCGCAACTCCTTGCGCACCTTGGCGTCCAGCGCGCCGAAAGGCTCGTCCAGCAATAGCACTTTGGGCTCTATGGCAAGGGCGCGGGCCAGCGCCACCCTTTGCCTTTGCCCGCCGGAGAGTTGGGAGGGGTACCTGTCCCCAGCCCATTCCAGTTGCACCAGCTTTAATAGCTCACGGCTTTTTTCAGCGATGGCTTTTTTGGAAAGCCGCTGGCTCCTGGGCCGCACAGAAAGCCCGAATCCCACATTCTCGGCCACGGTCATGTGGCGGAAAAGCGCGTAATGCTGGAATACGAAACCAACGCCACGCTCCTGGGCCTTGCGCCGGGTCATGTCTTCCCCGTAAAACAGCACCTCGCCCTCGTCCGCCCCTTCAAGCCCCGCCAGTATGCGGAGCAGGGTGGTCTTGCCGGAGCCCGACGGCCCCAGCAGGGCCAGAAATTCGCCAGACTCCACCCGCAGGCTCACATTTTGCAATATGCTGAACTTGCCGAAACTTTTACTTACGTTCTTTAACTCTATGCCCATTGTTCAACCACGCTATGTTCGTTTAAAAATCCTTGGCCGCCACCGCCATGTCCACGGAAGCGCGTTTTCCTTTTTCCGCCAGCGTCTTTAAAATAAGGGTAACTATGGCCAGGGCCGCCAGCGCCGAGGCCACGGCGAAAGCCGCCGCGAAATTGTATTCGTTGTAGAGTATCTCCACATGAAGCGGCATGGTGTTGGTAAGCCCCCTTATGTGGCCAGACACCACCGACACCGCGCCGAACTCCCCCATGGCCCTGGCGTTCAGCAGGATTACGCCGTATATCAGACCCCATTTGATGTTGGGGATGGTAACCCGCCAGAACGTTTTAAGGCCGGAAGCGCCCAGCGTGATGGCCGCCTCCTCTTCTTCGGAGCCTTGAGTCTCCATCAGCGGTATCAACTCCCGGGCCACGAATGGGAACGTAACGAAAGTTGTGGCCAGCGCGATGCCCGCCGGGGCGAAAAGTATTTTTATCCCATGTTCCAGCATATACTCCCCGAACCAGCCTTGCGCGCCGAAAATAAGCACGAATATCAGGCCAGAGATAACCGGAGACACCGAAAACGGGATGTCTATAAGGGTTATCAGCAGACTCTTTCCCTTAAAGTCGAACTTGGTTATGGCCCAGGCCGCCGCCACGCCAAACGCCGTGTTCAACGGCAACACTATAGCCACGGTGAGAAGTGTGAGACGCACCGAGGCCAGGGTGTCGCTGTCTATGATGGCGCTCAAATAAGCGTCAAAACCTTTGCTGAGCGCTTCAACGAAAACCGTCACCAGCGGCGCCACAAGGAACACCGCCATGAACAGCAACGCCACCCCGATAAGCGCCCAGCGGACGAACCACGGCTCACCCACCGTGGCGGTGTTTACGGATTTAAACGCCATAGCCAATAACCCGAATCATGATCAATGCCCCGCCGAAAACCTTCTTCCGGAAAACCATTGGATAAAATTGATCCCCAGCAACATCAGGAACGCGGCCACCAGCATCACCGAAGCGTAAGCCGTGGCCCCGCCGTAATCGTACTGTTCCAGCTTTATGACGATAAGAAGCGGAGCTATCTCCGAGACCATCGGCATGTTGCCCGCTATGAATATCACAGAGCCGTACTCGCCTATGCCCCTGGCGAAAGCCAGGGCGAAACCCGTTAATAGCGCCGGTGCGATTTCCGGAAATATCACTTTGGTGAATGTTGTCCATCTCGTGGCGCCAAGACAGGCGGCGGCCTCTTCTGCCTCCCGCTCCAGATCCTCTATCACCGGCTGGACTGTCCGCACCACGAAGGGCAAACCGATAAACACCAGCGCCACCACTATGCCCACAGGGGTGAACGCCACCTTAAGCCCCAAAGGCTCCAAGAACCGCCCGAACCAGCCGTCTCCTGTGTATAGGGTGGTTAACGCTATGCCCGCCACCGCCGTGGGGAGGGCGAAGGGCAGGTCCACCATTGCGTCCAGCGCCTTCTTTCCCGGGAATTTATAACGCGCCATGACCCAGGCCACGATAACACCGAAAACGGCGTTTATCACCGCCGCGGCGAAGGCGGCCCCGAAGCTAAGCTTGTACGCCGCCAGGCCGCGCGGGTCGGTAATGGTGTTGTAATACCCTTCCCACCCGATGCTGGCGGATTTTATGAACAGCGCCGACACCGGGATTAGCACGATAAGGCCCAGGTAAAACAGGGTGAACCCCATGGACATGGAGAACCCAGGCAAGGGCGACCTGTTAAACGCGCGCGGAGCCATTGGTTTTACCGGCCCTTAAGGAAAATCTGGTCGAACAGCGCGCCGTCGGCGAAAAATTTCTTGTGCGCCTTGGCCCAATCACCAGCCACATCGTTTACGGTGAGAAGCTTTAAATCGGCGAATTTCACCGCCGCCCCTTTCAACGCGTCTTTGGAGATTGGCCTGTAATAATGCCGGGCCGCTATAGCCTGGCCCTCGGGGGAATACAGATATTCCAGATAGGCGCTGGCCACCTCCCTGGTTTTGTGGCGCTCCACAACTTTATCCACCACCGCCACTGGAGGCTCGGCGAGGATGGATACCGATGGAGTGACTATATCAAAACTGTCTTTTCCAGATTCTTTCACGGCCAGGTATGCCTCATTTTCCCAGGCCAGCAACACGTCGCCAATGGAGCGTTTGACGAAAGTGGTGGTTGCCCCCCGGGCGCCCGAATCCAGCACCGGGGCGTTTTTGTAAAGCCGGGAGAGGAAATCCCGCGCCTTCGTTTCATCTTGGCCAAATTTGGTCAGCCCGTAACCCCAGGCGGCCAGGTAATTCCATCGGGCGCCGCCGGAGGTTTTTGGATTGGGCGTTATTACTGAAACACCGGGTTTTACAAGATCGTCCCAATCTTTTATTTTTTTTGGATTGCCCTTACGCACCAGGAAGACGATGGTTGAAGTGTATGGAGAGCTGTTGTGGCCCAGCTTTTTTTGCCAGTCTGGCGCCAGCAGTTTTCCTTTTGCGGCTATTTCGTCTATGTCGTAGGCTAGGGCCAGTGTCACCACGTCCGCCTCCAGCCCGTCTATCAAGGCGCGGGCCTGTTTGCCGGAGCCCCCATGGGATTGCCGGACGGTAACACTCTGCCCGGTTTTTTTCTTCCAGTACGCTCCGAACGCTTTGTTATAGTCTTCGTATAGCTCCCGGGTAGGATCGTAAGAAACGTTTAGAATCTCCACCGGTTTTACTTGGGCGAAGGCGGGAGTGTATCCAGCCGCCAGTGTCAAAATGGCCAGTCCGGCGACAAGGGTTTTTAGCTTGAAGATGATGTTTTTGTTCATTGTTCGTTACTTCCAGTTTTCGTTTCCCAGCCCATATTATCAATAGGCGCTTCGCCCTTGACATAATTCCTATAAAATACATAGGAATAATAGATGTAATCAGGGGTGGTTGTCAAAGGAAAAAATGCGAATCACCAGAAAAAACTATGAGAACCTATTGAATATATGGGGCGATGCTTAGGTTCTGGGTTGTTAATCATATCCACTATTACAAACGATGGTTATGGGGAATATAATTTGGGTAAGGGAGGATACTGGCCCCATGAAACCCATCAAAATCTTTGGCGAGAACCTGGATGCGGGTACGCTGGAGCAATTTTACTCGGCAATAAACCAGCCATTCGCCGTGAAAGGGGTTTTATTGCCGGACGCCCATGTGGGCTACTCGCTCCCCATCGGCGCGGTGGTGGCCACCGATGGGGTAATACTTCCAGCTTGGGTGGGGTACGACATCGGGTGCGGAATGTGCGCCGTGAAGACGCCGTTGATGATGGACGAGGTGGAACCTCACCGGGTGGATATTTTCAAAAGCATCTACCGCGCCGTACCCACCGGGTTCGACCACAATAAACGTCCGGAGCCTTGGGATTACGAGAAAATCCCCATGACCCCAACCCTGAAAAAAATATTCGAAAGGGAAAACGGTTTGACCCAGTTGGCCTCTCTGGGCGGGGGCAACCATTTTATAGAAATCAGCCACGATGAAGAGGGGCGCGTTTGGGTGGTGGTGCATTCCGGATCCCGCCATGTGGGTCATTCCGTGGCCACCCTTTACATGAAACAGGCCAGCGGCTCGGAAAAAGCCAAAGAGGGGCATTATGGGTTCCAGGTGAAATCCAATGCGGGGCAAGACTACATAACCGACATGAATTTCTGCCTCAAGTTCGCCCTGGAGAACCGCAAACGCATCATAGAGCGTGTCTTACGGGAGGTTTATTACTATACGCGCAGGGGCGAACAGCCGGAGACGCTGGAGTTCATCAACCGGCATCATAACCACGCCGAGGAGAAAGAGGGGCTGTGGATCCATAGAAAAGGCGCAACCCATGCGGAAGCCGGCATGGAAGGGGTCATACCCGGAAACATGCGGGACGGTAGTTTTATCACCGTGGGGAAGGGGAACAAGGAGAGCCTGTGTTCATCGTCCCATGGCGCCGGGCGGGCCATGAGCAGAAACAAGGCCAAGGAAAACATTTCGATGGATTCGTTCAAAAATCAGCTTTCAGGCGTCACCGCCCGGGTGGAAAGGGCCACGCTGGACGAGGCCCCCGGAGCCTACAAGGACATTTTCGAGATAATGAGGCTACAAAAAGACCTGGTGGATGTGAAACACCATCTAAAACCGGTCATAAATATCAAAGGCTGATTTTCAGCAGGCCGCCTCGCTGGAAAGGAACGGTAACGATTCCGTCCAGAACCCCCAGTAAACCATCACCGCGTCGCCGAATTTTACCTCCCGCTCCACGTACGCTTTCAGGGCTTTGCGGAATATGTCGTCCATCTCGCAATGGAAGAACGGGGTGTTTAATATTGATTCCACCACTTCGGCGACGGTTGTCTTGTCGAATTTGTAAACAGCCTCCAAAACGTTTACCGTTTCCAGTATGGCGGAGGGAGAGATTGTGTAAGGCATCCCGCCGCCAGTGGTTTCCGTGAATTCTTCGGTGAAACGCTCTTGCCAGCGGTAATCGCCGGATAGGATGCGGAAAATAAGTAAAGTGTCCCTTTTGCCTTTGGCGTATTCCCGGGCCACTTCCTGGATCAACCGTTCCCGGTATGCGCCTGATCCGGAGCCGAGGTGCGTAATTACCCCGGCGTAATCCAGGATGGTTTTGCCCTTTTTAAGCAGGACGCCGTCTCTGGTCTCGCCCAGCACAAGCGCGTCACCCTCACGGATGTCGAGACGCTCCATGACTTCGGCGGGGAGTTCAATTAAACCGTTAGCTAACACCTTAGCGGTACTGTACATGCCACAAACCCCGAGCGGATGCGAATTGATGTTTTATAAATTATTACCCTTTCATTAACTCAAGGTCAATAGAAACGCGCTGTTAATTTATGCTTAATATAAGAAGCTTTATTGATGCATGTTTTGCGGCGCGGAGATGGCTTGGGAAGTGACGGGAACTAAATGAGAGTGTCTTTAAGGAAACCGCCGTCGTCTTTTTCCGGGTAATCCAGGTTATAGTGCAACCCCCGGGATTCTTTTCGGAGCAGGGCGCATTCTACTATCAGCCCGGCGTTGACGGCCAGGTTTCGAAGTTCTATAAGGTCTGGAGTTATAACAAAGTTCCAGTAGTAATCCTCGATCTCTTGCGTCAGCAGGGCTATCCTGTTCCTGGCGCGGGCCAGGCGCTTGTCGGTCCGGACGATACCTACATAGTTCCACATAAGCCTGCGGAGTTCGTCCCACATGTGGTTAATTACAACCTGTTCGTCAGCGTCCACGGCCTTGCCGTAATCCCATTCAGGTATGGGCCCGTTTGGAACGCAACGCCCCTGTATCCAACCGGCGGCGGATTTGGCCGCGCGGTCGGCGAATACCACCGCCTCCAGAAGGGAGTTGGAGGCCAGCCTGTTGGCGCCATGCACGCCGGTATGGGCGCATTCGCCCGCGGCGAAAAGTCCCGGCACCGAGGTTTTCGCCCAAAGGTCTGTCACTACGCCGCCGCACATGTAATGGGCGGCTGGCACAACGGGGATCATCTGCCGGGTAGGGTCGTACCCGAATTTCAAACATGTGGCGTTAATGGTGGGGAAACGCCTGGGAAAAAGCTCCGGATCTATGATGGTTGTGTCCAGATACACGAAATCGGCGCCGCTTTTTTTCATTTCCCGGTCTATGGCGCGGGCTACCACGTCTCTTGGGGCCAGGGAGCCCATGGGGTGGTACCCTTCCATGAAGGTTGCGCCGTCGGCGCGTTTCAGCTGGGCCCCTTCACCCCGCACGGCCTCGGATATAAGGAAAGACTTGGCCAGCGGGTGATAAAGGCAAGTGGGGTGGAATTGCATGAACTCCATATTGGCTATCCTGGCCCCGATGCGCCTGGCCATGGCTATTCCGTCGCCGGAAGCTATATCCGGGTTGGATGTGTATAGATAAACCTTCCCCACGCCACCGGTGGCCAGAAATGTGGCCTTGGCGGCGAACACGTCTATCTCCCCGGTTTCCTTGTTCATGACATAGGCGCCAAGGCAGGCGTCTTTTTCCTGGCCAGGCTCTATTCTTCCCCCGCTCATTTTAGAAAGGGAGATAAGGTTTACTCCGATATGGTTTTCGAAGATGGATATGTTTGGGTTCTTGCGGGCGGTGTCTATAAGGGCCCGCTCGATTTCGGACCCGGTAAGGTCGTTGGCGTGTACGATGCGCCTGCGGCTATGCCCCCCCTCACGGCCCAGGTCCAGCCCTGTCTCACCGCTGGAAAACCTTGCGCCAAACTCCATCAACTCCTGGATCATGGCGGGGCCGTTCTCCACAAGTATCCGTACCGCGTCCAGATGGCACAATCCGCCGCCGGTTTCCAGTGTGTCGCGGATGTGAAGGTCGAAAGAATCGTCGCTGGCCAGGGCGGCGGCTATGCCCCCCTGGGCCTGGTTGGTGTTGGATTCGGCAAGGCCTTTCTTGGTCACCAGCGCCACCGTCCCCAAGCGGGCGGCCTTAATGGCGAAAGATAATCCGGCAATGCCGGAGCCGATAACTAGAAAATCGAATTCCCTTCTTGCCATGGAACCGCCGACTGTAACATTGGGCCGGGTCGCCTCTGGTGGAGGAGTTTAAACGGCCTGAATATGGGTTTAATAAAAAAGGCGGCCTTAACAAGCTTTCCGCCGGGAAACAGGAAAGAGCCGCGGAAAGTTAGAGAGCCGTCCGGAACTCGAAGTTGTAGGAGCCTATGGAGAACTTGTCGCCATTGGCAAGAACGCGCCTTTCCTCCTGCTTTCCGTTCACCTTCAGCCGGGCCATGCCGCCCTGGAATGTGATCTCGTATTGATCCGCGTTGCGGGAGATAACGGCGGCCACCCTGCCAATCGTGAGCCCCTTAATCTGGATGTCCGAAGTGTCCGACGAGCCTATGAGCGTGGTCTCTTTCTCCAGCTTCATAACCCGGGGCGCGCCGGAGGACTGCATCAGGAAAAGCTTCGCCGCCTCCTTGCGCTCCAGTTTCTGCGTGGTGTCCGCCGGCATGGGTGGCTGGGTGGATGTGATGGCCTTAAGAGCGGACGAGTCCATCATCATGGTTTTTCCGCCCAGGTCCTGGTCGAACCCCAAATCGAAAGTCTCCTCCTTGGGGGCCTGTTCGGGATTCTCGAATTTTAATATGTGCCTGCCTATGGTGATCTGGTCGCCGGATTTAAGCTCTTGTGTGGTGATTTTTTCGTTATTAACGAAAGTGCCGTTGGTGGAGCCCAGATCGGTAATGGTGAACTTGTTCCCGGCCTTCTCGATTTTAACGTGCCGGGCGGAAACGGCGGGGTTTTTAATAAGGATATCCCCCGTCTCCCTCCCTATGGAGATAGTCTTGGAAAGCTCGATCTCCTGAAGGACTTTGTCTTTAAAAGTAATTATCAGTTTGGCCATTAATCACCAGTTCGAGATTTTATAACAGTTTGGAGCTTCCATTCAACTTCTGTTTTTCCAATGCGCTAGCTGTTGCGCAGAATGGCGCTCACAAGCCTCTTGAGTCCAACGCAATGTCTTTTTCCCGCGGCGGCTACCGCCTCGTGGGTTAACGGCGCGTTTCTCCCCTCCATGGCGTCGTTCACAATGAGGGCCAGCGCCGTTACAGGAGCCCCCGCGCGG
Source organism: Nitrospinota bacterium (assembly GCA_016208975.1). Taxonomy (NCBI): domain Bacteria; kingdom Pseudomonadati; phylum Nitrospinota; species Nitrospinota bacterium. The sequence goes on from JACQXA010000004.1 coordinate 1,718,172, forward strand.
GCGGCCACTATAACCTCGGGTATCACGGACATGCAAACCGCGTCCGCCCCAGCGGAACGCAACATGCGCCGCTCGGCGGGGGTTTCGTAAACAGGCCCACTTGTGGCCGCCAGCGTACCCACGCCGCCCCGCACCCGGGCGTCCCGTAATATCCGGTCCGACATTTCTATTACTTCCCGGTCGTAAGCGGTGGACGGATCCACAAAAACCGAGGGATCTTCCGCCGGGCTTGAGCCTACCAGAGGATTATCCCCCATCAGGTTTATGTGATCTTCGACGATTATTATATCACCTGGGGCAAAATCGGGATTTAGCGCTCCAGCCGAAGTACACACTATGAGCCGCTCCACTCCCATTTCCAAAAACGCCTTCACTGCGAATGTGGTTTCGGCCATGGAGCCGGTCTCGTAAAAATGCCGCCTTCCTTCACAGAAGAGGGTCTGCGTCCCCTCAACCATTCCAGCCTTTATAAGGCCGGGATGGCCAGGAACCAGTGTCGCGGAAAACCCGGGTATCTCCGTGAAAGATACGGACCTGCCATGGACCAGCGTAGAAACCGCCGCCTGGCCTGAACCAAGGATCACCGCCACCCTGGGGGTCATCCCCAATGCTTTTTTAAGATATTCAGCCGCGTCGGAAACCCCTCCCGCCGGTTGAGACTTACCCGCGTTACGCTTGCCCCGTTCCCATAGGCTTCCCCCTAATATGGGGGCTATAGCCGGACCGGGCCCGAAAAGGCTTTCCCGCTCTCTTCTTCGGGGCACGGCGGGTTTCTTGGCGGAAATCTTTACCCGCTGGGATGTTCCATCCGGCAGGGTGCGAACCTCATAACCCTCTTCTTCCTGGTTGTCGCGAGGTTTTCTTCCACCCCTGCGCGCCGGAGCCTTTTCCTCCTCCCAATCTTGCGCCGGTTTTTTCCGCTCCTGCGGGGGTTGAAGCCCGGACGGTGTTTTTCTAACCAATCCCTGGCGAACGCCACCACGCCGCACGCCCGGCCTTCTGGCGGGACGCTCCTCCCTGTCGGCGGATTCCCCGCGTTCAACATGCTCGGGTCTGGCGGTCTCTTCCGCCTCCCTTGCATGGTGGGGGTGTTTTGGCTCATGCGGCTCTTCCGGCATTTTCCTTCGCAACGAGCCAGGGCGGGCGATGTTTCTCCGGGGCAATCTGCGTTCGCGCCGGTGTGAGGACCTGTCCGAATCCTCGCTGGATTCGTCGGCCGTGCTATCTTCAGGTATTTCGTTCATCCGGTTCTTTCTTTATTATTCGGATCCCGTTATTGGGCGGGAACCGTGATTTCCATGTCTTTGATCACGTTTTGAAGCGGCTTTGAGAGCTTCACCTCTCTACCGTTCAGGAAAACCTTTGTGGCCGCGGCGTTGCCAATGGTTATCCTGAATTTTCTATCCCCACGCCAGGTAATCTTTTCCCCGGCCTTCAGATAAGCCTGCTTGGGCTCCTGCCCGTCCACGGAGATACCAATCCACGACTCCGCATCGGCGGAAATGGTGAGCCTGTTCCCCTTCTCCTTGTTTTCCTGTATAAGGGGGGGCTCATTCCTGGTCTCAACCGCGGGCTTTACCGGCTCAGCGGGTTTTACCAAAACCGGGGTAGGTCCTGGTTTTACGGTTGAAGCCTTAACCGGTTTTACCGTATCCACGGGTTTGGGGGATAAAACTTGTTGTTGCGGCGCCGGGGCCGGTTTCACCGGCGCGATTGAAGGCGCGGTGAACGGTTTAATCGGCTCCGCCGGTTTATTGGAGGCCGCCGGAACTGGAGCGGGCGGAATTGCGGGAGTTAAAACAGAGGTTTTCCCCGGTTCCACAGCAGGTTGCGCCTCGGGCGCTACAGCCGCTTCATCAACCAGAGGGGCAGGAGGTGGCGTCACTTGGGGTTTTACAACAGGTGTTGGAGCCAAAGAGATATCTTCCACTTCCGCAGGCCTGGCCAAATAATATAAAAACCCGAATATCGCCATAAAAACCAGCAGACCGGCCCCTGCGATTTTTTGAGCGGCGCCGCGAGGCCTCAATGGCATTGAAATTAGTTGGGGGCTTCTGTCGGTCACTGGCAGTCCAAGCGAGTCGTAACGGGCCACCATCTCATCACCGGACAATCCCACAACCCCGGCGTATGACCTTAGAAGCCCTTTGATGAACACGGCCCCGGGCAACTGCTCGTACTGGTCCGCCTCAATCATCCGGATGAACTTGGCGTTTATCCGGGTGACCTTGGCCACATCTTCCACCGTAAGGCCCCTTTTTGTCCGGGCCGAGGCCAGGACCTTGCCTAAAGTGTCGCTCATTCTGCCGAGAACCGCTCCCGTTTGGCTGTAAAAACCGTTATTGTACCGTCAAATCCGCAGGAAGACTATAATATGAATTTTCGTCTAAATACCACGGAATACATGGCTTTATCTTATAACATTACAGAGCCGGGCCGTAAAGCGCCGCTGGCGGCGGGCGGGGCCGCCATTGTGTCGGGCGCCATGATGGCCCTGGCGTTTCCTGATTTCAACGCGTGGCCGCTTATGTGGGCGGCCATGGTCCCTTTGTTCATGGCGTTACGGGGCAAATCCCCCCTCCACGGGGCGCTTATCGGTTTTCTTGCCGGGGTGGTTTTTTACGGGGTGACCCTGCGGTGGATCATAAACACCATTACGGTATATGGCCATTTACCCCTCTACGCGGCCATACCCGTGCAGGTGATGATAACCATGGCGGCGGCTTTCTACACGTCTCTTTTCGGTTATCTGTTTTCCGTGGTGGAATCCAGGTCTTCGGAGGATTACGCTTTTGCGGCGGCCCCGTTTATTTGGGTGGCGCAGGAGTTTTTCCGGTCGAACTTTTTTGACCTGGCGTTCCCATGGGCCAAACTGGCCCAGTCCCAGGCGCCGTTTCTTACCATGATCCAGATGGCCGACATCACCGGGGAAGATGGCCTTACGTTCCTTATAGTAACGGTGAACATTGCGCTGGCGAGGATCCTGGTTTGCGCCACGGAACAGCCGCGAGGGGGCAAAGCCGGGTTCCCTGTGCGCTGGGCCGGGGCGGCTACGCTTATGTTCGCGGGCGCGCTGGCTTACGGCGTTGTAAAGTTGAACGCGCCGGAGCCCGCGGGGGAGCCGGTGAGGGTGGCCATTATCCAGGGGAACATAGACCAGGCCCGGAAATGGGACCGCTCCTATATCATGCCGCAGATACAGATTTACACAGGCAGGACAATAGAGGCCGCCCGTAGGGGCGCAACGCTGGTTATCTGGCCCGAGGCGGCGGCGCCTTTCTACTACGGCCAGGAGCCGGGCGGTGACGCGATAATAGACAACCTCGTGAAAGATACGGGTGCGGCGCTGATATTCGGCGCGCCCGCTTACGACCAGGGACCCGACTCGCTGGTGGAATACAACCGGGCATGGGTTGTCCGGCCAGACGGATTCCGGGAATATTACGATAAGTTGCGGCTGGTGCCGTTTGGCGAATATGTGCCGATGAAACGCGCGCTCCCCTTCATCCACAGGGTTGTGACCGCTATCGGCGACATGGAGCCCGGTTCCACCGTGAAAGCGCTGGACGCTGGCGGATTCAAGGTGGGGCTCCAAATATGCTACGAGGTGATTTTCCCCCAGTTCTCCCGGGAAATAGCGAACAAAGGGGCCGGGGCGCTGGTGAACATCACCAACGATTCATGGTACGGCGTTTCACCCGCGTCCCGTCAGAGTCTTGCCATGGGGGTGTTCCGCGCCGTGGAGAACCGCCTGCCACTTCTGCGCGCCGCGCAATCTGGGGTATCCGCCATCGTAACGCCGAAGGGGGAGATAATGGCCCAAACCCCGCTGTTCGTGGAGACAACATTATATGGCTCCTTTGTCCCGGCAAAATCCAATGGAACCACATATTCCCTTTCGGGCGATATATTCGCGTGGATATGCGTGATGGTGACTTTTGCGTTCGCGGGACGGCATCTTTTGGCAAGGCAGGGGTATAAATGAAAAAAGCGCTTTTGATCCGCAACGGCGGGCTTGGCGACACCCTGTTGACCCTGTCGGCCGCGTGTTTTCTCAAAGATAAAGGTTTTCAGACAAGTTTCATGGGGCCATCGAAATACCGCCATCTAGTGGATGGAGTATTCGGAATTCCTTTTATCGCCGAAGAAATGGCGGAGTTTGAAAGCGCCTATTCGGAGCCCTCAAAAAAGCTTTCGGGCGCCCTGAATGGTTTCGGCGTCGTGGTGGCGGTGAAGGCCGATGCGGACGGATCTTTCATTAAAAATCTCGCTCAAGCGGCTCCGGGCCATGTTATTCGCATAAATCCTTTGCCTCCGGAAAACCATGACGGGTTATACCACCTTTTTATTATCCATTCGCTGGCGGAGAAACTGGGCATAGATCCACCGGACATAACCCATTATCCAGAGCCGGTCATTAAATGGAGCCAGTCCGGCAACTCGGGATTGGTGATTCACACGGGTTCCGGCTCCGCGAAAAAGGACTGGCCATCCGGACACATCAGGGAATTGGCACTGGAGTGGAAGCGGAGAGCCGGTGGCGGCGTGACTCTGGTATTCGGCCCGGCGGAGATGGGCCGGGCCGCCCAAGGCGCTCTGGAAGACTTGATCCGGTCCGGTGTGGCGGAGCCGCTGTTTGAGCCGCCGCTGGACGTACTGGCGGTAACGTTGGCGGGAGCGGCGGTTGTTGTTGGGGCCGATTCCGGAGTCACCCATCTTTCGGCCATGATAGGAGCGCCCACGGTAGCCTTATTCGGCCCAACCAAACCGGAAATATGGGGCCCTTTGGGTCCGAGGGTGGAGATTATGAAGGCCCCTGAAGGCCGAATGGAGCTGTTGAAACCAACAATGGTTTTCGAAAAACTTTTCAATATGGCCAGGGGCGTAATGAGCGCCGCATGAAAGACAGGGTGGCTGTTATCGGAGCCGGAGGGAACATAGGATGGAGCGTGGCCCGGGGGATTGCGGGCCGTTGCGAGGTTATACCTGTGTTCCACGATTACATCCCGGCCGGAGTGGCGAATCCGCAACGGCTGGATATTACCGACGCCTATGCCGTGGAAAAACTGGTCACGCGAATAGATCCGGATTGGGTGGTGAACATGGCCGCCTGCGCGGACGCGGACCTTTGCGAAAAAGAGCCGCAAACCGCCCATCTGCTGAATGTGACCGCCGCCATGAACGTGGCGGCCGCGTGCCATAAAGCCGGGGCAAGGCTGATACATTATTCCACCGATTTGGTATTCGACGGGCGTAAGGGAAACTATACGGAAGAGGACAGCCCTAACCCCCTCAACGTTTACGCCAAAACAAAGCTGGATGGTGAGCGGGCCGCCATGGAGGCCAATCCGGGTAAAACCGCCATCCTGCGCACCGCCATAGTGTTCGGCAAAGGCTCGGGCAAACGCCCCGGCTTTTTCGAGACCGCTGTGGGAAAACTGGCCGCGGGCGCTGAAATGAAAGTTTTCAGCGACCAGTACCGCTCGTTCCTTTATGTGGAGGATTCCGCCTCCGCCGTGTCGGCCATCATGGATCATGGGCTTTCGGGAGTGTTCCATGCGGCAGGGGACGAGAGGCTGAGCAGGCATGAGTTCATGCTCCGTTTCTGCTTCGCCTTCGGATTTTCGGACAGGCTCCTTGCTCCCATACGCATGACCGACATGCCCGGCCACGCGCCGCGCCCGGCGGACTGCTCCCTTTCGAACGCGAAGCTCAAGAAAATGACCGGCTGGAGCCCAACCCATTTAAACGCCGCGCTGGAGCGGTTTAAGGCTGAGGTGGAGCGGGGATAAGACCCCTGGCCTTTGTGTTATCATCCTAAAAAAATCCATGTGAAGGTAATAACCGGCATGAAAGTTATCGAGGACATTTGTAGCGTCACCATTGGGGTGGAGGCTTCTGTGTCCAGGCGCGTGAAGGGCGCCCACAAAGTTATAGCGGACGTGATTTTTAAGAGGTGACCGGTTTGGATCATCAATACCAGCACGCCAACATGAATCGCCAGCTGAGGACAGCCGAAGCCTGGAATGTGACCGTGGCGGGCGCCGTGGTGAACATGGGGCTGGTGGGCATAAAGTTCGCGGCTGGTTTTATTGGCTCCTCCCAGGCTCTGATAGCCGACGCGGTCCATTCATTGTCGGACCTGCTTACAGACCTGTTCCTGCTGGTCACCATCAAGGTTGCCGGCAAAGAGGCCGACGAACAGCATCCATACGGCCATGGCCGGGCGGAGACTATCGGTTCGCTGGTGATGGGCGGGTCGTTGCTTGGCGTGGGGCTGTTCATACTTTTTGAGATTGTGCAGAAGATAACAGGCGGCCCCATCACAACCCCCACATGGGTGGCCGCCTGGGGCGCCGCGGCGTCCATCCTTATAAAAGAAGCGCTTTTCTTTTACACCCTGCGGGTGGGCAAAAAGATCAGCAACCAGTCGATAATAGCCAACGCCTGGGAGCACAGGAGCGATTCTCTATCTGCGGTGGCGGCTCTGTTGGGCATCCTGGGGGCCATCGCCGGGTTCCCCCTGCTCGATCCGCTGGCGGCCATAGTGGTGGTGTTCATGGTGGAGAAGGTGGGCTGGGAGATATTCTGGCAGGCGCTAAAAGACCTGATGGACACATCGCTTCCGCCCGAGCAGATGAAAGAAATAAAAGCCGTGATCATGAAGACCGACGGGGTCATCCACTTTCACGAACTCCGCACAAGGCGGCTGGGGGCGGACATTTTCGTGGACGTGCATGTGATGGTCCAGCCGAACATATCCATCTCCGAGGCGCATAACGTGTCGGAGACCGTCCGGGACAACCTGCGCAAAAAAGCGGGCGTGGCCGACGCGCTGGTGCATATAGACGCCGAGTTCGATGTTTACTACAAGATAATCGACACAAACCGCGCAAGAGTGGAAGAGTTGGTGAAAAAAGAGGCGGAATCCATAGATGGTGTAAAAGGCGTGTCGGAGCTTATCTTCCACCTTTTGGGTGGGAAAGTGATGGTTGATTTCAATGTGGATTTCGATGACACCGTAACCATTGGCGAGGCCCGGGAACGGGTGAAGAAACTGCATGACAACCTTCTGCGCCACCAGGGGCTGGATATGGCCGTTATACGTGGAAGGCTTACCCAAGGCGTTTTGGAGCACGAGTTTTACCCGCCCAGAAAGAGCGGAGGAAAAGCCTAGCCATGCCCATATCCGGTAAAATCGCGGAGATGATGGAGCGGTCATCCTGGATACGCAGGATGTTCGAGGAGGGGGCGCGTCTTAAAGCCCAGGTGGGGGAAGAGAATGTTTTCGATTTCACCCTGGGCAACCCCGTGGGGGAGCCTCCGGAAGAAGTGGCCCAAGAGCTTGCCCGGCTGGCCTCGGAACGGGGCAAGGGGGCGCACAGGTACATGCCCAACGCGGGCCTGCCGGAAGCCAGGGCGAAAATAGCAGGCTACCTGAAGGCGGCCACTGGTCTTCCCTTCGGGATCGGCAACGTAATAATGACCGTGGGGGCGGGCGGGGCGTTGAACGTGATAATAAAAGCCCTTTGCGCTCCGGGCGATGAAATGGTCATTCTGGCCCCCTATTTCGCCGAGTACAACTTTTACGCCGACAACCACAACGTCTCCATAAAAGTTGCGCGGACCACGCCGGATTTCCAGATAGACGCTGGCGAGATTGAAAAAGCCATCACACCGAGAACTCGCGTCGTCCTCCTTAATTCCCCCAATAATCCCACCGGGGCCATATATCCGGCGGATGCGCTGGCGGCGGTGTCGCGCCTGCTTGCGGAACGCACGGCGGAATACGGGCGCAAGATATACCTTGTAATGGACGAGCCGTACAGGAAACTTACTTATGACAACGTGACGGCTCCCAACGTTTTTCTGGCGGGGAATAACGTAATCGTGGCCACATCCCATTCCAAGGACCTGAACCTTCCGGGCGAGCGCATCGGCTATATAGCCATACACCCGGAAGTGGAGCACGCGGGCAGGATTTTCGACGCCATGACGCTGGCCATCCGGATTTTGGGATTTGTGAACGCCCCGGCGCTGTTTCAACGGCTTGTGGCGGGAATGCAGGATGTGGCGCCGGACATGAGCGTTTACGCGGAGAACCGCAGGATATTGCTGGACGGGCTTGCCGCGGCGGGATACGGGATCACGCCCCCCATGGGCGGGTTTTACATTTTCGCCAAGTCGCCGGTTCCCGACGATGTGGAGTTCGTGAACATCCTCAAAAGCATGAACACCCTGGTGGTGCCGGGGAGCGGGTTCGGCGCGCCGGGTTATTTCAGAATAGCCTTCTGTTGCGCGCCGGAGACCTGCAGGGGCGCCCTGCCTGCTTTCGCCGAGGCCATCCGGCAGGCCAGAGAGGGAAGCGCGCCAGATGGAAAGGAATGAACGGCTTTATAATAACGCCGGGCTTGTAACCAAATGCGCGCATACATAATCCGCCGTCTGCTTCTAATAATCCCCATGCTGTTGGGCATTACGGTCATATCATTCTTTATCATCCATCTGGCCCCGGGGGATCCCACAGAGCTTGTGACCGACTTAAACCCCAACGCTTCTCCGGAATCCATCAAGCGGCTGAGGGAGATGTACCATCTGGACAAACCCGTGATCACCCAGTATTTCCTGTGGCTGTACGACGTGGCCCGGCTGGACTTCGGCGTGTCGTTCTCCATGGACTCGCGTCCGGTGCTGGACAAGATACTGGAGCGCATGCCCGTTACCCTTACGCTCAACGCGCTGTCGCTTACGATTGTTTTCTTTGTGGCATTGCCTTTGGGAGTGCTGTCGGCGGTAAGGCGTCATTCGCTGTTCGACAGGCTAACCACACTCTTCGTGTTCGTGGGGTTCGCCATGCCCACATTCTGGCTGGCCCTGCTATTGATGATGCTGTTCGGCGTATGGCTCAACTGGCTCCCCATTTCGGGCCTCACCTCAATCAACCATGAGCAGATGACCGGGTGGGGCAAGTTTGTGGATTACGCCCGGCATCTTGTTATGCCCGTGATGGTGGCGGGGCTCACCAGCCTTGCCGGGCTTTCGCGGTTTACGCGGCAGAATATGCTGGAGGTCATCCGGCAGGACTATGTGACCACCGCGCGCGCCAAGGGTTTGGCCGAGCGGCTGGTGGTATACAAACATTGCCTGAAAAACGCCATGTTGCCGGTGGTGACCATTCTGGCGCTCTCCATACCCGGCCTTATCGGCGGTTCGGTGATTTTCGAGACGATATACGCCATCCCCGGCATGGGCCAGCTTTTTTACCAGGCGGTGATGGCGCGGGACTATCCTCTGATAATGGGGGAGCTTGTGATGGGCGCAATGCTCACCCTGGCGGCCAACCTTCTGGCCGACATGGCCTACGCCTTCGTGGACCCGAGGATACACTATGACTGACGCGCCTGTTTCCGCCCATGGCGGGTACTGGGCCATATTCTGGCGCAGGTTCCGCAGGAACAAGCTGGCGGTGGCGGGCGGGGCCATTGTGTTATCACTTTTCGTGGTGGCCATCTTCGCGGGGATAATAGCCCCTTACGATCCATCGGTGATAGACACGGCCCGTATCCTGGCGCCTCCATCTTCCGATCACATTCTTGGCGCCGACGACCTGGGGCGCGACGTTTTTTCGCGAATGGTTTACGGCTCCCGCATTTCGCTTACGGTGGGGTTTGTGGCGGTGGGGCTGGCCACCACTATTGGGGTTATCATCGGCGCTATCGCCGGTTATTTCGGCGGATGGGTGGACAATGGGTTGATGAGGCTGGTGGACATCATGCTCACCATCCCCACCTTCTTCCTGATACTGGCGGTGATAGCCTTCCTGCCGCCGAGCATCTACACCATCATGGTGGTCATCGGCGTGACCGGCTGGATGGGAGTGGCGCGGCTTGTGCGGGCGGAATTCCTGGCGCTCAAACGGAGGGATTTTGTGATGGCCGCCAGGGCGCTGGGGGTGGGGGACGCGGGGATAATATTCCGCCACATACTGCCCAACGCCATGTCTCCCGTGCTGGTCTCCGCCACGCTGGACGTGGCCGGGGCCATACTTACGGAATCGGCGCTGTCGTTTTTGGGGATAGGTGTTCAGCCGCCCACGCCAAGCTGGGGCAACATACTTACCCTGGGGAAAGACAACATAGAGTTCGCCTGGTGGCTGTCGGTGTTCCCCGGCCTGGCCATTCTTATAACGGTGTTGGGCTATAACCTGCTGGGCGAAGGTATCCGCGACGCTTTAGACCCACGGGTGGACTGACGGAAGCTTGCCGCCCGGGCTTAGTAATAATCCGTTTTCGATTTCGGCAGATACTTCATCCACGCCTCCAGATGGGTTTTTGGCGTGTTCTCGGGCATGTGGGCGTGGACGATGAACGAAGGCTTGGCGGGTTTTCGTAAAAGCTCCATGCCAGAATCCGGCAAAGACTTGTTCCCCTTGCGCAGGTTGCATTTCCGGCAGGCCGCCACCACGTTCTCCCAGGATGTCAGACCTCCGGATGAGCGGGGCGCCACATGGTCTATGGTCAAATCCTTCCCGGTGTGGCCGCAATACTGGCAGGTGTAACCGTCGCGGCGGAGAACGTTTTTCTTGGAGAAAGAGACGCCTATCCTCCTCGGCCTGTTAACATAGCGGTATAACCGCACAACGGTGGGCAACCGGAAAGTTTCGGAAACGGTGCGGTAGAAGAAACCGTCGCTCTCCACAGCCTCGGCCTTGCCCTTGATGACGAGGACAAGCGCCCGCCTCATGCCCGTAAACTGCAGGGGCTCGTATGCGTTATTGAGCACTAACGCCCGCAGGTTCTCCATGTCTTTTTTCTGGTTGGAGAGATATTCCAGCAATTCTAGGGTTTTTGGCGAGGGCAAGTCAATACACGGGGGTGATTGTGGTGGTGGGCGGCTGGACCGCCCGCATTTTCAGCGGCCCTTTTCCTGGTTCACCGGTAGCCAGATCCTGACCGTGGTCCCTTTGCCCACCTCGCTTTCCACCGTTATGGAGCCCCTGTGCTTCTTAACAATGTTGTAGGAGACATAAAGGCCAAGTCCCGCCCCCTTTCCCACGGGCCTTGTGGTGAAAAACGGGTCAAACAAATGTTTTATGGCCTCAGGCGCCACGCCACAGCCAGTGTCGGCCACTTCCACGGTTACTCCATCTTCATGCGGGAAGGTTTTTACATATATAACGCCATTGCCCGCTATGGATTGGGCGGCGTTCATCAAAACGTTCATGAACACCTGGTTTACCTGGGCCGGCACGCACTGCACGGCCGGGATGTCGCAGTATTCCTTCTCCACTCGCGCCTTGCTGGCGATCTCGCTGTGGGCAAGGGTCAATGCGCTGTCAATTCCGCCGCGCAGGTCAAAATACTCCAGTTCATTAGGCGTCCCTCTAGTGTAGTCCCGAAGCGCCTGTACAATACTCGTTACCTTCGCCAGCCCCTGCCGCGACTCAACCAGCAGATTGTAAATATCGGTTTTCAGGTGGTTGAATTTTATCTTCTTTTTAAAATCGGTTATTTCCTCGGCTATCCGCACTGTCCAAAGGTTTTCGGTTTTCTCATACACTTCTATCAGGCTTAACAAGGCGCTCACATACTTCTGGAGCATGGCCGTGTTCGAGTACACATAGGAGACAGGATTGTTTATCTCGTGGGCCACGCCTGCGGACAACTGGCCGATGGCGGCCAGCTTTTCCGACTCCAGCAATATTTCCTCGGCTTTCTTGCGACCGGTGATGTCTTGGATTTGGGATACTAAGTAAAGAGGAGCGCCTTTAGAGTCGCGCACCAGGAAAACACTCAGAAAAACCCACACCACATGCCCGTCTTTATGGAGATAGCGGTTTTCCGTATGGAAATATGGAATCTCCCCGGATACCAGCTTTTCCACCAACTTCATTTTGCCGTCAAGATCGTTCGGGCGTGTGAGATCCTGGAAGGTTTTTGTGAGCATTTCCTCACCGGAATACCCCACTATCTCGCAAAGCGAACGGTTCACCTTCAGCCATCTGCCCTCAAGGGACACAAGGGCCATGCCTATGGAGGATATCTCGAAAACCCCACTGAACCGGTCCTCAGACTCTTTTAGGGCCGATTCAATTTGTATCCGGTCAAGCATTGGCGAGATTCCCTATTCGCCTTTATGCGTTAACTTTACTCCCGGCAAGCGCCGTATGTAAAGCCGTTGGATTCTTCGGTGGTGTCTCAGTTTGAATCTCAAATAATAGACAGATCCTTCACTTCGCTTGCGCTTCGCTCAGGATGACAATGTTATCAACGGCTGTTATATTGTCATTCTGAGCGTAAGTGAAGAATCTCCCCTGTAATTTCAAACTGAGACACTACCGATTCTTCAGCTGGCGCCAGGTTAGGGGAGCAAAAAACTTCCCTGCGATCTTAATGTTTCTTGCGAAAAAGTTGAGGAGCGTCTTGAGAGAACGGGCACACCCTTCCCACGCTTTCTTAGGCTCATGAGCTACTGGCCGCTGATTAAGCCTTTGTGGAGATGGAGCCCCCCAACCCCTTCATCAGGTCGCCCAATCCGGAACTTTTCCCAAGCTCTCCGGCTACCGCGCCTTTTACGGACTGCTTGGCGGTGGTGAGGGCTTTTTGCTTGTCGGCCCGGGCCTGTTGCGCCGCTTGCGCTTCCTGCCGGTCCTTGGCGGCCTGGTTGGCGCGGTCCGTAGTTGTGTTCCGGCTGAACTTCCCTGGATTGGCCTTCGCGGGATCGTAAGCTTTTACATTACTCATTTTCGAGTAATCATAATAATTTTGGTCTGCCATTTCCGGCTCCTGAAAGGTTAACCCTCACCCCTCACTAATCAATATACAATAATACCGCTGAAAACACCAAATTGTAGCGCTTTTTACGCTGGCCTTGTCCTATTCCGGACGATTGTAACGCACCTTAACAAACTGGCCTTTTGCTTCTTGATAAGAGCCGGAAATGGAAGTAACATGAATTGCCCGTGAGCCAATCCCTTTGAAATGAGGGAAGAACAAGCCCGGGCGGGCCATGGGGCGTTTTTTTTCGCTCCGGCGGGCCGAACAGTAATTCTGGCCGAGGTACAAAGTGAGCGACGGTTTCAAGTTCGAGGTCAACGAGAAGATACAGTTCAGGCTTACGCCAGACCCTGGCGACGAAGGCTACGTGTGCCTCGTGAAAAAAACCAAAGACAACCTGGTGGCCATCGTCATCTCCAACAACGACAAGAGCAGGGTAACCCTGGACGCGGGGGACGACATCTACCTTTTCAGCGAATCGGATGGCGAGCAATGGATTACCCCCGCCAGGCTCAACCAGAAACAATCCTTCCCGCTGGTGATCCTGGGAATTACCGGGGAGCCTTTCTCCATCTCCGGTGAGGCGCGGCGCAAGATGCCCCCGGCTCCCTTGGATGAGATAGAAAAGATAGACGAGGATTTAACCGTCCTCACGGCGCCGGAGGAGACGGAAAGTCTAGAGGTGGAGCCTCCAGCGCCAGCGCGGGGCGAATACTCCCTGGATACGCAGGCTGAAGAGCCGCTGGATGTGGATCTGGAGGAAGACCTGTCGGCCATACCGGGGATAACGTCACAAGAACTAAGCAAAGAAGAGGAGCCGGACAACCGGCAGGCTTCCATACCCATGGTGGCCGGGGTTGAACTGGAGGACCTGCCGGAAATAGACACAAGCGAGCTGGAGGCTGAGCTGGATGCGGATATAGAGTCCACCCTGGCGGGCGGCCCCGGTGACGCCCTTAACGATGAGGATTCCGGGGGACCGCCACTCATGGGCGCTCGAGATGATGATCTGGAGTCGCTGGACGAAGAGCTTTCCGGGCTGGAGGTCAATAAAGACGTCAGCCTTGACCTGGGGGATATAGACGACACCACGATTATAGTTCCCCCTCCCGCAAGAGAGAGAAAAAGAAGGGTGGAGCCTGAACCCCGGCCCGAACCCGAGGAGGAAGAGACAGCCGTATTATTTGTGCCTGAAGTCAGATACACCGGCGCTGAGCAGGAGTTTCATGATTTCTTCGGGCTGTTTGTGACACCGTTGGGGGAACAGGAGGCCGGTAAAATATCCGCGGCTGTGGGCGCGGGGGAGGAAGTCTCGCCTGGATTGAGCGACTCGGTGATAAGCGGCGGGCTGGACCCTGTCACAAGGCAGGCTTTCACCGTGTTTACCGGCAGGCTGGAGCGGCTGGAGAAGGCGCTGGTCCAAATCACCGGAGAGGATAACACCACCCCCACGGCGTCGGCGGCCCCCAGGATAGGGGCGGTATGCGCCAGGCTGGGGGATTCTTATATTCAGGCCGCCATGGACGACGCGCCTCTTACAGGCGGGCGTTTTCTTATAGAAGTGGACAGGCCCTGGAAGCCCTCGCTTTCCTTCAGGGCGGTGGCCGTGGCCGAATCTTCCTTCAGCGTCAACGACGTAACACTGGCCAGGTTTGTGTTCGAGCGGTTGAGCCCCGGCGCCGGGGACCAGATCGCCGAATACCTGGAAAAACGGAAGGCTTATTTCAACGCCCTGGCCTCCCTGGTCAGAGACTGATCAAGAGCCGATGGGTCTGGAACTGGAATTCATAATACCGTTCGATGAAACGGTAATAAAGAAGACCAGGTATTTTAGGCTTTCGGAGTTTTTAACGCGGCCCATAAAAGTTAATTCAGGCCAGGTTTTGGCCCGGGAGATAGAAGCGGGCGTTGTTCATCCGGACAAGAAGGTGGGGGTAAGGTTCCCGTTGCCCGCCGGGGTGTCAACCCAGGACTTGCTCAAGGGGGGGCTTTCCATGGTCAAGGAGCCGCCGCAATCTGTGGCCGCCACCGTGGACGGCTACTTGAGCGCCAGGGATGAAACCCTGATAGTGACGAAGATCATGGAGATATTCGGGGATGTGGGCCCTTTGACAGGCAACATAGAAACCGGTTCTCCAGTGAGGATCCACGGAGGGATTACCAGCGGGTACCGCGTGGAATCCGGCGGTGACGTGGAGACGCTGGGTTTGATGGAAGGGGCCAGCCTTAAAGCCGGCGGCAACATACTTTTGAAAGGCGGTTTTGCCGGTGGTGGCGATGGGGTGGCGCAGTCCGGCAAGAACATATATTCGACATACGTCCAGCTGGGCCGACTGGAGGCCCACGGCTCCATTGTGGTGGACGGGCCTGTTATGAACAGCGATTTGAGCGCCGGTTCGCAGATAGTGTTGCGGGGCCGGGCGAGCCTTGTGGGAGGCGCGGCCCGGGCGCGGGAGTTGATCTCCGCTCCGGTTATTGGCTCTGAAGGGGCGTCCCCCACGGAGATTACGCTGGGCGATAACCCGTTTAAGGCGCGTCTGCGGGAGGGCCGGAAAGCGAAGATGGAGAAAAGCCGGGAAACCATCCGGGAGAAAGAGCTGGAAGCCAAGTTCGCTTCTCAACATCTTGCGGGGCTTGGGCGGATTCCGCTGGAGGACCCGTTGGCCGCCGTGTTCACCCTTTCCGACATTATGCGGGACGGGAAGGTGGAAGGAATGGACGAGCCGTCCCAGCAGTATTTCAAGGATCTGGGCGGGGCCGTAATCTCGATAATAAGTGAAAAAGAGCGCGTGGCCGCCGGGCCGGAAACAGAGGATGGCGGGGCGGAGGAGCAGGCTTGCCCTACGGCGACGCTGAAGGTGGAGAAGATAGCCCACCCCGGAGTGGTTATATCCATCTTGGGCGTGGGGATTACCCTGGACCGGGAGTATGAGCGGGCGCGGTTCATCCTAAAAGACGGCGCGGTTCAGCCCGTGATGTTTTAATCAGTTTGTTGAGGAGATGATAATTTGACCACGGCGCTTGGGATCATCGCTGGCGTTGGGCTTTTCCTGTACGCCATCATCCAGCAGGGGGGGCTTAGGATATTCTGGGATCTGCCCGCGGTGATGATAGTCGGCGGCGGCACGGCGGCGGCCCTGCTGATCTCCTATCCCCTTCCGCGCATAATGAAAGTCACTGGCGTACTCCTCCAGATTTTCAAGATGGACATGCAGAAACCTTCATGGGCCATAAGGCTCATGGTGGAGCTTTCGTTCAAGGCCAGACAAAAATCGTTGCTGGCCCTGGAGGAAGACATAAAGAGGCTGGACAACCGGCTTATAAAACTGGGGCTGGAGCTTGTGATAGACGGACAGCCCGCCAACATTGTGCGGGAAGTGCTGGAGACGGAACTTGATTTTGTGCAGGTGCGCCACCGGGCAGGTGAGCACATGTTCCGCGCGGCGTCGCGGTTTTCCCCGGCTTTCGGTTTGATAGGCACGCTCATAGGCCTCGTGGCGATGTTAAAAAACCTTGGAACTCAAACCGAAGGGGCGGCCAAGGCCATCGGGCAAGGGATGGCGGTGGGTCTTATCGGCACTTTTTACGGCGCCACCATGGCCAACCTGTTCTTTATCCCCATTGCCGAAAAGCTCCGTTCCCGGTCGGATGACGAAATGCTGGTGAACAGGATCATCATCGAAGGTATCCTGATGATACAAGGCGGGGTGAACCCCCGGATAATCGAGCGCAAGCTAAACTCCTTCCTGCCGCCGGAGCTTCGCGCGGCGTACTACGACAAACTGCTCAAGGATAGCAGGCGGAAAGCCGTCCAAACCGCGGAACAGGAGTAGCCGTGGCCAGGAAGAGACATCACGAGGATGTTCCCGACGAGGATCCGGGGATATGGCTGATCACCTTTTCCGACCTTCTTTCGCTTCTGCTTACGTTTTTCATAATGCTTTTCGCCCTTACTTCCCAGCAGGAGGAAAAATACCTGGGGATGCTGTCCAAGATCGGCGACGCGCTGGGGGGCAAGTCGCTGGTGGACAGGAAAACGGGGCTGGAAGTTACCCAGGAGAAACTTCAGAAATTCGTCCAGGATAACAACCTTATCCGGCAGGTCCAGCTGACATCCGACACGCGGGGGCTTGTGATGTTCGCCGAGGGAGACCTCTTTTTCGACGCCGGGTCGGCGGAAATAAAGCCTGACATCAAAAGGTTTCTGCGGCGGGTCGGGGAGATTATAAAAGGGACGCAATACAAGGTGCTGGTGGAAGGGCATACCGACGATACCGTGGGGCAGATGGAGAAATTCCCAAGCAACTGGGAGCTGTCCTCGGCGCGGGCCACGGCGGTGGTGCGCTATTTCATCGACGAGGCTGGGCTGGAGCCCTACCGGTTCGCCGCGGTGGGATACGCGCAGTTCAAACCACGCTACGCCCTGATACCGGAAAACCGTCCCAAGAACCGCCGGGTGGAGTTAGTCATCCTGCGGGAGACTCTCTGACGGCCGGATAGTTTGGAATGTCGTAGCGGCTGGGGGATTTTACGATAATGGGAGAAAAAGACGCGGGGGCGGATAAGCGGACGTTTTTCCGGTTCGATTACCAGGCCCCCGTCCGTTACAAGTTCGCCAAGAGGACCGGCGAGGGACAATACCAGGTGTCCCCATGGTTCAAAGGTGTTGGGGCCAACTTCTCGGGCGGGGGAGCGGCTCTTCATATCGGGAAACCTCTGCCCGCAAAGACCCTGCTGTTATTGGAGATAAAATTCCCTTTCAGCGACGAGCCGGTTGTGGCCACGGCGGAGGTTGTGCGCCGGGAAGACGACACCATTAACGGCAAGCCGGTAAGCCTTATAATGATAAGGTACCTGGTTATAGATGAAGCCGTTCAGGACAAGATGGTGAGCTTTATAATCTCCAGGGGCAAGACGGTGGTATAGGGCTATCCGCCCCTTCTGGCCAGCGAGGCCATGTCCCACATCGGCAGGAACACAGACAGCGCCAGGAAAAACACCACCAGCCCCACCCCCAGGATAAGGGCTGGCTCCACATAGGCGGAAATTTTTTTGGATGACCTTTGCGCCTCCCGGATGAAATAACCCCGCAGATTGAAGAACGCCCCGTCCAGCGCCCCGGCCTCTTCACCGGCGGCGATAATCTGAAGGGCGGAAGGGGGCAGTAAGTTGATGCTTTTCATGGAATGGGCCAGGGAAAGCCCCTCCAGCGCTCCAGCCCGTATTGTGACCAACGGATTTTCAAGACTTGAGTTTCCCGCCGCTTTGGCGGAAAACTCGATGGACTCTATTATCGGCGCGCCAGCGGCCAAAAGGTTGCCCAATGCGTCCGCCCACCGGGCCAGCGCGGAGTTTAGCGCTATCCGGCCCATAACGGGAATGTGGAGGATCCATTCGTCCACTTTGGCTCTAACGGCCGGTTGCTCCAACCACCGCCTGATAAGCAAGTACCCCACAGCCGCCACGCTTAAAAGATATGGCCACCAGCCTAGAATTAGGATGTCCATGGAAATAAGGGCCCGGGTGGGCAAGGGGAGGGGCACGCCAGCCTGGGTGAAAATGGCCGCATAGCGTGGTATGACAAACCCCATCAAGGCCACTAGCCCCGCCGCCGCCACGGTCAGGACTATTTTCGGGTATCGCGCCGCGTCTTCCACCGCTTCCTTCAAGTCCCGCCGCCGCTCCAGCATGGCCGTGAGTTCCTTTAAAACCCTCTCCAGCCTGCCGGTACGTTCCCCAACCGCTACCAGAGCCACGAAAAATCCGGGGAACACGTCTGACGCCTGCGCCATGGATTCGTGAAGAGGCTTACCCTCTTTGGCGCTGACCAGCATGTGCTGGATTGTTTGGCGCAACCTTCCGAGGCTCTGGGTTTCAAGATTTTCCAGAATGGAGATAAGCGGCACACCGGCGGAAACCAAAGAGGCCAACCGTTCAGTAAAGATGATCAGGTCGTCATCTTTTACTTTCTCGGGCGCGGTTGAATCCACCGAAAGCCGAGAGGGAAAAATCCCGCGGCTGACAAGCGTAAGCGCCGCTTCCCGCTCGGAGATGCCCGCCACGGAGCCGTTCAGCTTCATGCCCGCCGGGTTCCTGGCCGTGTATTTAAAAACAGGCATGGCTATTTTATTTGTATGGTTTAACAGATGGACAGGCCGGGTGTGTATGTGGCCCTTTCCACCTCTGCGACGGTGGTAACGCCATACCCCACCTTTCGAAGCCCGTCATCCCGCATCGTGTCCATCCCCTGGGATTTAACGGCGTAATCCTTAATGGCCGACGCTGGGGAGCGGGAAAGGATAAGCCCTTTGAGCTTTTCATCGGAGTGTATAAGCTCGAAAATCCCGGTTCTTCCCCGGTAGCCTGTCTTGCCGCAATGTGGGCAGTTTGCCATGGCTTCCGTCTTGCCCGCGCACCGGTGGCATACCCGCCGCGCCAGCCGCTGGCCCACGGCGCATTTCACGGTGTCCGCCACTTTATATGGCGCCACCCCCAGGTCTGTCAGCCTTGTAAAAGCCGAAGCCGCGTCCACCGTGTGCAAAGAGCTTAGCACCAGATGTCCCGTCATGGCCGCCTGCACAGCCACCTCGGCGGTTTCCGGATCGCGGATCTCTCCCACCATTATGATGTCCGGATCCTGCCTCAAGGCCGACCGCAACCCTCGGGAGAAAGTTAACCCCGACTTGATGTTCACCTGGGTTTGCCGCACATTATGGATGCGCCGCTCCACCGGGTCTTCAATGGAAACGATGGTGCGCTCCGGGGAGTTTAACAGGCTAATGGCGCTGTAAAGTGTTGTGGTTTTACCGGAGCCTGTAGGGCCGGTCACCACCACCAATCCCCATGGGTGTTTCAATGATTCCAGCAATCTCTCGAGGGTAACACCTCCCATGCCGGTTTCGGCCAGTGTCATGGCTTCGCCGCTTCTTGCCAATAACCGAAGGACCACACATTCGCCGTTGATGGTGGGGAATGTGGACACGCGGAACTCCACCAGGCCGCTTTCGAGCGTAAGGTTAAACCCTCCGTCCTGGGGGGCACGGGACTCCGCCGTGTCCAGTCCGGCCATTATCTTTATCCGGCTGGCCACGGCAGAGCATATCCGGGCAGGGTGGGCTCCGGCGGATTTCATCATGCCGTCCACGCGGTACCGGACTTTCAGGTTCTTTGAATCCGGCTCAAGATGGATGTCCGAAGCCCCCTCCAGCGCCGCCCGGCGGATTATCCCCTCCACAAGGCTGGAGACCGGTTCCGCCTCCCAGCCGGACGACTCAATTGCGCCGCTATAACCAGACTCCACAAACGAACCGGAAACCGCGCCGGGTTCGCAAACTATGGGGCGGGCGTAGGTTTTATCGATGGCCATCAGTATCTTCTTTTCGGTTGCGATGGAGACTTCCAGAGGAAGCGAGACCCTGGCCGCCAGCTCATCGCGGGCAAGCAGGTCCAACGGGTCGGCCATGGCCACCCTTACTGCGCCATTGGGTTTGCCGATGGGCGCCAACAGGTGTTTTCTTGCGAAAGACTCGGGGATGAGCCGGAGTAAATCTTCGGAAGGCGTTTCCAGTTCCGGCTCGGCCATGGGCGCGCCCAGCTGGCGGGAGAGAATTTGGGTAAGCTCTTCCTCGCTTAAAAAACCCATGGAAACGACTATCCGGCCCAGCCTGCCACCTCTGGTTTCCCGTTCCACAAGGGCGCGGCCCAGCTGTTCAGCGGTAACCGCTCCGGATTCGGTAAGGATGTCCCCCAGACGTTTGCCAGTGATCATGGAAGATTAAGCCCCCTGAAATGCCGGCAGGCGCCGGCGTATTTCAACGGGGAAATGTTAACCCAAAACCGTGGGTTCCGGCAATAATATGGTTTGTTGGACGCAAAACTCCCCTTTACCTGCCCGGCCGCCCCGCATGGCCGGTCACGCCCCGCAAAGGCGCCGCCGTATTTCCTGACGCTAAGCCAAGTCAGGCTTTAGGTTTTACTTTAGCGTCCATGCTCAAGGGTCCGGCGCCAAAATAGGCTATCAACAAGGCCCCGCCCATCATCGAAAGGTTCTTCATGAACATAATCATCTGTATCTGTCTTGCCATGGGTTCGGTGACAGCCCAGAAGTTATGCATCATGACGGTGACTGGCGCCAGGAACAGCACAATAAGCGCTCCGCCATACCTGGCTTTAAAACCAAGGATAATGAGCAACGCTCCCGCCAGGGCTAGCAACCCCGACAATGGCACCGCGATGATGGCCAATGGCACACCCTGCGACTGGGCGTATGGAACCAGCCCGCCGGTGAAATGGCCGGGGGCCGACATAAGGAAGATGGCGGAGAAGAATATCCGCCCCAAGAGTTCCGCGTACTTCATGGCTCGGTCCTCCTAGAGAGATCATTCAACGCTTATCCAGCCCGACACGCCAGCTGGATAAAACGCCGGGTCGTCTCACCCGCCCCCGCTGTTGAGCGACTATCAACAATATAAATATTATAAACCCACCTTGTAAATCCGGCGCGGATTTGGGTGGTGTCCCGGTTTGAAAGTACAGGGGAGATTCTTCACTTACGCCCAGAATGACAATATAAAAGCCGTTGATAACATTGTCATCCTGAGCGAAGCGCAAGCGAAGTGAAGGATCTGTATATTATTTGGGATTCAAACTGGGACACTACCAGGATTTGGCGATTCCATGGGAGTGGACGAGCCTGGGCGTGGTGGATAAAAACCGCTGGCGGGCGCGAGGCGGGATAAGGCTCCGGATGGTGGTATTATATTGCCTCGAACAATTTCCCCAAGATCAGGAGGTTTTTAAAGCAGGCCATGGCCGGTCATTCCAAGTGGGCGCAGATAAAACATAAAAAGAAGATTGTGGACGCCAAGCGCGGATCGCTGTTTACCAAGATAATAAAGGAAATCACCGTGGCCGCGCGCCTTGGCGGGGGCGACCCTGGAGGCAACTCGCGCCTGCGGCTGGCCGTCACCAAGGCCAAGGGGGTCAACATGCCAGCCGACAATATAGACCGCGCCATAAAGAAAGGCACCGGGGAATTGCCCGGCGTCTCCTACGAGGAGGTGACATACGAGGGTTACGGGGCTGGCGGCGTGGCGGTGATGGCGGAAGTGATGACCGACAACAAGACCCGCACCGTGGCGGAAATCCGCAACATCTTCGGAAAGGCCGGAGGCCAGATGGGGGAGACCGGCTGTGTCTCCTGGGTGTTCAATAAAAAAGGCGAGGTGGTGGTGGACAAAGCGGGCGCTTCGGAGGACACGGTGATGGAGATCGCCCTGGACGCGGGAGCCGAGGATATGGACACCAGCGGCGACACCTTCAACATATTCACCCCCCCCGCCGCCCTGGAAGCCGTAAAAGCCGCTCTGGAGGCCCGGGGTGTGAAGGTGGAGTCGGCGGAACTTGGCATGATCCCCATAAACACTGTGAAGGTGGATTCGGAGGATATCGCCAAAAAAGTCTTGCGGCTCATGGAGACGCTGGAGGATCACGACGACGTGCAGAAAGTCCACGCCAACTTCGACATCCCCGACGAGATACTGGAAAGGGCCACCGCCTGACGCCATGAAGGTAATAGGGGTGGATCCAGGAACCATGGTAACCGGGTATGGCGTTGTCTCCGAATTAAAGGGAGTGAAAAAGTGCCATGCCTGGGGGGTTATCCGCCCCATGCCCAAGGCGCCCATGCCAAAGAGGCTCCGGCAGATCGCCGAGGGGTTGCGCGAGGTGATAAGGTCTCACCAACCGGACGAACTGGCGCTGGAGGAGACTTTCGTGGCCAAAGACCCCAGGGGCGCGTTAAAGCTGGGGCAGGCCCGGGGGGTGATAATGCTGGTAGCGGAGGAGTCGGGTTTGCCGGTGTCGGAATATTCGCCCCTGAAGGTCAAGCAGACCCTTACAGGCTACGGCCAGGCGGAAAAAGAACAGGTGCGGGTGATGGTTCGCCATGCGCTGGCGCTCAAAGAAAACCCGGAGCCGCTGGACGCATCAGACGCGCTGGCCATCGCCATAACACATATAAACCATACCGGCCCGCTGGGGCAGGCCAAATGATAGCTCACATCAGCGGCAGGCTGATCCAGAAAAAACCGGCCCACGCCGTGGTGGAAGCCGGGGGGGTGGGATACCTGCTTTTCATATCCCTGCAAACATATTATGTTTTGCCTGAAGAGGGGGCGGCCGTCTCCCTCCACGTCCACACTTCCGTGCGGGAAGACGCCATAAACCTTTTTGGATTCATTTCGGCGCGGGAAAGGGAAGTGTTTGAGAAACTCATCGGGGTGAACAAGGTGGGCCCCAAAATGGCCATAACGATCCTTTCCGGAATGCCATGCGAGGAGTTCGCCAACGCCGTGCAAAACAGGGACGTGGCCAGGTTAAGCCTAATACCCGGCATTGGCAGGAAGACCGCCGAACGGCTTATAGTGGAGCTTGCCGACAAGCTCTCAGCGGCGGATTTCGCCCCTGTCGGGGGCTCCGGCGTTTCCGGAGGAACCAGCGCGTTAAATAACGATACCGTGGAGGCGCTCATTTCCCTGGGGTATGGCCGGGCCGAGGCTGTTCGGGCCGCAAGGGAGGCGTTCAATGGAAAAAGCGGTGGCCGGGCTGTAGACAGCGTTCAGGACGGCATCCGGGAGGCGTTGAAGCTGTTATCGGCGGGGAAATAGCCGTGGAAACGGATAAAAAACCGCACCGCGCCGGATTTTGCAAAAATGAAATATGTTTGCTTGACAAGGCGGCCTGTTTGGATAGAATTAACTTTCGTTGTTTCGCGGGTGTAACTCAGTGGTAGAGTGCAACCTTGCCAAGGTTGAAGTCGAGGGTTCAAATCCCTTCACCCGCTCCAAATCCAACAAACCGCGCGGCGGCATCATGTTATTCGCGCCCCCCTGCTGGCTATAAAGCATGGATCAACTAATTTTCGCCGGGCCGGTCTTGATCAGCGTCATTCTCGCCGCCCTCGTATTCTACCTTTACAGAAGCCGTGACGGATCCGCCGGAAAGGACATTTATCTCCTCGAAAAAGGGCAGGAGCGCATTGAAAGGCTATTGCCCGAGGAATTTTCCCGCCTGCGGGGGGAGCAGAGGGATTCGGTTAAAGCGATGGGCGATTCGCTTTTCTCACAGGTCACGAACATGGCCTCCCTTACGGAGAAGAATCTGGAAGGGGTTTTAAACCAGTTCGCCGGTTTCAGGAAAGAGCTTGAATCCACGCGCCAGAGCCTCGATATGAAGATGAAAGCCATGCAGGATGAGAACTCGGCGCGGCTGGAGAAGATAACCGGTATAGTTGACGAAAAGCTTCATGAAACCCTGCAAAGCCGGCTTGGCAACGCTTTCAAGCAAGTGAGCGACCAGTTGGAGCAGGTCCACAAGGGGCTTGGGGAAATGCGTAGCCTCGCCGCCAGCGTAGGCTCGCTGGAAAAAACGCTGGCCAACGTGAAGACCCGGGGCGTTTGGGGCGAAGTGGCGCTGGAGGCCCTTTTGGAGCAGATAATGCACCCTGGACAATACGAAAAAAACGTCGCCACCCGGCCAAGGTCCAATGAACGGGTGGAGTTCGCCATAAAGCTTCCGGGCGCTGGAGACAACGGTTCCATATGGCTTCCGGTGGACGCCAAGTTCCCGGTGGAAGATTACATCCGTCTTGTGGAAGCGCAGGATAAAGGGGATCCGGCGGGGGCGGATGCGGCGGCCAAGTCTCTGGAGACAAAGATAAAGACCTTCGCCAAAAGCATCCGCGACAAGTATCTTGAACCGCCGCATACCACCGATTTTGGCGTCATGTTCCTGCCCACCGAGGGGTTGTACGCTGAAGTCCTGAGACGGCCCGGCCTGGCGGAGGGTTTACAGCGCGAGTTCAGGGTGGTTGTAGCCGGTCCGGTGACGCTTGCGGCGCTGTTGAACAGCCTGCAGATGGGATTCAAGACCCTGGCGGTGGAGAAACGGGCCGGGGATGTGTGGCGCGTGGTGGAGTCGCTCCGGGTGGAGTTTGGCAAGTTCGGCGACCTTTTGGCCCGCACGCGGAAAAAGATAGAAGACGCCGCCACCTCCATGGACGATGTTGAAAGCCGCGCCCGGGTCATTACCAAAACGCTGGGCCGGGCGCAGAAACTCGACGAACCCCCTGGCGAAGAAAACGCCGAAGCCAAGAATTGATACCCGCGCGGTTCCATCATCCTTAATGAAATTTAAAGCGTTATTGATAAAGACGGTTTGCGGCGCGTTAGCCGTTTCGTGGCTGGCTTCGTGCGTCTCCATGGGAAAAACGGAGGAAAGCGCCACGGTAAGACCGGATACGGGAAAGCCTGTGAAAACACTTCCCAAGAAAAAAATGGAGAAGAAGCCCAAGAAGCCCCCGGCAAAAGAAGAGGAAAAGCAGGCCGGAAAACCGGAGGAACGCGCGCCTTTTAGATACCCATCCGCCGGAGAGGGGCGCGCCATGGTCGCCAGGCTACTTCCGTCTTATGTGAAAGACCGCGATGGATGGGCGACGGACATCTTCACGGCGTTCTCCGCGCTCAGCGTCGCCCCGACGGACCGGAACTTTTGTGGTGTCGTAGCCATCATCGAGCAGGAATCATCTTTCGAGGCGGATCCGGCGGTGCCGGGTCTTTCCACCATCGCCTGGAAGGAGATTGAGGAGCGGCGCGCGCGCCATGGCATTCCCCAATCCATGATAGACATCGTCCTTGATTCCACCTCGCCCGACAAACGCACATACAGGCAACGCATAGACTCAAGCAGGACCGAGAACGATTTAAGCAAAGTCTTCGAGGATTTGCCAGGCGGGAAAGGCATCCTGGCCGGATTCAATCCCGTGCGAACGGCCGGGGCCATGCAGGTGAATGTCGAATACGCCGAGCGTCACGCCAAGCTCAAGCCCTATCCATATGCGATAAAAGGAAGTATGCGGCGGGAGCTTTTCACAAGGCGCGGCGGTGTCTATTTCGGCGTAGCCCACCTGCTGGACTATCTGGCGCCCTACAACGAAATGCGTTACAGGTTCGCGGACTTCAACGCCGGTCATTATAGTAGCCGCAACGCCGCCTTTCAGGCTGTGGTTTCGATGCTTTCCGGCGTTCCCGTCGCGCTGGATGGCGACCTTATGTCCAGGAATCCCGAGACCGGCGAAACCTTCCGCGCCCTGATGTCGATTTCCGGCCGCCTTGGGTTGACGCGTCCTGAGATACTCAGAGATCTTAAAATGGAGAAAAGCGCCGGTTTTGCCGCCACAGGCCTCTACACGAGAGTCTATGCCCTGGCCGACCCCATTGCCACGGGCCGCCGCGCCATCCGGGCCACAATTCCGCAAATAAAGCTCCAGACTTCCAAGAGCAAACGCAACCTTACTACCGAATGGTTCGTTGAGCGGGTCAACCGCAGGTTCGTCTCATGCATAGCCCGCTCAGGCCCGTCGGGGCAGGAAGATGATGGCGGGATGTGAATGCGATTCTTTGCCCGGATTGAAAAAAAGCTCAAGTTTGTTTACGAAAGCGCCGATTGTTTAATATAATTTAACGAAAATTAGGCTGAATTCTGTGAAAAAAGCGTCAATATTCACTCAAATTAACAGCGCGCCTGTTTCAGCCATAACCTTAAGGCGTCTGGCAATGGCTATTCTTTTACCTCTGGCGTTGTCGGGGTTTGGCGCTTGCGCCGCCTTGCATCGAGCCGAGGTTGCCGCTGTATCCAGCTCCCCCGCCGAGTCCCTGAACAAGAAAATCAGGGAAGTGGCCCTGGACCTTGTCACAGGAATGAGGGATTTCGACCCCACAGAGAGGACCATTGCGGTGGCCACTTTCGTGGACTTGGACCGTATGGGGGAAACCTCGTCTTTCGGCCGGTTTTTCGCCGAACAGCTGGGCGAGGAGCTTTACAGGCTGGGGTTCAAGGTCCGCGAGTGGCGCCAGCGGAAAGATGTGGAGGTGACGGAGGATAAGGGGGAATTCTATTTAACCCGCAACTCCGCGGACATAATGAAAACCGCCAAGGTGGACGCGGTGGTGGCCGGGTCTTATACTGTGGTGGGCGATGAGGTGGTGGTAAACGCCCGCCTGCTCAACGTGGATACGACCAAGGTAATGTCTGTGGGCAGGATGGTGGCTTATATCAGCGGGAACGACGCCCTGGCGGAGCTTCTCCGCAGGAACCTCACCAGGACAATGCCCATGATAAAAGTGAGTGGCGGAAAATGAAAAATCCCGTTTCCTTTAAAAAGTCCGCCGCCACCATGGCGGCCATAAGCGTCATTATATTGACGGCCTCATGCGACCCCTATCGCAAGGAACCGGATTTCCAGGGGAGCTTGAATCCCAGCACCAATTACAAGCAGGACCCTTACGCATCTTCAAGCCAATGGCCCCCCTTCGCGGAGGTTTATACCCAGCGGTTTGTGTGGAAAATGCGCTATATAGCCGACCAGCTGGCCAGCCGCGTGAAGGGAAACGGGCAAGACAGGGTGACGGCGCTGATGACCACCATAACTCCCGTGGATAACATTCAAAAACCCACAAGCTTCGGCCGCCTGATAACCGAACAGCTGATGACGGAGATGGACAAGGCCGGGTTCCGCGTGGTGGAGGCCAGGAAGACCGCCGATTATAACGTGGTGGAGAACCAGGGGGAGTTCGCCCTGTCCCGCGACGTGAAGCGGATCGGCGCCGAGTTCGCCGCGGACGCGGTGGTGGTGGGCACATTCTCCCGGAGCAAGGACCAGGTGCTGATAAACGTGCGCCTTGTGGGGATCAAAGACTCGTCGGTGCTGGCCAGCGCCTCGGCCATGATGGACATCAGGGGTGACAAGTTCCTTGCGGCCATAATAGACGAGGACGCGGCGGGCGGAGCCTCCATGACCGGGGACATAGCCATCCGCAAAAAAGTTTTGCCGGAAGTGGACCCGTATTCCGATGTTCTTCACGGCATGCTTAAAACCATGGCCGGCAGAGTGGCGGAGACCGCTTCCGCCTCAGGTGTCGGCAAATCCGGCTCTGTTGCCGTGGCCACCTTCGTGGACATTAACCACATGTACAAGGCGGCCACCTTCGGCAGGTACGTTGGCGAGCAGATGATAAACGAGCTTTCGGGGCTGGGCTTTCGCGTGATGGAACTGAGGGCCACTCCGGACATACTGGTGGACGTGCGGCTTGGCGAGATGGGGCTTTCCCGCGAGGCCCACAGGCTTATGCAAAACAGCGGGGCCGACGCGGTGCTGGTGGGCACATACACCAAAGCCGGTGAAACCGTTGTGGTGAGCGGGAGGCTGGTGTTCCCGAAAAACCGCCAGGTTGTGGGGGTGGGCGATATACTGGTGGACGCATCGCCGAAAAACAAATTCATTACGGCGTTACTGGAGCGGGAAGTGACCACTATCACCCCGGCTGAAACGGTGGAAGGATATTAACGGTGATGATAAAACCTGCGGTCGGCTCATTAAGAAAAGCGGCGGGCCTCCTGCGCGCCATGGCCTTGCTGGCGGTGATCGCGGGGCCGCTGGCCTCATGCGCCACCATGGTGGGGGATTCCGGCTATGCGCAATCCAAGGGGGACATTTTCGGGGCGCGTTTCCTGGCCCACACCATTTACGACCAGCTCCGGAGCCGGGAGGTTTTAAACCAGCCCATAATAGTCACAACCTTTGTGGACTTGAACAACCTGAACAAGACATCGGTGTTCGGCAGGGTGATAGCCGAGCGGCTGTTAAATGAACTGCACCTGGCCGGGTTCACGGTTTCAGAGATCCGCAAGGGGCGCGACATTTTCTTCCGCGAGGAGATGGGGGAGATGATCCTCTCCCGGGACGCACGCGAGGTGCTGGGAAAAACCCAGGCCCGGGCGGTGCTGGCGGGCACATACGTCGCCACGGCCGAATCGCTCATCATCAACGCCAGGCTCATAGATATAAACAGCCCGTTGGTGCTTTCTTCGTGTTCCTACACGTTGAGAATGAACAAGGAACTCGAAAAACTGCTCACCGGCGAGTCGCCTTTTTAACTTAAGTGGCGAAGGTCGAAATCATGAATGGAAAATACACGGCGAAAAAGGCGGATATAAAAATGAAGTCAATCGCGGTTGCGGCTCTGGCCCTTTTTGTCCTGGGCGCGGCTCCGGCCCCAGCTGAAGAAGTGGAGCAGAAACCCGTGACGCCCGGCGCCCAGGCCGCGGTGAACGAAAAGGCTCCGGCGGCGGAGACCAAGCCAAAAACCGCCTCGGCGGAGCGGTTGGCCAAAAGCACCGCGAAAAAAAACGCGGACAAAAAGAAGAACGGCGCCACGGGGGCCAAGGAACCAACCCCGGCCCCGGCTGAAAAGGCTCCGGAGCCTGTGCCGCCGGTTACAGGCGGTGGGGCGGAGTCGGCCCTTAACCTCTCCAAAAAACCCGTTGGCGAGCCCACGGCAGTCACCACGGCTCCGTTGCCGTATGTGGTCAGGAAAGTCTCGGTGCTGGTGGAGTCGAACCCGTCGGGAAGCGACATCGAGATTGACGGGGTGTATGTTGGCTCCACCCCGGTGGAGCTTATGGTGAAGGAAGGCGTCCATTCCATGAGAATCTCCAAGGAAGGGTATCTTTCCTGGGAGAAACCGGTGAAAGCCTATAACGGGCTTTATATAAACCCCGCGCTGGTTTCTGAAAGCACGCGTAAAAAGGAAACCACCGAAAGCGTGAAGGTGAAATAACCGCCGGGCTTTACGGACCCCACTACATTTCGTTGAGCTTTTCCGGATCCAGTTTGTTCCAGAACTGCGCGAAATAATCCACGGCGGAGATTATCGCAAGCCCCATGGCGGTAAGGATGGCTATCTGCCCTATGAAGTGGAACAGGGCATTAAAATCCAGTATCAGAAAAAGGATAGCCGTTATCTCCGCCCCCATCTTGTATTTGCCCGAAGCGCCGGAGGCTATGTGGATGCCCTGGGCCGAGGCTATCATGCGCAGGCCGGACACGGCGAACTCCCTGCCCAGGATAACCACCACTATCCATGCCGATACCCTGTCCAGCTCCACCAAGGGCACCAGCGCCGCCAGCACCAGGAGCTTGTCCGCCACAGGATCCAGCAGTTTGCCAAGCAAGGTTACCTGGCTTGTTACGCGGGCCATGTGGCCGTCCAGCCAGTCGGTGGCCGCCGCAAGGCCGAACACCACCGCCGCCGCCATGCACGACCAGAACGAGGCCGTTATGAGGAACACCAGCACCAGGGGTATAAGGAATATGCGGAACAGGGTGATTTTGTTTGGCAGGTTAAGTTCTAGCATTTGTCCGCCCCTCTAAAAACGGGGTACATAAAGAAAAAGGCGGCCAGCGTTTCCGCCAATGCCGCCCGCCCGGGTTCCATCAAAAGCCGGTATCAGTCTTCCAGTATATACCTGTACGGGTTTACCGGCACGCCATTTAACAGCACTTCGTAATGCAGATGCGGCCCGGTGGAGCGGCCGGTGCTACCCACAAGGGCCACCACGTCACCCCGTTTTACCTTGCGGCCCACATTTACCATCAGCTTGGAGTTGTGCCCGTAACGGGTGGACACGCCGTAACCGTGGTCGATCTCGACCATATTGCCATACCCGCGGTGAATGCCCGCGTTAACAACTATACCCGAAGCGGGAGCCACCACCGGCGAACCGTTTTGAGTTGCGATGTCCAGCCCCTCGTGCAATTCACGCATGTTGGTGAAAGGGGAGCGGCGGTAACCGAAAGTGGAGGTTATCCAGCCCCGCACCGGCCAGATGGACGGCGTGTGGGACAACATGGCGGACTGTTCTTTGAAATGCTCGTCGAGTTCGAAGAAGCTTATCTCCTGGGTCTCGGCCTGCTGTTTTATCTGGTTGAGGTCGTTGTTGAGCCCGTCTATCACCGACTGGTTGAGCCTGCCGGTGGCCGAAGAGAAATCCACATCCTTGTCCATGGTGGGGCCGCCGAGCCCGAAATCGGAAGTGGACGGAGTCTGCTTTTCCAGGGCGGTGATGATTCTGAGCTTCCTGTCGAATTTTTCCAGCCGGGAAAGCTGGGTTTCGATCATTTTCATTTTCTGGGAGAACTGCTGTATCTCCAGCTTCTGGCTGACGGTGACGCCGCGCAGGTCCCTAAGCTCCGAAAGCTCCTCGGCTTTTTTCAGGATGGAGATAGAGAACAACGCGAAACAAACGCCAATCACGGCCACCAGCCCCACAGCGCCCTTTACTACCGCTTTGGGTGTGGAGAACCGGATGAACCTGCCGGTGACATCGGGCACGAAAATAAAGGTATATTTCCTGGACAGGAGCCCTCTAAACCGCTCCTTGAGCTCAGCTAAATTTACCCGCTTCATCCTAAATGTAGTCCCAGGCTCTTGTTTAATGTTCGTGTTTGAGAATAAGAGATATGCGCCTCAAAAAAACCCCCTTCGGTTTGGCATGCGGCTCCGCATTGTTTTTGCGCCAATTACGGAATGAGGGCCCCGCACGTTCAGAAATTTATATCCCATTCAAACCAAGGGGTCAAGCATTTTCTACTCCCGCCCGGAGCGGCCGGTTTAAGGTTTTATTTGCCTTCGCCGCCTGCTCCCGCTATTAATTATCTCCATGAGTGACGAAGGGCTTTTGAAGCGGCGCATCCGGATGGACCTGCAATATCTCGGGACAAATTACGCCGGGTGGCAATGGCAGGACAACGCCCTGTCCATCCAGGAGGTGGTGGAGAATGCGCTGGAGAAAATAGTTGGGCATCACGCCCGCCTCCACGCCTCTGGCAGGACCGACGCCGGAGTGCACGCCGAGTTCCAGCCGGCCCATGCCGATGTGGCCACCAGGCTCCCGGACTACAAGATATTAAATGGCCTCAACTCCCTTCTGCCTGCCGATGTGGCGGTGTTGGCGGTCTCCACAACGCCGGAAACGTGGCATTCACGTTTTTCCGCAATTGAGAAGACCTACCGTTACACCATCTTCAACAGAAGGATAAGGTCCCCCTTCCTGATAGGGAGGGCTTGGCTTATCCACCGGCGCCTGGATGTGGAAGCCATGCGCGCCGGTTCCCTGGCCCTGCTTGGAGAACATGATTTCTCATCGTTCCGCTCGGCTGGATGTTCCGCGAAACATCCCGTAAGGGCCATAACGGAGGCCTTTATTGAGCGGGCGGGGGATGTTGTCACGTTAAGGTTTACCTCCAACGGGTTTTTAAGGCAGATGGTTCGTAACATGGTGGGGACTCTGGTGGACGTGGGCAAGGGGAAAATGGAGCCCGGCGCCGTTAACACTATCCTGGAGGCGAGAAACCGGGCGTTGGCAGGCCCCTGCGCCCCGGCGGAAGGGCTTTCCCTGATAGACGTTAGATACTGACAGACAAACTCCCCGGCCCGCCAAGAGGCCAGGGAGTTTTCATGGAGGTAACTGGCTTTATTTAACCCGCCTGCCCCTCAACTTGCTCGTTATCCTTGAGGCCTTTTTCCTGGGCCTCCTCATTGCCTGCGGAGGCCTGCGCCTCCTCCCGGCGGGTGGCGAAGAAGTCGTCCACGAAATTCTTCCATACTCCGCCGCTGGCGGCATCCTTGGACTCCTGGGGGTTGGCGCGCATGAAATCGAAGAACGCGGACAGGCTTTGGCTCACCAGGTCTTTGGTCTTGTTGACGCCATCGGCCACCTCGGTGGGCAGGTCTCCCAATATCTGGAGCGCCTCTTTAAAGCCTTTGTCCACGGCGCCTTCCACCATCTTCTGATACTCGTCCACCTGCTCTTCGTAGCTTAAGTCCTTACGCTGGCTGGCGAACATGGGGAAGAAACTCAAGGCGAAATCGGTTATCCGCTGGGCGGTGGCCTCGGGGCTGTAAGGGTTAGCCTCCATCGCCGCCGCCTGGGCCTCGGCCACATCCACGGCCTGTTTCATGCGGATGTCTATCTGCACACTGGCCTCGGTGGTCTGCTGGTAATAGGCGGACACTTTTGAGCCATCGGCGCCTTGGGATTGAATGGAGCCCTCGAATGTCTGCTTCACATTGGCGCGGATGGATATTTCGGATATGGACTGGGCGAACTGGTCTTTCGCCATTTTGCCGGAACTGAAAAAGCTCCTCAGTTTCTCCACAAGTTTCTGAATAACATTGTCTAATTGCACACTGTCGCTTTTTGCCGGGGTTTCGCTTTTACCCTGGCCCTGGCCGGATTTCAGCTCCTTTAGGTCGTACAGGTTCACTTTTCCTTCGGAAGAGGGACGAACCCCTCCCGGTTCAATGCTGGTCATAGCTACCCCCTGGTTTGTATCCTTCTTAATTTTTTATCGGTAATGGAGGAGACAACTTTAATGATACAGCCGAAAGATGGCGGGTGAGGGGGGGAAATAAAGCCGCCGGAGGTTTTACGCCCCGGCGGTTGGGGGAGGGCAGGTTAAGCGGTATTACCTGGGGCCGGGGCCGCCCGGCTCTTCGCCAGGCTCATCGGGGGCGCCGCCACGCATGTGGGATCCGCCCATCATTCCCATTCCCATCCTTTCCACCATCTTCTGCTTTTGCTCCGGGGTGAGGAGCCCCATCATCCTGGCGCGGATCTCCAGCGTCACCCGGCTCTGCTGGGCGTGCAGTTCGGCCAGGTCGCCTATCAGCTTGTCCACCAGCTTCAGGTCTTGTTTGTCCTTCTGGATTTCCTCGTCGAAATCAATCCTTTTGATTTCGATCTTCGCCTTGATCTCGGCCAGTTTCTTGCGGGTCTCCTTTTGAAGCTCCCGCACTGCCTTTATCTGGTCTTTGGTGAGATTGAGCTCTTGCACATAACTCATCTTCGCCGGCCCCCGGCCCTGGTTTCCCGGCGGCTGGGCCAGGGCAATGGGGGCGCCAATAACAAAAACCAAAACAGCCATCATGAGACTACGCATTGTCGTTTCCTCCATACACCGTAATAAATGGATCCAGCTGGGCGCGCATGAATCCTTCGATATCTTCTTCCGGGGCCATTGCGCCGTTTGCGGCCTTGCCATCAAAACCGTTGGCGAACACCGGCTCCACCGTTTCACCCATGAACTGGTTCAGCGCCGCCTGATCCGCCGGGCCTATCTCCACCGGCCCTTTGCCGTTAGGCGAACTTATAAGCACGGCCAGCGCCACCAGCGCCGCGGTGGCGAAAGTCAGCCCCGCCCCGGCGCCCCACGGGGCCCTCACCCGGCGCTCCAGCCAATCCCATATGGATGGCGTGGCGTTACCGGAGGTTACCTGTGAAATCTCCCGCTCCACTTTCGTCCGCAACGAATCGGGCGCCGAGAGCCTTGGGGCATTCGAAAAAAGCTTGTCTATGTCTTTCATTGCCTGTCACCTGAACCTGCGGCCATCTCTTCGAGTTCCCGCCTTCCCCGGGCCAGTCTTGAGCGGACTGTTCCCACAGGAACTTTCGTGGCCTCCGCAATCTCCTCGTAACTCAAACCCTCCAACTCCCTTAATATCACCGCCAGCCTTCTCTCAGGCTCCAGCCTGCCCAGAAACTCCGCCAGCGTTTTCTCCGTCTCCATCTGTTCAATAGAGAGTTGCGGGTTGTTCCTCATGAACATCGCCTCGTCCACTTTAGCCATGGTCTCCTCGCCGGGAACCACGCGGACATTTTTTCGTTTCCCCGCGTGGTTTAGCGATTTGTTGGCCGTAATCCTGTATAGCCACGTGGAGAACGAAGAGTCTCCCCGGAAAGAGCCAAGGTTTTTCCAGGCCGACACGAACACATCCTGCGCCAGGTCTTCGGCCTCGTCGAAGTCGTAGGTCATCCTGTACGCCACGCTCCAAACCATGTTCTTGTACTGTTCGAAAAGAACCCCGAACGCCTCTTGGTCTCCGTTCCGGGCCTTCTCCACAATCCGGGCTTCGTCCATATTCCTCATCTGGCAGTGGTCTGCGCGGCGCTCATCCTATAGCTACCGCGCGGTTTTCCGCTGGTCACTCCAGCCTGTCGCAAACCCCGTTGTTGTCCTCATCCACAAACCCTGCGCCACCAGCGCTGGCCCCCTTGTGGAATCCCATTTTACCGCCACCCCGCATGGGGCAAACCGTTGGAGATGAGGAATCGCCTGGCTGGCTCTTTTCCTGGTTCGCCGAAACCCCGGCCTTGTCGCAAACGCCGTTACCATCGGTGTCCGTGTAATATGGCCCCCGACGGGCCGGATCACCTCTGTAAGAGCTGGCTATGGCTGGCGCCAGAATCAAAGCCCCGGCCATCACCGCCATTGCGGTAATCATTGTGAGCTTTTTCATGGCCGTTCTCCTTGTCCGTCTTTTTCTGACAATTGGACAGGGTAGGGGCGTGAAAAGTTCCCGGCTGGCGGGAGAAATTTTCAACCCGCTGAAAAATCAGGAGAGGTTCTCGGAGCCTGTGGCGCTACAACCCCCTATGGGCAGGCGATATATGAGCCGCTGGTGGGATTCTCAGGCGTGGAGGGCGACCCTGCCACATAACAAGTGTTACCCGCGCTGGCCTGGAACGAGTAGAACTTGCCCGGCTGGCAATTGTATGTGAGCGTTTTCGGGTTCACATCGGCCGTTACGCCGCCTACCCAATAACTGTTTACCCATGGGCCACCGGCGGCGGTGAATTCATTTACGGTGAGGTTGAACACCGCTATGCCGTCCGAGACGAAACTGCCCGCCGGGTATTCAACAGTGACGTTGATAATGGCGGACGAGGCGCCAGCGCCTATCACGCCGGTTACCGTCATCATCTGCGGCGTTGGGTAAGTGCACGTGGATCCGAAAGTAATGGAGCCGTAAGTGACGTTATCCTGCAGGTCGCGCACGGCGACTGTGGCGGTGTAGGAGCCTATCTGGTTAACGGTGAAGTTTATGCTTTGCCCCTCATCCTGGAAAGCGAAACCCTTATCCGACGTGATGGTCCAGTTGTATATAAGGATGTCTCCCGGATCGGAATCGGAGGCGCTGGCGGAAAGCGTAACCGTTTCCCCGGTTTGCGGTGTGGAGTTGGAGACGTTGACGCTGTTTATCACCGGCGCGGAGCCGTATATATAGAAATCCATCCGCGCCTGGGCCACTCCACCCTTGCCATCCTCCACCACCAGAGACAACACATAATGCCCCCCGTCCAGCGGGGCCGTGGTGGTGATGGACTGGCCGGTGAATGTGCGGGATTCCCCATACGGCCCAAACCCGTACCAAGTGTATGTCAGGGTGTCTTCCGGATCAGGATCGGAAGCGTATCCTGTGATGGTCACCTGTTGCCCCGGGCTGGGATAAGTGTCCGGAGTGTTTATTGAGGTTATTTGCGGCGGCGCGTTGACCTCCAGGGTTATCCTCACCGTGGGCGAGGAGCTGGCGGCCACCGTCACAGTCTGCGAGCCGGTGAAGCTGGCTCCGAAATTGGTCTGGACCGTTACGTCGAAACGCCGGTCGCCAAAAGTGAGCGTCAGGTCCGTCGCAAGAGTGTCCAAAGGCAGGTCAATGCTTATAGGGTCCATCCCGCTACCGGATACAGTCAGGTTCACCCTGGTCACATAAACCGGGGCGGCGTATTGCAAAAGGGATGTTTGATTCGTCAGCCGTTGCGTGGCCGGGTCGTAATCATACCCGGAAGGCCATACGAGCTCCAGTTGGGTTTGTCCTGATGGGCCGCCCTTTTCCTGGTCTAAAGACGCGCTACACCCGTATAAGGCGGTAAACGCCCAAAAAAGAATGGCAAAAACGCCTGCGCCTTTTCCCCTTGCAAGGCTCATCGAGCGGTTATCCCTATGATAGGTTGGCCCTTGTGGATATTATACGTTTATTTCCCCGTGGATAAGCCTTAAAAAAAATAGAACTTTGGTAGTGTCTCAGCTTGAAAGTACAGGTGAGATCCTTCACTTACGCCCAGAATGACAATATAAAAGCCGTTGATAACATTGTCATCCTGGGCGAAGCGCAAGGGAAGTGGATGACCTGTCTGTTATTTGGGATTCAAACCGGGACACCACCAGAACCTTTGAATCCTTTAATGGCGCCGCTGTTTCTTATATTATAAGAACAACCCTCTTTACTGGAGGCTCAAAAATGAAAAAAATACTTATCCTTGGCGCGGGCACCGGTGGCACCATACTGGCCAACATTTTCACCTCGCGCCTCGACCAGAAAGAGTGGGAAGTTACGGTTATAGACAAGGAATTGAAACACTGTTACCAGCCCGGTTTCCTTTTCCTTCCATTCAAGCTTTACGGGTATGAAAGCGAAAAAGATGTTACTCATCCCATAACCCGCCACCTGCCCCGGGAGGCGAAATTCGTGAACGCCAATATCACCTTGATAGACTACCAGCGCAACCTGGTGGAGACCTCGGCCGGGCAGTTTGGATATGACTGGCTGATTATAGGGCTGGGTTGCCATGTGGAGGCTTCGGAGGTGGATGGGCTGGAAGAGGCCATGGGCAAGAACGCCTACACCTTCTACACGTTGG
This sequence comes from Nitrospinota bacterium, assembly GCA_016208975.1. NCBI lineage: Bacteria > Pseudomonadati > Nitrospinota > Nitrospinota bacterium. The sequence goes on from JACQXA010000004.1 coordinate 1,755,326, forward strand.
ATGGGGCCATGGAAATGCAAAAAGCGCTGGATGGTTTTAACGAAGGGCGGCTGGTATTAAACATAGCGGACATGCCCATTAAGTGCCCTGTGGCGCCCATTGAATACGTCTTCCTTGCGGATTATTATTTTAACCTTCGCGGCATCCGCGACCGGGTGGAGATATCCCTGGTGACCCCGCTTACCGGCGCGTTTACGAAACCCGTGGCCACCAAGGCGCTGGGTAAGATAGCGGAGGAGAAGAACATAAAGATAGCGCCCAACTTCGCCATAAGCGAGGTGGATTCCGAAAAGAGGGTCATCACGTCCTTTTCCGGCGAGCGGATTGAGTATGACCTTCTGGCCAGCGTACCGCCCAACCTGGGGCCGGATGTTATCGAGGAGTCCGGCATAGGCAACGGCATGGGATACGCCGTGACGGACGACCATACATTGAAACTTAAAAAGGCCCATAACGTTTATGTGGTGGGGGACAGCACAAACGTGCCAACCTCCAAGGCAGGATCCGTGGCCCATTTCGAGGCGGAGATAATAGCGGAGAACCTTATCCGCGAGATAGGTGGCAAAGAGCCTTTGCCCAATTACGACGGCCATTCCAACTGTTTTATAGAATCCGGCTACCACAAGGCGTTGCTGTTCGATTTTAATTACGATACGGAGCCGGTCCATGGTGTTTACCCGCTTCCCGCAATAGGGCCGTTCGCCCTGCTAAAAGAGAGCAGGCTGAACCACTGGGGCAAACTGGCTTTCAAATATATTTACTGGAACCTGCTACTGACCGGCCATCTGCCCGGGGATCCGTTATTGCCAGTCACCATGAGCGTCGCTGGCAAAGATCTCGCCGAGATAGAGCGCAGTCATCTGGGCCATCACTGACCTTAAGCCGGATGCGCATATTATTTCTTGCCCCCCAGCCGTTCTTCGAGGCCCGGGGTACGCCCATAAACGTGCGGAACATGGTTACGGCGCTTTCGGAATTGGGGCACGAGGTGGACCTGCTTGTTTACCCCCACGGGGATAACGTGGACATTCCCAACGTCCGCATCCACAGGGTTATCCGCATACCCGGTCTTGGAAAAGCGCCAATCGGCCCGTCGAAGGAGAAAGTCATCTACGACGCGGCCATGATGATCCATGCGTTCACAACCCTTGTGCGCGGGAAATACGACGCGATCCACGCCGTGGAGGACGCGGCGTTCATGGCGTGGCCCCTGTCATGGCTGTTCGGCGTCCCCTTTGTTTTCGATATGGACTCCATAATGTCCGACCAGTTGCGTTACAGCCGGTTCATGAGAGACGGGTTTTTGCTGAAAGCTTTTGAGAGGATGGAAAGCGCGGCGTTAAGGTCCGCCAGCATGGTGATCACCGTTTGCGGCCATCTCACCGAGGCGGCGGCCCTGAGGGTGGATCGTTCGAAAATATTCCAGATAGAAGATACACCCATGACAGGCGCCCCGCCACCTGGATTGGCCGTTGAAAAACTCCGGGCGGAGCTTGGCCTGCCGGAAGGTTGCGAGCCTGTCGTGTACACCGGCAATCTGGAGAAATACCAGGGGATAGACCTCCTGCTGGATTCCGCCGTGGAAGTGGCCAGGGAACATCCCTCAGTGAGGATCGTAGTGGTAGGGGGTAGCGGCGCCGACGTGGAAAAATACAAGGCCAAAGCAGGAGCCATGGGCCTTGGGGCGAACGTGGTATTTGCCGGCCCCAAGCCGCCGGAAACCATGCCCACATATTACGAGCTGGCGGATATTCTTGTGTCCCCGAGGATAGAGGGGACCAATACGCCGCTGAAAATATACACTTATCTGGACACCGGCAAACCCGTTGTAGCCACAGACCTGCCCACCCACACCCAGGCGCTCAACCGCGACGTGGCCATGCTGGCCCGCCCCGAAAAGATGGAATTCGCCCGGGCCATTCTGCTACTATTGAATGATAAAGGTCTCCGCCGGGCGCTGGGCGACCGGGGCCGGGAATACGTGCGGAGCAATTTCAGCTACGCTTCGTTCAGGAAAAAGCTGGAAGAAGCCTATAAACACATCCGGTAACGCGCCGGGGTAAACAATTGGAGGGGGCCGGTTAAAGGCCCCCTGTTTTTTTAGTTGCATGGCCCTTTTCACGCAAGCGATAAACCTGGCCCGGTTCAAACTGGGCGCAACACGCCCCATCTGCGGCCCAATGAAGGCTCAGTGGGAGCTGACGTACCATTGCAACCTGAAATGCCTCCATTGCCAGATATGGAAAATACCTTATTCCCAGATACGGCAGAACACCCTGTCGCTGGAACAACAGAAAAGGATACTTGACGACCTGGCCGCCAACGGCGTACGGCACGTTTCGTTCTCCGGCGGGGAGATGTTCCTGCAAAAAACCGTTTACGAGCTTATCGCCCACGCCAAATCCCGGGGAATGAAAGTGGGAGGCAACTCCAACGCGTTCCTGATAAATCCCATGATCGCCGGGAAAATCGCCGATAGCGGGCTGGATATGCTTTATATCTCCATGGATGGCGACAACGCGGCCACTCACGACCATATCCGGGGCGTTCCCGGCGCGTTCGGCCGGGTTTTCGAGGCGGTCAAGAACCTTAAAAGCGCCAAGCCGGGCATAAAAGTTTTTTTCAACACCACCATAAACGCCATGAACGTGGGCCAGCTTACGGGCATAGCCAGGCTGGCCAGGAAAGCCGGGGTGAACGGGCTGACCATCGAGATGACCAACACGTTCGACAAATATTCCCCCAACCGGGAGCTTATATTGCCCGATGAAAAACTGCCGCTTCTAAAGAGCCAGATAAAGGAGCTGTTCGGGAATTACCGGGAACTGCTTCCCCATCCCCCCGGCTATTTCGACGAGTTTGAGACCTATCTGCACAACCCGGACGAGTTGTATAAATACCGTTGCGTCGCCGGGTACACCACGGCGCAGATACACCCGAACGGCGATCTGTACCCGTGCCCTGTGGCGTTCAAAAAGATAGGCAACCTGGCGGAGAAACCTTTCAAGGAGCTGTGGTTTTCCAGGGAAGCCGATGAAATACGGCTGGACATAAAGGAAAACCGGCACCCTATCTGCTGGGTGACCTGCGTAAGTCCTTTGAACCAGTATCTAAGCTATCTGTCGCCAACCAGGTTCCACAAGCTTCTGCGGCCCGAAACGGTGGCGCACATACTAAAAAAGATATAATCATGAAAACCTTCATGGGCGCGGTGGAAAGCCTCGGGCGGGTATATCTTTCATACATCCGCCGGGCCGAGCGCGTAAACCAGCTTCCCACCCGGGTATGGATAGAGCCCACCGCCGCGTGCAACTTCTCGTGCGGCCATTGCCCCCACGGGACCGGCGCCGACATACCCAAGGGGCTCATGAAAATGGAGCTATTCACCCGGATAATAGACGAGCTTGCCGGCTCGCTGAACGACGTTAACCTTTTCCACCGGGGGGAGTCGCTCATCCATCCGCGCCTTGCGGACATGGTGGAGTATTGCTCGGCCCGGGGGCTTCACACCAGGCTTCACACCAACGCGGGGCTTCTTACGGAGGAGCGGGCCATGGCCCTCATCGAGGCGGGGCTTTCATACATCTCCTTCTCGGTGGACGGATACAGCCGGGATGTTTACAACAAGAACCGAATCGGCGGCGATTTTGACGAGACCGTGGCCAACATCCGGCGGCTTCTGGAACTGAAGAAGGAAAAGGGGCGGGGCCCGTTCACCATAGTGCAGGTGATGGAGATAGGGGAAGACGAGCCTGGCAAGGAGGAACGCCGCGAGGATTTCGTCAAGAATTTCGCGGGGCTGGGGCTGGACCGGTTCGTGGTGCGCACGCCCCATAACTGGGCGGGTGATTTTGAACAGTTCGGCCATGGCCTTAACGGGCGTAGCGCCCGGTTCACACCATGCACGTTCCTCTGGTATTCGATGACAATAATGTTTGACGGGCTGGTGGCGGCGTGCCCGCAGGATTTCTTCCGCAAGATAGAAGTGGGCTCCGTGGCGGACAAGTCCGTGGCCGAGGTGTGGAACAACGAGGTCCTGCGCGGCCTTCGCCGCCGGATGGGCCAGCGGAACGTGGCGGGCCTTTCCCCTTGCGACCAGTGCGACATGCTCACACGCAAAACTTTCATGGGCGCGCCTGTCAATTATCTGTCAACGTTCCTCCGGGACAACCTGCTGGTGCGCCAGAGGTGAGTGGCCAGGAGGATTCCTGCCCGGTGGGAAAGCCGCTCTCCGATGAGCAGGCCTTGCGGCGGATGCCACGGGATCCGGCGGACCGCGTTGTTATCACCGGCGCCACCGGATTCGTTGGGAAACGGTTAGCTAAAGCCCTCCATCAACGAGGCTATAAACTGCGTGTGCTGGCCCGGAGTAGCAAGGATGACGCTTACTTCCAGTCGCTGGGCGCCCAGATATATCACGGTGACATTAAAGACCCGGCGGTTCCCGGTTGGCTTATGGACGGCGCCTGCGGGCTTTTTCACCTGGCCTCTATAGTCCAACAGGCCGGTCTGCCCGACGAAGAGTTTTGGGATGTGCATGTCCACGCAGTCAAACGGCTGATGGAAGAGTCCGCCAGACATGGGGTAAAACGGATTGTCCACTGCTCCACAACGGGCGTGTTGGGGGATATCACAAACCCGCCGGCGGACGAAACTTTTCCTTACAGCGCCAAAGATATTTATCAGGTCACCAAGGCGGAGGGGGAAAAGACAGCGTTAGCTTTCAACGGAGTGGACGGGCTGGAGGTAACGGTAATTCGCCCTGCCATGGTGTATGGCCCAGGCGATACGCGGCTATTAAAACTGTTCAGGCTCATCGCCAGCGGGTCGTTCCGCATGATAGGCGCCGGTAGTGCGCTGGCCCACCCGGTTTATGTGGATGATTTAGTTGATGGGATGATACTGGCCTACGAGTCCCCCAAAGCGCCCGGCTCCGTTTATATTCTGGGTGGTGACAGGTATGTGACACTGTGGGAATGGGCTAAAACCATCGCAACCGCCTCGGGCGTGAGCCTATCCGGCAGATCGATACCCTATTTGCCCGTAATGATAGCCGCTGTCTTGTGCGAAGGCATATGCAAACCATTCGGCATAGAGCCGCCCCTTTTCCGCAGAAGGGTGGATTTCTTTGTGAAGAACCGGGCTTTTTCCATAGACCGGGCTAGGCGGGAATTGGGTTACAGCCCGAAAACCGGCTTGCCGGAAGGCGCGGCGGCCACCATAAGGTGGTACAGGGAGAACGGGTTAATAAGGTGACGGGACCTTCAGGTTACATGCTATTTCCCTTGAAAACTTCCCCGCCCCGTTTATATACTTCCTTCACCGGTATGGGTTCCCCCTTCCGGGGGGATAATAGGGAAGGCCGTTAAAACCGGCCGCGGTCCCCGCCGCTGTATGTGGGTACGAAAACTTCATTTAGCCACTTTCCCTTTTCAAAAAGGGATGGGAAGGCGAAGCCAGTAGGGCGATCCACGAGCCAGAAGACCTGCCCAGCCGAAAGCGCGAAACGTTCCGCGGTTATGAACATCAGGCGCAAAGCTGGGCGGCCAAGCTAAACTGGGTGCAGTCCCCCGCATTCCTATCACATTAAGCGGAGACTGTGTTTATGCCCGATTTTCTTTCGATGCCTGTTCTTGCGGTACGCATTCAACATTCCTCAACCTCTTTACGCTCAGGAGCCGTGTTATGGACGGAATTGTAATCCTTGTCCGTCATGGGGCCACAGCGGCCACCGAAGAAGGAAAATTTTGTGGAAGGAGGGACCTCCCACTTTCAAACGAAGGGGAACACCAGGCCAAATCCATCGCCGGAATGATGGCGTTAGAGCGCCCCGGCAGGATTCTTTCCAGCCCCCTGGCAAGGGCGAGGCAGACCGCCGGCATCACCGCCCAGGGATTAGGGCTTCCGGTAGAGCTTGCGCCGGAGCTTTTCGAAGCGGATTTCGGAGAGTGGGACGGCCTTTCTTTTGATGAGGTCCAGAAACGTTACCCCGGCGAATATGGCCGGTTCCGCTCGCTTGACATTGGATTCGCATTTCCTGGCGGTGAACCTCTGGCCGATTTTTGTGACAGGGTCCGTTCCGCGGCGGAAATCATCCGGGGCGCGCTGGGCCCGAAACCTGTGGCCGTGTTCTCCCATGGTGGCGTTATCCGGCATCTTATCTGCGAGTTTATGGGACTGGATTTTTCCAAAAGCTCATCGTTTTATATTCCACCCGCCGGAGTGGCCCGGATAGTCATTTCCGGGTCTAAGGGCGCTTTAATGTCCTTGGGCCGCGCGGGAGACCATATATGAGTGGCGTAATTCTTGTCACCGGCGGGTGCCGGAGCGGTAAAAGCGCTTTTGCCAGGGGGCTTGCGGAGGCGAAGTCCGGCCAGAGATTTTTCATAGCCACCGGCGAGGCGCTGGATGACGAAATGAAACACCGTGTGGAGCTTCATAGAAAAGAGCGGGAGGGGAAAGGCTGGGCCACAATCGAAGAGCCTATCGAACTGGCCGGGGCCATCACGTCCGCACCGGGCGGAGCCGTGGCGCTGGTGGATTGTCTTTCAATGTGGGTAAGCAACCTGATGCATAAATCCCCCTCCATTACGGAGGATGATATATCCGCGCTTGTCACTCAAACGGTGGACTGCGCCCGGGAGACGGGGGCGTTTTCCATATTCGTCACCAGCGAGGTGGGCATGGGAGTGGTTCCCGAAACGCCCATGGGGCGAAGATACCGTGACCTTTTGGGGCGGGTTAACCAGACATTGGCCGCCGGGGCCGACGAGGTGTACCTGGTGGTGAGCGGGATCCATATGGCGTTGAAGAAAGGAAAAGTGTAGATGGGACTGTTGGAGGAGACGATACAAAAAATCAACCCCGCCAGCGCGGAAGGCAGAAGGCTGGCCCGGGAACGCATCGCAACCCTTACCATGCCCTATTGGGCTCTGGGCAGGGTGCTGGACCTGGCCGAATCTCTGGCGGGGATGGCTGGCGGGTTGTCGTTCAGCGTTAGCCGAAAAACCGTTGTGGTTATGGCCGGTGATCACGGAGTGTGCGCCGAAGGGGTTAGCAAATACCCGAAAGATGTTACCCCCCAGATGGTGGCCAATTTCATTCAAGGCGGCGCAGGGGTGAACGCCATCGCAAAGGTGAGCGGCGCCCGGGTTGTGGTGGTGGATATGGGAGTGGACGCGGATCTTGCCCCCATGGCAGAAGACGGGAAGCTGATAATAAAAAAGATCAGGAGGGGCACGTCCAACATCGCCACAGGTCCGGCTATGAGCCGGGAAGAGGCTGTGGCCAGCATCGAGGCGGGCATAGAAGTGGCCCGGTCGCTGGCCGGTTCCACCGACGTGTTCGGCACGGGGGACATGGGCATAGGCAACACCACGCCTAGCTCCGCCATTGTGTCGGCCATAACCGGCAGGAAACCGTCCGAAATAACCGGCCGGGGCACCGGCATTGATGACTCCCAGTTGCGTCACAAGGTTTCCGTGGTGGAGCGCGCCCTGGCCGTGAACCGGCCGGATCCGGCGGACGGGGTGGATGTGCTGGCCAAGGTGGGCGGCTTTGAGATAGGCGGGATAGCCGGGCTTATCCTTGGCGCGGCCTCCATGCGAAAGCCGGTGGTGATAGACGGGTTCATATCCACCGCCGGGGCGCTCATCGCCAAGGCCATAAAAAAGGAATCCTCCGATTACATGATAGCCGCCCACTTGAGCGTGGAACCGGGTCATCGCGCCATGCTGGAGCATCTTGGCGCAAAAGCGCATCTTGATCTGGACATGCGTTTGGGCGAGGGTAGCGGCGCGGCGCTGGCCATGTGCATCGTGGAGGCGGCGCAAAGGGTTCTTACCGAAATGGCCACTTTCGATTCGGCGGGAGTGTCCCAATCGGACGAATGAAAGCCTTTTTCGAATCCCTCGAGTTTCTAACCGTTATCCCCATCCCTTCTTCGTTGCGCGGAGGGGAGGGGGGATTGGGCCGGCTCGCGCCATGGTTCCCGCTAACGGGGCTTTTCATCGGGCTGATGGCTGTGGCGCTTAATTACGGCGCCACAAGCTTCCTGCCCCTTCTGCCCTCGGTGGCGATAACGGTTCTCTTCCTTTCGTGGATTTCCGGAGGACTGCACATGGACGGGCTGTCCGACACCGCCGACGGATTTTTAAGCGGAGCCGGGCGTGAACGGATAGTGGAAATAATGAAAGACAGCCGCGCCGGGGCCATGGGCGTTTTCGCCGTGGCCAGCGTGGTTCTGCTGAAAACCTGCGCGCTGGCTTCCGTTGCTCCGGCGCATGGGGCCGTGGCGGTGTTGTTGACACCGGTGGCTGGGCGTTGCGCCATGCTTTACGCGGTTGCCACCCAGCCGTATGTGTCCGGCCCAGGCGGGTTGGGGCACGCGTTGAACGCCGGCTATGGGAAAAGCCGCGCGCTGTGGGCCGTGGCCGCTCTGGCCGTAGCAGGACTTGCTGGTGTTGGATTATGGGGGCTCAGCTGGGCGGTGACTGTGTTAGTTGTGGTTTTATTGTTCGCAAGGTGGTGCGCAAAAAAGATCGGTGGCATGACCGGCGACAATTACGGCGCCCTGTGCGAGATATCGGAGACCGTATCCCTGCTTTTCTTCTCCGCGATGGTGTAGGAAAATGGTGAACAGCTCTTTCGGCCATGGCGGCGACATCAACAGGTACTCGCAGGAGTCCGGCCTGCGTCCATCGGAGATTCTGGATTTTTCCGCCAGCATAAACCCGCTGGGTCCGCCCCATTGGTTTAAAAACGTTATCGAAGAAACATTGCCGGAATTGTCCAGGTATCCCGATCCGTTCTGTTCGGTCTTTATCCGGGCGGCGGGGGAGGCGTTGGAGGTTCCTGAAAGCCAGGTTGTTCCCGGGAACGGCGCCACCGAGCTACTGCGCGCCATACCCATGGCCATTGCCGCGAAGCGGGGGGTGGTCCCCGTTCCCGCCTATACCGATTATGAGAGGGCGTTGTCTCTGGCCCGGCTTCACGTGGAGATGGTTCCCTGCGACATGGGAAACGGATTCTCCCTGAACGTTGATGTACTGCGGAAGGTTATCAAGCCTGGCGACATGGTTTACATCGGCAGGCCCAACAACCCTACAGGCCACGCGCCAGATGGCGACATCATAAGGGAAGTGGCGATGGAATGCCCGGAGGCCGTGTTCGTGGTGGACGAGTCTTTCGGCGGGTTTGTGGATGGGTTCGACACCCTGATAAACCGCAGGCCGGACAACGTGATTGTGGTGGTGTCGCTCACCAAACTTTTCGCCGTGCCAGGGTTGAGGATAGGTTACCTTGTGGCCGGTGAGGCCATGGCTAAAAAGATAAGGGATTATGTTCCACCATGGTCGGTAAATTCCCTGGCCCAGGCAGTGGGCGCCAAGGCCATGAAAGACTTCGATTATATGGAGCGGTCCCGAAAATTTGTCCGTGAAAATCGTGAAAAGCTGGCGGGCGCGCTTTCGCGCATCCGGAGTCTTTATATTTATCCAGCCGCCGCCAATTTCCTGCTGGGCCGCGTGGAAAAAGAGGGCGTTAACGCTACGGGTCTATATGCAAAACTTTTGCGGCGCGGAATCGCCATCCGAGTGTGCGGGGATTTCAAGCGGCTTGATGATCGCCATTTCCGTGTGGCCGTGCGGGATGAGGCGGAAAATAGAAGGCTGGTCGCGGATCTTGGCGAGGCGTTGAGATGAAACAAGGGCTGTACATCGCCGCCGCCCTGGCCATGGACGCGGCGTTGGGAGATCCCCGATGGGCGCCTCACCCGGTAAGGATCATCGGCAATCTGGCGGCAAAGCTGGAGGGGGCTACCCGCAAAGCAATCGGAAATCAAAAAACAGCCGGTGCGGTTACGGCCATCGCTATTGTTGGCGGCGCATGGTTTTTGTCGTGGGCTGTGGTGGCTGGGGCAAACAAGCTCTCTGTCTATATTGGCGCCGTAGCGTCGGTGTTCGTTATCTACACCACCATCGCCCTGCGGGACCTTTCGGATCACGCCATGAGGGTTTACAAGGCCCTTTGCGCCGGGGATATGGAGAAGGCCAGGGGCGCAGTGGCCATGATCGTGGGGAGGGACACCGCCGATCTCAGCGAGGAAGACGTGGCCCGGGCGTGCGTGGAAAGCGTGGCCGAAAGCATGGTGGACGGCGTCACCGCCCCTATATTCTACGCGGCGCTGGGGGGCGCTCCGCTGGCGATGGCTTACAGGGCCGTGAACACGCTGGATTCCATTTTTGGCCACAAGGACGAAAAATACATCCGTTTCGGATGGGCCTCCGCCCGGCTGGACGACGCGGCCAATTACATCCCGTCAAGGCTTACGGCGCCCTTGGTGGCGCTGGCGGCCCTGATTTTGAGGATGGACGCTTCCGGCGCCATGAGAACATGGCGGAGAGATGCGCGTAAACACGAAAGCCCCAACTCGGGCCATGCCGAATCGGCGGTGGCCGGGGCGCTGGGTTTGCGGTTGGGAGGGACGCGAAGCTACGATGGTGTTGAAGCCCGCTCACCGTTTATCGGCGAAGCTATAAATCCGCTAACAAGGGAAAGCATCCCAATGGTGTTGAAACTGGTTAACGCCACATCAGTTCTTTTCGCGGCCATGGTGATTGTTGTTTCAGTTTTAGCGGCGCGGCTACTGTTCTAAATACAGCGCGTTCAAACTTTCAAGCGCAACCGGCTATAAATTCAGGGGTTGCCTGAAAGCTCCAAAATCATGTTGAAAACAGGCCGCTGGTGGTTATACATTTAGCCTGTTAGCCGGTGGCCCTTTAGGGGCCGCTAAAAGGGAAGACGGTTAAAATCCGTCGCGGGTCCGCCGCTGTGACCGGGGACGAAAGCCCGAAAAAAAGCCACTGTTCGAGAGGACGGGAAGGCAGGGTGATTAGGACGAACCGGAAGCCAGAATACCTGCCGGCGAAGTTTGGGCAAGTTCAACCCTCGTGAATCAAGGGAGGCTGTCGGTGGATTTACGTCCGTCCTGTTTCTTTGGCGCCATTGGGCCGCGGAAAGCGGTTCCATCATTTTCCACGGCGCTGTCATCATGAGCCACCGTTTTCCTGTTGAATGGCGCGAAGGCGTTTACCAGGCTATTGAAAGCAGGCGCGACATGCGCCATTTCAAGGGCGACGCCGTGGACGCCAACGCCCTGGCCAGGATTCTATCCGCCGCGCATCACGCCGGTTCCGTGGGGTTTATGCAACCGTGGAACTTCATAATCATCGAAGACATTTCCATCCGTGGCGCCGTGCGCGCCCACGTGGAAAAAGAGCGGATACGCGCCGCCTCGGCCTTTGAAGGCGCCCGCAAGGAAACCTACCTGGGGTTAAAGTTGGAGGGAATACTGGACGCGGCGGTGAACATCTGCGTCACTTGCGACCGGGAGCGCTCCGGCCCGGCGGTGCTTGGCAGGAACACCATCCGCGACACCGACCTTTACAGCGTTTGCGCCGCCGTGCAGAACCTTTGGCTTGCGGCCCGCGCCGAGGGGCTGGGGGTGGGTTGGGTGAGCATACTTGAACCGGACGCTCTACGGGCGATTCTGGGCATACCGGAAAATATCCTGCCGGTGGCCTATCTGTGCGTGGGGCATGTGGAAAGCTTCCCGGAACGGCCAACGCTGGAAACATCGGGCTGGGCGCCAAGGATTCCGCTGGAGGAACTGGTGTTCAGCGACGTGTGGGGCCGCCCTTCCAACGGTGAGATGACAAACGCGTTGCGTCATTCGTGGAAGGAGCCGCGCCATGAATAACGGATTTGCCGCGTTGCTTGTGGCGGGAACCAATAGCGGGGTGGGGAAGACCACCATATCCCTGGCCCTCACATCCTTGCTTTGCAGGCGGGGTATAAAGACGCGGACGTTCAAGGTGGGGCCGGATTTTCTGGATCCCACGTACCTTTCATTGGCGTCTGGACAGCCATGTTACAACCTGGACGGATGGATGGCCGGGGAGGATTACACCCGGCGGCTGTTCGCGGAGAAATGCGAAGGGTTCGACGCGGCGGTGATAGAAGGTGTGATGGGGCTGTACGACGGCGCCTCGCCCGTTTCCATTGAAGGCGGTACGGCCCATACAGCGGCCATCACCGGGGCGCCGGTGGCGCTGGTGATGGACGCCAAGGGGATGGGCGGCAGTGTGGCGGCGCTGGTGAAAGGTTATTGCGGGTTCACTCCCGGTGTGAACGTTGCGGCGGTGATAGCCAACAATTGCGGGTCAACGCGGCATGGGGAGGTTTTAAGAGAAGCCCTGATGGCCGCTAACCTGCCGCCATTGGCCGGAGCCATACCCAGGGGGGCTTTCCCGCAGTTCTCCAGCAGGCATTTGGGGCTGGTAAGCGCCGACGGACGCGCCATTAACCGGGAAACGCTCGACCACATGGCCTCCGCCATCGAACAATATTGCGACGTGGAGCTTTTATTAAACCTGGGGCGGATGGCGCGGCCAAAGGTGGATGCGGATAAAAACCGGAAGCCGCCATTAATCCGCAAAACCCGCATTGGCGTGGCGTTCGACGAGGCGTTTCATTTCTATTACGCCGACACCCTTGAAGGGCTGGAACAGCGCGGTTGCGAGATCGTAAAGTTCTCACCCGTGACGGACGCTCACCTGCCGGAGGGGCTAAGCGGGATTTATATCGGCGGGGGATACCCGGAAGAGTACGCTGAACGCCTTTCCTCAAACCGGCCGATGCTGGAGGGTATCCGGGGTTTTAATGGGCCTATCTACGCCGAATGCGGGGGGCTGATGTACCTTTCGCGGGGAATTGTGGCGCTGGATGATAAACGGTATCCCATGGCTGGTCTTTTGCCTGCAGGCACGCGGATGAGGCAAGGCCGGAAGTCGCTGGGCTATGTGGAGGCGGAGCTGGCGGCGGACTCCGTTTTGGGCCGGGCCGGAGATGTTTTACGCGGCCACAGGTTCCACTATTCGGAACTGGATGGAGAAACGGCGCTGGATGACAACTGGATCCCGGCATATTCCATCCGCGCCCGGGCGGGCCGGGCCGCAGAGACTGAAGGGTTTTCCCGCCCTGGTTTAATGGCAAGTTATGTCCACGCTCATCTGGCGTCCCATCCTTCCGTGATGGACTCTTTTATTAAGACATGTTCGGGGGAACAAAAATGATTCAAGAAAACACCACCGGCGCCAGGAAAAAACGCGCGCTGATACACGCCTTGTACGAGTCGCCCATAGGCCCGGAAGAGATAGAGGCCATGTCTTTCGCCGCCATAGACCGGGAGGCTCCGAGCCATAATTTCCCGCCGGATGAATGGCTGATAGCGCGGCGTATGATTCATACCACCGCCAACTTCACCCTCGCCGGGGCGCTCCGTTTTTCGAAGGACGCCATATGTTCGGCTGTTAAGGCGTTGCGGGCCGGGGCGGCGATATACTCCGACTCCAACATGATAAAAAGCGGCGTGTCGGTGGCGCGGCTTCAATCGGTGAACGCAAATTACACGAAAGAAAAAATAGTTTGCCACGTGGCGGACGCGGACGTGGCGGCGGAGTCGAAAAATACAGGCCTGCCCCGCTCCCTTTTCGCCGCGCGCAAGGCGAAGGATATATTGAACGGCGGCGTGGCTCTTTTTGGGAACGCGCCGGTGGCGCTGATGGAGCTAAACAGGCTGATCCTGGAGGAAGGGGTAAGGCCCGCGCTGGTGGTGGCCATGCCCGTGGGGTTTGTGCACGTGGTGGAGAGCAAGGAAGAGCTTATGTCGCTGGGCGTTCCATATATTGCCCTGGAAGGTAGATTGGGGGGGAGCCCGCTGGCGGTGAGCGTAATCCACTCCCTATGCGCGCTGGCGGTGGCTGATAAGGAGGTGGCAAATTGAACGCGAATAATAAACAGGCGGTGATACTGATGGGGCATGGAAGCCGGGTGCCCGGCGCCGCCAACGGCATGGAGAAGGTCGCCCAGGCGTTAACCCAAAGCGGCGCCTACCACATGGTGGAGACCTGCTACATGTCCCGGCTTGGGCCACATTTCCCCGAAACGGTGGAAAAATGCGTGACAGGCGGAGCCAAGGTTGTTTCGCTTATCCCCTATTTCCTGCACATGGGTCTGCATACGCGGCTGGACATCCCGGAGATGATGAAGACGGAAGCGGCCAGGTATCCCGGCGTGAAGATAATCTTCGGCGAATGCATAGGGTTCGACGAGCTGATGATAGAGATAGTGAAAAAACGGGTGGAAGCCTCGTGGAAGCTTGCCGATGTGCGCGACATGGTTTTGGAGCCGCGCGAAAAATTCCCCCTTCCGCCAGGAGACTTGGAGTTTGTGCCCATGACCCCGGAGATGGCAGAAAAATTCCGGGAAGGAGGGCGTTGCGGCCATGACCATCATCACTAAAAGAGTTACAGCCATCGCGGGGATTGCGGCGCTGATAGTGGCCGCCGCGCCGGATCCCGCCTATGCCATGCACATTTCCGACGGCGTACTGCCCGCCGGATGGGCGGTTTTCTGGTGGGCGCTGGCGGCGCCTCTGGTGGCGTGGAGCGCCAAGGCGCTGGAGGCGAAAAACGGCGGCGTTTCGGAAAAACCTTTCGTGGGCCTGGTGGGATCTGCGGTTTTCATCATTTCGCTGATGCCTATCCCCGTGCCGGTGGCCGGTTCCTGTTCGCATCCTTGCGGCGTCGGCCTTGCGGCGTTGTTGATCGGGCCCAGGCGCGTTGTCGCTATCTCGGCGGTGGCGCTCGCCCTGCAAGCGGTTTTTCTGGCCCACGGGGGGTTGACCACCCTTGGGGCCAATATCATGTCCATGGGCGTGGCTGGGGCTTTGGCCGGATACGCCACGTTCACGGTGGCGCGGAAACTTGGCGCGCCAGCGGTTGCGGGAGCGTTCATGGCTGGGCTTGTTTCAGATTGGGCCACTTACTCCTTCACATCGCTGGAGCTGGCGTCGGGGCTGACTATTGACGGCTCCATCCTGCCCATGTTCGGGGCCATCATGGCGGCGTTTTCTCCCACGCAAATACCCCTCGGGATTTTAGAGGGGTTTGTAACCGCCGGAGCGTACCGGTTTGTCATGGAGCGGAGGCCGGAGTTGCTACCGGCCATGAGAGGCGCGGGAGAGCGGGCATGAAAACACTTATGGAACCCTATCTTTCCATGGCGATGGCCAATACATGGGAAGGGGTGGACAAAACCGTAGTCGAAAAATTCGCCGCCCAGTCTGGCAGGGAGCCCTTTGTCATATTCTCCTGGGTGGATGGCGACATATTACTGCTGATGTTCCTTCTTGCCGGCGTTACCGCCGGATTCATATCCGGTTACTATTACCGGGAACTGTTCCCGGCGAAAAAAAGCGAGACATCCCGTGACGCATGACATGTGGCGGGAAGGGGGCGCGGAACCCGAGGCATCCAGCAAGGTTGATCCCCGCGTGGGCCTGCTTCTTTCAGCCATCGCCATTTTCAGCGTCACCGCTTCGGCATCCGCGGCGTTCCCCCTGGCCTGCATGGCCATGTCGTGGGCGGCTCTCATATACATGGGCGCCAGGGTGAAAAAAACGCTCGCCGTAATGGCGGGCCCGCTGGCAATGGGAGCTATGGCGTTAGCGCTTCAATCGTTCATGTCCGGCTCAACGCCGCTATGGGGTATGGAGATTTCCGGTTTGCCGCTTACAATTAAGGCCGAAGGGGTCCGGGCGGGAGTCTTGACCGCCTCACGCATAGCCGGAGGCGTTTCGGTTTTCGCGCTACTTTGCCACGCCGCGCCAGCGCGGAAAATATTGGCCGCATGCCGCTGGCTTGGAGCCCCCCAGGCGCTGGTGGAGCTGGCCAACACAATGGTAAGGCAGGTTTTCAGCCTGCTGGACATGGCGAGGGACATGGCCATGGCGCAGAAAGCGCGGCTGGGCTACGCGGGCAGGCGCAGGGCTTTGACGTCCGCCGGGGCGTTGAGCGGCGCGGTATTGTTAAGGGCCGTGACCCGGGCGGAAAACGCCCACCTGGCGATGATGGCAAGGGGCTATAACGGCAGTATGCCGCTACCAGCTCTCAATCCGCTGGGCGCGAGGCAATGGATAACCTTGGCGTCGGGTGTTGCGGCCATCGCGGTTTCCTTCATATTGCTGGGAGGCGTGGCTTGAAAAGCGGAGCGGCAATGCAAGCCATAGGGCTTGGGTTCTCTTACGGCGACGGGCCGGACATCCTTCAAGGGCTGGATTTCCATCTGCCCCACGGAGGATTTACCGCCGTGCTGGGCGCCAACGGCTCGGGGAAAACCACTCTGTTGAAACTGCTGTCGGGGCTTGTCAGCCCCAAGAGCGGGGAAATAATGTTGCGCGGCCAGCCCATGGGCTCCATATCCCATGAAAAAAGATACACCTCGGTGGGGCTGGTGTTCCAGAACCCGGACGACCAGCTTTTCGCCCTTACCGTTGAGGAGGATGTGGCTTTCGGCCCCAGAAACATGGGGCTGGATGAATCCATGGCGCGGAAAAAAACCGTCGAGGCGTTGTGTCTTGTTGGCGCCGCGCATCTTGCGGACAGGCCGGTTTACGAGCTTAGCTTCGGGCAGAAAAAAAGAGTGGCCATAGCCGGGGCGCTGGCCATGGGCCCTTCCATCCTTTTGCTGGACGAACCCACCGCCGGGCTGGATCCTGCCGGGGAGCTGAACCTTATGCGCCTGCTGGGCGAACTTCACCGGGACCGGGGCGTGACGATAGTCATGGCCACCCATTCGGTGGACCTGCTTCCGCTTTTCGCCGACCGGATTATGATCCTCGAAGAGGGACGGTTGATGAAAGACGCCCCAATAAAAAACGCGCTGGCGGACGGGGGGCTCCTGGAACAGGCTGGTCTGCGCCTGCCGTATGTAACCCACCTGATGCGGGAACTTGAAACTAAAGACGGGCTGGAGATGGGAAGCCTGCCCCTTACCGTGGGGGAAGCCCGGCTCCGGATTCTGGATATCCTTGCCGGGAACGCTTCGAGCATAAAGGCGGTGGCGGACCGATGAGCGGAAAACTCAGGGAAGGTTACACCACCGGCGCCTGCGCGGCGGCTTCGGCCAAGGCGGCTGTGACGCTGTTGTTAGGCTCGCCCCCTCTAAGGGAGGTGGACATACCGATGCCCGGCGGTGGAAGAGTGGTTCTGCCGCTGGAATTGGCGGAGACCCGGGGCGCCAGCGCCATGGCCGCCGTCCGCAAAGACGCCGGGGACGACCCGGACATAACCAACGGCGCTCTTGTTATGGCCAGCGTTTCATTGGAAAACGGGGAGGATGTGACCTTCAGCGCCGGTGAAGGGGTGGGGGTGGTGACGAAGAAAGGGTTGCAGATCCCTCCGGGGGAGCCCGCCATAAATCCCGGCCCAAGGCAGATGATAACCAACGCCGTCCGGGAAGTGACCTCGAAAGGGGTGCGGGTGACCATATCCATCCCCGGCGGCCGGGAACTGGCGCAAAAAACCTTCAACCCCAGGCTGGGGGTGGAAGGGGGGCTTTCCATACTCGGCTCCACGGGCATTGTGAGGCCTTACAGCCATCCGGCGTTGCGCGAGTCGCTCAAATGCGCGCTGGAGGTGGCCTTGGCCGGCGGAAACGAGTTTTTGGTTTTCACCGCCGGTAACATAGGCTCTAAAACGGCGCTGGCGTTGCTGGATGTGAAACCCGAGGCCGTGGTGGAGGTGAGCAACGAATGGGGCTTCATGCTGGACACGGTGAGGGGAAAACCGGTAAAAGCCTTGCTGGTGGCTGGCCATCCGGGGAAACTGGCCAAGCTGGCCGGAGGTTATTGGGACACCCATTCGTCCCGTTCCGGTTCCGCCGTTCCAATTGTGTCGGCGCTGGCGTCGAAAACCCTGGGCGTCTCCATGGAGGGGCATTCCACGGTGGAAGGGATTTTTGAGACGCTTACGGGCGCTGAAATTAACACGGTGGCCTCTGCGCTGGCGGAGCGTGTGCGACAGGCTGTATTGGCGAAGGTGGAACAAAAATTCCCCGTGGCGGTGGCGTTGGTGGACATGAAAGGAAGGATTCTCGGAGACTCCGGGGATATGGGCCCATGGCCGAAAAAAGGATAACCATAATCGGCTTTGGTCCCGGTGGGGAGGATTATGTTTCCCCCGTGGCCCGGCGCAAGGCTTTGGAGGCGGATTGCGTCATAGGCTCACCGAGGCTGTTAAAGCTCCTGCCGGACAGTGGACAGGAAAAAATACCCTACGGGGCTGACACCCAAAAAGCGCTGGAGGCCATAGCCGAAAGGATTCCCTCCCGCCGTGTGGCGGTGCTGGTGAGCGGCGACCCGGGCATAAGTAGCCTGGCCACGCCGGTGATAAAAAAGTTCGGCTCCGGTATGTGCGAGGTGATACCCGGCGTAAGCTCGGTGCAGTGCGCATTTGCGGCGGTGGGGCTGGGCTGGGCGGACGCCCGGGTGGTTACGGCCCACGCCAGCGTTCCGGACTCGTTGCTACCATCGCTGATGGAAGAGCCGAAAATAGCGTTTTTGGCCGGTTCGGACGAGGCGGTAAGGTGGATAGCCGGGATGGCTGTGAAAGCGGGGGCAGGGCGCAGGCTGTTCGTTTGCGAGAACCTCACCCTGCCGGAGGAGCGGGTGAGGGAGTTTGGGCCGGAGGAATTGATGACTTACAAGGCGCCGTCCATGACGGTGGTTCTGCTTATAAGGAAGGAGTGTTTCAAATGACCTACGGCACACTGTACGGCATCGGCGTGGGGCCGGGCGACCCGGAGCTTGTCACCGTGAAGGGGGCGAGGCTTCTGGGGGAGTGCAAAAAACTTTTCGTGCCCAAGGCGCGGATAAAGGCCGAAAGCGTGGCGCTTGCCATCATCGAACGGTACGTGAACCCCCAGGCCGTCATTGAGGAACTGGTCTTCCCCATGGTGATGGACAAAAACGAGTTGGAACGGCAGTGGGCGGAGTCCGCCTCGAAAATAGCCTCGTGGCTTGCCACCGGGCAGGACGCATGTTTCGTTACCCTGGGGGATTCGTTGCTCTACTCCACATACATCTATCTTGTGCGGGCGCTGAAGAAAGCGGCGCCGGAGGCCAGGGTGTCCACCGTGCCGGGAGTAACGGCGTTTTCCGCCGCCGCGGCTCTCACGGATTTTCCGGTGGGGGAGGCCAAGGAGCCGGTGACCATCATTCCCGCCGCCGACGATCTGGGCTCTGTGCGGCAGGCCGTCCGGGGGGAAGGGACCGTGATACTGATGAAAGTGGGTAAAAGGCTTCACGGCATCCTGGACGCTCTGGAGGAGGCGGAGGTTATAGACAGCGCGGTGTTCACCGCCTACGCCGGGCTTGAGGGGGAGCGGGTAGAGACGAACCTGAGGAACCTGAAGAACGAGGATCCGCAGATTGGCTATCTTTCCACCATCCTCGTGCATTGCGGGAAGAGGAAGGAGGCGTGATGAAAGTCTATTTCGTGGGGGGCGGCCCCGGAGATCCGAAACTTCTCACCGTGCGGGCGAAAGAGTTGCTGGAGAACTGCAAATGTTGCGTGTACGCCGGGTCGCTGGTAAGCGACGAGGTGCTGGCGCTGATACCGGCGGAGGCCGAGAAATACGATTCGGCGGAGATGGACTTGGCTCAAACCGTGGCAGTGGCCGTGAAATGCGCCGCTAAAAATGTGGACATGGTGCGGTTACATTCGGGCGACCCGTCCATATTCGGCGCCATCAGGGAGCAGATGAACGAGTTGGACAGCCACGGGATAGCATATGAAGTGGTTCCTGGCGTAAGCTCGTTCCAGGCCGCCGCCGCCGCGCTGAACCTGGAGCTTACGGCGCCGGAAGTGGCGCAGGCGGTTATACTGGCCAGAACAGCGGGCCGAACGCCGGTTCCGGACGAGCAAGGCATTGACGAGCTGGGAAGGACTCGCTCCACCTTGTGCCTGTTCCTCTCCGTAGGCGACCTGGAGAACACCGCCACGCGCCTTTCAATCCATTATGGTGAAGACTGCCCCGCCGCCGTGGTAAGCCGGGCCTCATGGCCCGACCAGATGATTCTCACCGGAACACTGGCCGACATCGCCGGTAAAACCAAAGATGCGGGGATAAAGAAAACGGCCATGGTCATCGTGGGTTGGGCGCTTTCGCGGGACATTCCCGCCTCCCGGCTTTACGCCAGCGATTTTTCCCATGGATACCGTCAGGCCAGGTGACGCCGCCTGGGTGGCGGTGATAACCCTGTCGCCGGAAGGGGGGAAACTGGCCGGAGCGCTGTTAAACCGGCTTCCCGGCTCCCGGGGTTACATCCATGAAAAAGCCGCATACGGGGACGGAAGGTTTGAAAAATTTTCGAGGGTGGTGGACCTTACCGCCGAAATATTCGGGAAGGTTCGTGGGCTTGTGTACATCGCCCCCTGCGGAGCGGTGGTGCGCGCCATAGCGCCGCACCTGAGCGGGAAGAAGACCGACCCTGCGGTTGTGCAGGTGGACATCGGCGGGCGTTACGCCGTAAGCCTTCTGAGCGGCCACGAGGGGGGCGCCAACGACCTTGCCATGGAGGTGGCCAACGCCATCGGGGCCGAGCCGGTCATCTCCACATCCACGGAAGCGGCAAAAAATATAATTGTCGGTGTGGGATGCAGGAAAGGAAAATCCGCCGGGTCCATCAAGGCCGCCATCATGGACTCGCTGGAAATAACCGGGGTGTCGCTTGCAAAAGTACGTTTAATAGCCTCGGCGGACGTGAAGGAGAACGAGCCGGGGTTGATCGAGGCGGCCCGGGAGCTTGGATTGCCGGTGAGGTTCATCCCGTCGGAAGACATCCGCCGGGCGGACCTGCCGGTGGAGCGGTCTGATTTCGTTCAAGAAAAAGTTAACCTGCCAGCGGTCGCCGAACCTGCGGCCCTGCTGGCTGGAAGGAGGACATCATTAATACTGAAGAAACTCAAGCGCGACGGAGTGACGGTGGCGCTGGCAAAGGAAAACTGTTCGTCGTTGGAATAGGCCCCGGAGGGCCGCTGGACCGCACAAGACGGGCCGAGGCGGCCATCGCCCAGTGCTCGGTGGTGGCGGGGTATAAAAGGTATCTGGAAAACGTGGCGGACCTCACCGCCGGGAAGGAGCTGATCTCCTCCGGCATGACACAGGAGACCGAGCGGTGCCGTCAGGCTTTGGCCAAGGCGGCCGAGGGGCATACCGTGGCGCTCATCTCATCCGGCGACGCCGGGGTGTACGGGATGTCCGGCCTGGCCCTGGAGCTGATGGAAGAGGACAAGGTGGACGTGGCCGTGGAAATAATCCCCGGCGTGTCCGCCGCCAACGCCGCAGGAGCCAGGCTAGGGGCGCCGCTGATGCTGGATTACGCCACCATAAGCTTGAGCGACCTGCTGGTTCCATGGGAGTCCATAAAGATCCGGCTGGAGGCCGTGGCGGCGGCGGATATGGTTACGGCCCTGTACAACCCAAGAAGCAAGAAACGGGTGGAACAGCTGGCGGAGGCGGCGGAGATATTTAAACGCTACCGGCTTAACAGCACCCCTGTTGGCGTGTGCGACAGCGTGGGTTACGATGGGGAGGAGCGGATCATATTGACCGATCTTGATAACTTCCTGTCGGAAGATATAGGCATGATGTCTATCGTCATCATCGGCAACAGCCAGTCCCGCCGGATGGGGGAATGGTTCGTGACACCCCGCGGATACCGGGGAAAAAGGTTTTAGATGAAGGTACTGCTTCTGGGCGGCGCCAGCGAAACCATGCCCCTAGCCATGGCCCTGGCCACGCGAGGGCTGGAAGTAATAGCCTCCACCGCCACGGATAACGAGCTGGATGTGGGCGGCCACCCGAAGATCAAAAGGAGAATCGGGCGGCTCACCGCCGAAGAGATGGCGGCGTTCATCCGTGAAGAGGGGATAGGCGCTGTCCTGGACGCCACGCACCCTTTCGCCGTGGAAGCCCAAAAAAACGCCATGAGCGCCGCGAATACGGCTGGCTTGCCGTATCTGCGTTTTGAGCGCCCCGGGCTTACGATGGACTATGAACGGGTTCATTGGGCGGACGATCACGAGGAGGCGGCGCAAATCGCATTTTCATTCGGCAAGGCCGCGCTGTTGACCACAGGGTCCCGGAATCTTGCCCCATACGTCCGGCAATCTGTTGAAACCGGTGTCCCGTTGGTTGCCAGGGTTTTGCCCCATCCGGAATCGGAAGAGGCATGCCGGAAGAACGGGCTGGATTTCAGTTCCGTTATTTTCGCGCGCGGGCCGTTCTCGGTGGAGGAAAATCTTGAGACCATCAATAAATACTCCATAGGCGTCATGGTCACCAAGGAAAGCGGCCAGGCGGGCGGCGTTATGGAAAAGGTGGAATCGTGCCGGTTATCGGGCATTCCCCTTGTGGTGGTGCGAAGGCCCCGGGAAGAGGCGGGAGATTCTTTCGCCGATATGGAAAAGATAACGCAGGCGGTTATGGTTATCGCCGGAGGGAATGGCGCCAATGGGTAAGCCCGCCCGTTGCCTGGCGGTGTTCGGCTCCGGCTCCGACGTGGGTAAAAGCGTTACGGCGGCGGCATTGTGCCGTATATTTTACGGAATGGGCCTGCGGGTGGCGCCGTTCAAGGCCCAGAACATGTCCAACAACTCCAGCGTCACCATGGACGGCGGCGAGATAGGCCGCGCCCAAGCCGTGCAGGCCGAGTGTTGCGGCGTGGAGCCCTCGGTGCACATGAACCCGCTTCTGCTCAAACCCTCGGCGGAAAACAGGTCGCAGATGGTGCTATTGGGTAAAGTGGCCGGGGAAATGACCTCCGGCGATTTCAGGAAAGATAAAACCTGGCTGTTTTCCAGAACACAGGAGAGCCTAGACAAACTGCGCGCCGCGAACGACCTGGTGATAATCGAGGGCGCCGGGTCCTGCGCGGAGGTGAACCTGAGGGAGTTCGACCTGGCGAATTTCCGCACGGCAATATCTTGTGGCGCGCCGGTCCTGCTGGTGGCGGACATAGACCGGGGCGGGGTTTTCGCCCAGGTTATAGGAACATTGGAGCTTCTAACGCCGCAGGAGAGGGCGATGGTAAGGGGAATCATCATCAACCGGTTCCGAGGCGACCCGTCGCTTTTTACCGAAGGAGTTGGATTTATTGAGCGCCGGACGGGCCTGCCGGTGCTGGGGGTGATACCCCAATTCACCCATATAACCATAGACCACGAAGACAGCGTGTCGCTGGAAAAACTTACCGACCCTCAAACCGTCGCCTTGCCGGACAAGATAAACATCGCGGTGGTGAAACTCCCCCGCATATCGAATTTCACCGATTTCGCGCCGCTGGCGGCGGAGCCTTCGGCGAAGGTTTCGTATCTTTCCAAACCCCGGGCGCTGGATGGCATGGATCTTCTGCTGATACCCGGAAGCAAAGCCACCATAGCGGATCTGCGGTGGCTCAAGGAAACCGGCTGGGCGGATATCATAAAAACCTACGCCGCTGGTGGCGGCAGAGTGGGCGGTATCTGCGGCGGCTACCAGATGATGGGGTTGAAAATGGAGGACCCTCACGGGGTGGAGGGCGTTCCGGGCGAAGAGGAGGAGGGGCTTGGTCTGTTGGAAGCCAGAACGGTAATGGGGGCCGAAAAAAGAGTTGCCAGGGTAATGGGCCGGTGGGTTGACGGTGGACACAGGCTGAGCGGGTACGAGATACACATGGGAATCACCATCACCGGGAACGGAGTTTTAAAACCTCTTGAGATGATGGATGAAGATGGCGCATATAGGCCGGAGGGCGCCATGTCCCATGGCGGAAAGGTTTGGGGGGGCTATGTGCATGGCCTGTTCGACGAACCCTCTTTCCGCGTCCCGTTCCTGAAGGGCCTCAAATCGATGGATATGGCTGGCGCCTTCGATTCCGGGCCATCAAGGCAGGGGCAGTATGATCTGCTGGCGGAGCATTTCAAACGGCATCTGGATATGGATAAATTGCTGGAGATAGCTGGCGTGGCCGCATATCAGCCCCCGGAGGAGAGATAAGATGGACAAACAGGAAACGCGCGGCCTAACGGTGATATTCACCGGCGACGGCAAGGGTAAAACCTCCGCCATGCTGGGGGCGGTCATGCGGGCGCTGGGGCATGGCATGAAATGCAAGGTTATCCAGTTCATCAAGGCCAACAGCGCCACGGGGGAGCTTGAGACGGCGAAAAGGCTGGCTCCCCAGCTTGAGATAGTCCAGGCCGGGCTTGGCTTCACTTGGCTCCCCGGCCACGGTATTGATGAACATGAGAAAGCCGCTCAAGCTGGATTGGCTTTGGCAATGGAAGCCCTTGCCTCCGCCGATTACGGGCTGGTGGCGATGGACGAGGCGCTTTACGCCTTGAAAAAGGGGCTTGTATCGCTGGATCAGTTAAAACAGGCTGTACTCGCCAAACCGGCCCACACCCACCTCATTCTCACGGGGCGGGGCGCGCCCCAGGAGCTTGTGGAACTGGCCGATATGGTGACCAGTATGGAATCTGTTAAACATCCCATGAGCAAAGGCATCCCCGCCCAGCCAGGGCTGGATTATTGATTAGATAATCAACCCTCCCTTTACGCGCGAATGGCGTGATATCCCCTTTTCGGAATACGGCTTTTTACATCCATTATTAAAGCCCCGATCTCTTTCCACTGCCATGTGGAACGTAATGTTCCTTATTTGTTCTTTTAGTATCATTTAGATGTCATTAAAAAATAAAAGCTTATAAGCATAATTGTTGGGCGCATAAATAAAATTTATATGGACTGATTCGTCCCACAATGGTATAAAATGCCCGTTGAATGCCTCTAATTCATTCATTCTAGTTTTAAACCTCAGTCCGGAAATTGTAATGGGTCTTGATGATAGCGAGCTGTTAAACGAAATAATCCTGGAGTCCAAGGAGCATCTTTCCAGAATAGAGCCGGACCTGCTCAGCCTGGAAAAAAACCTTGGCGATATTTCGGCGGACCTGGTGAACCGGCTTTTCCGCACCATGCACAGCATCAAGGGCGGTTTTGCGTTCATGGGCCTGCTCAACATTTCAAGCCTCGCCCATTCCATGGAGAACGCCCTGGCCCGTCTGCGCGACGGCCAGATACAGCCCACGCCGGAATTGGTGGACGCGTTGCTGGCCGGTGTGGACAAGACCTCCGAGCTACTGGACAACGCCACAGAGTCGGAATCCATATCCACTGAAGAGATAAAACGCAAGCTTGCGCCGTTCACGGAAGGGATGGGGGAGGAAACTTCCCACATCGAGATTCCGTCCGCCCAGGCCGCCACGCAAGTGACCCCGCCGGTAGCGGCCCCTGCGGCGGTGGCCCTGGAGGAAACCGCTGTGCCACTGCAGGCAGGCCAGGCTGGCGACGGATCCGCCAAGGACAAGCCGGGCCAGTCTAAAGCCCAGGACGCGGTGCGGGTGAAGGTTAGCGTGCTGGACCGGCTTATGAACCTGGCGGCGGAAATGGTGTTCGCCCGGAACCAGATGATGAGCGCGCTGAACATAAAAACCCTGGAAGCGCTCGACAGGGGCCGGACCATGGAGATCATCGACTGCTCCATGGACGAGGCCAGAAGGAACATGATGACGGCCTTTTCAAAGCTGGGCGGCGGTCTTGTGGACAATGGCGCCGCGCGGGATACGCTGGGGCAGATAGTGGGAAAAGAGCTGGACAAGCTCAAGCAAAAGTTCCTTGCCGCAGTGTCGGCCCCCTTGAATGAATCGCCCCATGTAAAAAAGGCGGCCCGGCAGGTTAATTTTGTCACATCCGAACTGCAAGAGAGCGTGATGGGCACCCGGCTCCAGCCGGTGGGCGCGGTGTTCGGCAAACTTCCCCGCATAATCCGGGACCTTACCCGTTCCCTGAAAAAAGAGATAAATATCGAAGTGGTGGGTGAAGAGGTGGAGCTGGACAAATCCATCATCGAAGCGCTGTCCGACCCGTTGACCCACATCATCCGCAACTGCGCCGACCATGGGATCGAAATGCCCGAGGCCCGGGAAAAGGCCGGTAAGAATCCCGCAGGGCACGTGCGCGTGGCGGCCTATCACGAGGGTGGCCAGGTTTATATAGAAATAGAGGATGACGGCAAGGGGATAGACCCCGGCGTGGTGAAACGCAAAGCCCTGGAAAAGGGGTTGATAACCCCTGAGCAGGCTGGCGCCATGAGCGACACCGAGGCGCAACGGCTTATATTCGCCCCCGGTTTCTCCACCGCCCAGGCCGTTACGGACGTGTCGGGCAGAGGGGTTGGGATGGACGTGGTAAGAACCAACATAGAAGACCTCGGCGGCTCTGTGGAGCTTGGCTCTTCTCCTGGACGCGGCACGAAACTCATATTGAAACTGCCCCTAACCATGGCCATAATGCCGGCGCTTATCGTGGTGTCCGAGGGGAGGCGGTACGCCATTCCCCAGGCCAATATAGACGAGCTTGTGAGGGTTCGCGGGGTGGACTCGGCCCGCGTGATAGAAAAACTGGGGGACGCGGCGGTGATCCGCAGACAGGGGAGGTTGCTACCGCTGGTATATCTAACAGACCTGTTCGGCCTTAAGAGGACCTTTCCGGATTACAGGGAACACGCGAGAAAAGACGACCGCCGGGCCACGCTGGTGGACCGCCGGAAAAAGCCCCTTTCCATAGACGAGTTTGCCGGGGAGTTTGATGAAACGGACGTGGACGGGGATGTTTCCATGGAGCTAAGGAAGCAGGAGATGGAGCGCCGGGCGGAACGGGACAGGCGCAAGAGCCTTTATAACGCCCTTCAGATAATCGTGTTGAAGGTGGAGAGCCACCGGTTCGGCCTGATAGTGGACAGCCTGCTGGACACCGAGGAGATCGTGGTTAAGCCCCTCTCCGCTTACCTGAAAGGATGCGGGTGCTATTCTGGCGCCACCATCATGGGGGACGGCAAGGTTGTGATGATACTGGACCCTTCCGGAATAGCGGCCCACACCAAAATGAAGTTCGACGCGGTGGACATGGCCCACGAGGCGGCTCAGAAAGCCAGGAAAACGCTTGTAGCGGCCGAGAAACAGAGCCTCCTGCTTTTCAGGGCGGGGCGCGAAGAGGTGTTCGCCATAAATATCGACCTTGTGGGCAGGATAGAGGAGATTTCCGCAGGCAAGATAAAATCAGTCGGCGACAAGGAGTTCCTCAATTACGCGGACCACTCCATGCGAATCCTCAGGCTGGAGAATTTCCTGCCCATCAACAGGCCGCAGAGCGCGCCGGAGAAGTTTTCCGTGATCATTCCCAAACTGGTCAGGAGCCCCATGGGCATTGTCGCCTCCGAGATCCTGGACGTGGTGAAAAGCGACGCCAGGATTGACCGGGACAAGGTGAAGGGTATTGGAATATTCGGCTCCGGGGTCATAGACGAACGGCTGGTGATATTCATGGACATTTATTCCCTGTACGAAACGGCGGAGCCTGAAATTTACAAAAACCTCGCATCGCACGGGAAGCTTACGGGCAAGAAAATACTTCTGGCGGAGGACACCGCCTTTTTCCGCATGGTAACCACAAAATATCTGGAGGAGCAGGGGCTTGTGGTGAAAGCCGTAACCGACGGGCAATACGCATGGGAAACCCTTTGCGCCGGAGAGCGGTTCGACCTGCTGATAACCGACGTGAACATGCCCAGGATGAACGGCATAGAGCTTACAAGGAAAGTCCGTTCCTCCGGCAAGTTCGCGGACATGCCCATAGTGGCCCTCACATCCATGGGGCTGGACCGCGACAAGAAAACAGGGCTGGACGCCGGGGTGGATTATTACGAGCTGAAGCTGGACAAGGAGCGGCTCCTTCACGCCCTGCGGAAGGTCTTCGGAGAGGAGAGGTAGAAAATGGCGAACAGATTGCTTCTTTCCTTCCGGCTGGGCGCAAACCTTTTCGGGATAGATGTGCTTCTGGTGCGGGAAGTTATCCACCAGTTCGACCAGACGCCGGTGGAGCACGCCCCGGAGTTCGTGCGCGGCCTTATAAATCTCCGCGGCCAGATCGTTACATTGCTGGACCTGGGGGAGCGCATCTGCTCCCAGAAGCGCGAAGGGGCCGGTTACACCCATTGCATAATCCTCAAAACCGCCGGGGAGATAGCCGGCAAACATGACGGTGGCCCGGGAACGTGGCTTCCGGAAGAGACGGTTGGCCTTGTGGTGGACGGTATTGGCGACGTGGTGGAAGCGCCCTTGGAAGGCGTCACTCCCCCTCCCGCCAATTTGAGGGGAGTAAATGAAGAATACGTCGAGGGCGTTGTGGCGCTGGAAGGCGATTTGATGATGCTTGTTGACCCGGAAAACGCGTTGCGGCTGGAATGAAAACATTCATGGGTAAAGGACAAAGGTGAAACCATGGCGCTTATAGAATGGGAAGAGAAGTACAGCGTTGACGTAAAAGAGTTCGACGACCAGCATAAAAGGCTTTTTGACATCATAAACGAGCTTCACGCCGCCATGAAGGCGGGGCAGAGCGTTGAAGGTCTTAATGTCATCCTTGGCGAATTGCTGGAGTACACCCAGTCTCATTTCAAGGAGGAGGAGACGAAAATGTCCTCCCGGGGGTATCCTGATTTCCAGCGGCACAAGGGGGAGCACGAGAAGCTCATCGCCGACGCCGTGGCTTTCGCCACCCGGTTCAAGGAGGGGCATGTCTCCGTGGGGGTGGAGCTTATGAATTTCCTCGTGGACTGGCTCCAGAACCACATAATGCAGACGGACAAGAGATACTCCTCTTTCTTCAACGAAGGCGTGGCCAAACCGGCCCCCCAACAGGCCGCATCCGCCGGTACAGACCCGGGCGCGCCGCAGGCCGCCAGGTTATCCAAGGCTCCTGAAGCGTCTGGTGGTGGATGGACCATCCGCAAGAAGATGATGGTCAACTGCGCGCTGGTTTCGGCCTTGATGGTGTTCGTGGCCGTGGCCGGGTTCTGGATGACATCACGCATAAAAAGCTTCGCCAGCGCGGACATAGTCAATGCCTGGAAAGCCGCCGACGGCGCCATGGAAAGCAGGATCAATTTTCTTACCATCGTTTGGGGCGTGCTTTCGTCCACCACGGATGTTTCAGATGAAGGGCGCAAGGCGTCCATGGATAGGTTTGAGAAAGGGGCCTCTGGTCTTGCGGAGTCCCTGAAGGACCTGAAGGAAAGCGGCGTGGCCAATCCTGCGGCGGTGGAAAAAGTGTCGGCCAAGCTGGAAGCGGTTAAAGCCAAGGGTAAGGAGATAATAGAAATCTCCGGCCATGTGTTTGAGCTGATGAACAAGACAGACTCCGCCGTGGGAAGCCTTGCTGGCAATGGCGGCCTTTCGGGGATCCAGACAAACCTGGTATGGAGCGCGGCCATGGCCGCCAACGATTACGCCTCGTATGGAGACGACGGCGCCAGGGAGGAGTTCGAGAAACTGTACGGCAGGGTTGAGGGCTCAATCCCGGCCTCCGCCGGCAAGGCGGAGTTCTTGAAAAACTCCAGGGAGCTTGTGGACCTGGCCGTGAAGAGGGTTTCCCTGCGGACGGAGCTTAACAAGGATGTTAAGGAGATAGACAGCGAGCTTGTCCGCATTGAGGATGGGGGCGAGGGTGTGGACGGCACCGACGGCCACACCGCCAAACTGTTGGAGGGCTTGATGGGAATGGCCACCCTGGCCCAGGTTGTCACGGTGTCGGTACTGCTAATTGGCGCCATCGTGTCGGTAGTGTTCAGCCTGAGGATGACCAAGAGCATCACCGGGAACATAAACCAGACCGTGGCGGCCCTAAGAGACCTTTCAGAGGGCAGGGGAGACCTGACCGCCCGCCTGGACGTGACTTCCCATGATGAGCTGGGGGATATGGCCAGGTGGGTAAACTCTTTCATCGCCAAACTGCAGTCCCTCATCCGCGACGTTTCCAAATCTTCGGAGTCTCTTTCAGGCTCCGCCAACGCCATGACCTCCGTGTCAACCCAGCTTGCCAAGGGGGCGGACCAGATGTCCACCAAGTCCGGCAGTGTGGCCGCCGCCATGGAGCAGATGACCGCCAACATAGGCGCCATCAACGTTTCGGCGGAGAGCATGTCCTCCTCGGTGAACACCGTGGCCGCGGCCATAGAGGAAATGAACTCCTCCCTGTCCGAGGTGGCCAAGAACTGCTCGCAGGCGTCCAATATCGCCTCCAACGCCGACAACAAGGCCAAGCTGGCCTCCGAAACCATGCGCGACCTGGACGTTTCGTCGGAGGAGATCGGCAAGGTGCTGGAGACCATCAAGGATATCGCCGACCAAACGAAGCTGTTGGCCCTCAACGCCACCATAGAAGCCGCCAGCGCCGGCGAGGCTGGCAAGGGCTTCGCCGTGGTTGCCGACGAGGTTAAGGAACTGGCAAAGCAGACAGCCGTGGCCACAGAGGAGATAGAGCGGCAGGTGGAGATGATCCAGGGCAAGACCTCCGGGGCCGTGCAGTCCATTTCCCATATCGCGTCGGTGATAGAGGAGATGAACTCCATTTCAAGGATGATAGCCAACGCGGTTGACCAGCAGTCGGAAACGGTGAGGGAGATAGCCAGGAGCGTTGTGGGCGCTTCCCACTCGGCCAAAGAGATAGCGGGGAACATCCACGAGTTGTCCACCGGCGCGGGGGACGTGTCCGGCTCCATAAAGGAAGTAAGCAAGGCGGCGCAGGACACGGCTTCCGGCGCGGCCAAGTCCAACGCCGCCGCCATGGAGCTTGCCCAGCTGGCGTCACGGTTGCAGGCGATAGTCAGGCAGTTCAGGGTTTAAGGTTTTTCCGGAGTGTTGCAGATGAAGCTAAAAGCGCGTTTGATATTGTTTGCGGCGGTTCCCACGGCGGCCCTGCTTGCGGTAGTGGCCGTGGGCATGTCCGTTTCGGCGCCTGGCGCCGCCGGATGGGTTGGAATTGCCGGGGCGCTGGGCCTTGCGGCGGGCGTAGGATGTTCGTTTTACGCGGCGTATTACGGCGGCCAGCTTTCCGCCCGGCTGGAAGGGGTGAACAGGATAGTCACCAGTTTCGCCAGCGGCGACCTGACCGAGCGTGTGAACCTGGGGCCGCTGACCGATGAGATAGACCACAACGCCCACGGGGTGAACAGCCTGGGCTCCGGGCTGGCCGAGATCGTCGCCGGGATAAACCGGGAAAGCGACGCCATAGCCAACTCTTCATCGCAGTTCTGCCATGTGTCCACCCAGCTTATAAGCCGGGTGGAGGACATCAACAAGCGCTCCATGAACATAGCCGCCGCCAGCGAACAGCTCTCCAGCAACGTCAATACCATCGCGTCGGCGTCCAAGGGTGTGTCCGAGTCCGTCACGTCGGTGGCGGCTTCCATCGAAGAGATGAGCGCCTCGCTTGCCGATGTGGCCAAAAACTGCCAGCGGGAATCCCGGATCGCCGCCGAGGCTAACGACCAGTCCCGCAGGATACACGAGATAATGAACCGTCTCCTGTTATCCTCCAGGGAAATAGGAAAAGTGCTGGACGTGGTTATGGACATCGCCAGCCAGACCAATCTTTTGGCGCTAAACGCCACCATAGAGGCCGCCAGCGCGGGCGAGGCGGGCAAAGGCTTCGCCGTGGTGGCCGGAGAGGTAAAAGAGCTTTCAAGGCAGACATCGTCGGCCACCGGCGAGATTGGCAGGAAGATATCCGAGATGCAGGCCAACGCAAAAGAGGCCGTGGCCGCCATTGAAAGCATCTCCGGGGTCATAAGCGAGGTAAGCGCCATCTCCGAGAGCATCGCCGCTTCGGTGGCCCAGCAGTCCGCCGCCACCAGCGGGATATCCGGCTCCATATCCGCCACCTCCCAGGGCACGTTCGAGATATCTCACAACATCGGCGAGGCGGCCCGGGCCTCGGTGGAAGTGGCCAGGAACATCCTTGCGGTAAGCGAGCAGGCCAAGGTTATTTCCAACGGGGTGGTGGAATCCAACAACGCCGCTTATGACCTGGCGAACATGGCCGACAGGCTCAGGGAGATAGCCAGCAAGTTCAAGACAAGCCACAAGGTTTTCGACAGCACCATGGTGAAAGTGGCGCACAATTACTGGAAAACACGCCTCAACAGCGCCCTGTTCAAAAACCAGACGCTAAACCCATCGGAGATATCCGACCATACCCAGTGCAAGTTCGGTAAGTGGTATTTCGGCGACGGTGTCCAGAAGTTCGGGCATAGCGGCTCGTTCCAGGAGATAAACGTGTGGCACGAAAAAATCCACAAGCACGCCAGGGAAATCGCCCAGTTGTTAATCGATGGCCGCCGGGAGCAGGCGATTGAAAAGTACGAGGGTTTCCACTCCCTCACCAGCCACATGTTCAAACTTTTAGACAGGCTGGAAGCTGAGGTAAACTAGGAGGCCTATCCAGGGCCCGGGTCTTTTGATATGCAGGCATTGGGGTAGCCCAATGCCTTTTTTTTCTATTATCCATTGGAAGCAGTCATGAAGTTGAAAGCCATAATCGCCGATGACATGGTGCTGTTCCGGCGGCTGTTGTCGGACGCCATGTCCAGCCTGCCGGACGTTGAAGTGGCGGGTGTCGCCGCCAATGGGGCCATAGCCCTGCGCCTGCTTGAGGAGAAGAAAGCGGATGTGGTGTTCATGGACGTTTACATGCCCGAGATGGACGGCCTGGAGGCGCTGAAGCGTATCAGGATATCCAACCCGGCCACGCAGGTGATAATGGTGAGCGGCGTGGCCGACCGGGAGGCGGACGTGGTAATAGGCGCCCTCAGGATGGGCGCGCTGGATTTCATAAGAAAACCCGCGGGCCCCAACGCCACGGCGAACCTTATGACACTCCGGAAGGATGTGGAGCGGGCGCTGGATGTCGTGAGGGCCAGGCTTGCGCCCGGATATAAACCCAGGGCGCGCCTGTCAACCACGGCGCAGGCGCCAGGCAAGGCCACCGCCGCGGCACCCGTGGCGGCCAGGCCGAAAGTGGAGCCCGGCCAGTTTTCCTTACTGGCCATCGGCTCATCCACGGGAGGACCCGAAGCGCTGGCGAAAATAATACCCCTTCTGCCAGCGGGGTTCCCACTGCCAGTGGTTATCGTTCAACACATGCCCCCGGTGTTCACCGCCGTTCTTGCGGAAAACCTCGCCAGGCAGTCGCGCATAAGGGTGCGGGAGGCCGCCGATGGCGACCGGCTTGAAAGCGGCCTGGCGCTTATAGCCCCGGGAGGGCGGCATATGACCGTGAAAAAAAACGGCGGCGGTTACCTGGTGGAACTGAACGACGGCCAGCCGGAGAACAGTTGCAGGCCCTCGGTGGATGTGCTTTTCAGGTCCCTGGCGGAAACTTTCGCCGACAAATGGGTGCTTTCGCTGGTGCTCACCGGCATGGGGCAGGACGGAATGAAAGGGGTGGAAATCCTGAGAAAGAAGAATAAATGCCTGTCGCTGGTCCAGTCGCGCGAGACATGCGTAATATATGGCATGCCCCGGGCGGTGGAGGAAAACGGGTTGGCGGACAGGGCCGTGCATTTAGACGAGATAGCCAGGGAGCTTGCGGCCCTGGCCAGCAAGAATAACAGCATATGAAACAGGTCCATTTAAGCGACAGCGAGTTTTCGTTGCTGGCCCAGCTTATTGACAGGGAGATGGGAATATTCCTTGAGAAGGACAAGAAATATTTCGTTGAGACCAAGCTCAAACCGTTACTGCATGAAATGGGGCTTCACAGTTTCCTCGATCTTTATCACAAAGCCGCTAGCGCCCCAGGCCACCATCTGGCGCAGGCAATGGCCGAGGCCCTAACCACCAACGAGACAAGCTGGTTCAGGGACGGCGGGCCGTACAAAGCCCTGGAGAAAGAAATTTTCCCAAAGACCGCCCGGACCGTCCATGACCACCGGCGTGGCAAAATACGCGTATGGTCGGCGGCCTGCTCCACCGGGCAGGAGCCTTACTCCATCGCCATGGCGTTTCTGGAGTCATTGGACGGCGGGCATATAACGGACCATGTGGGATTGGAGATAACGGCCACCGATATTAGCAAGGACGCGTTGGCGGCCGCCCAAAAGGGAAGGTACGACCAGCTGGCCATCGAGCGTGGCATGCCCAAGGACCGGCTGGAAAAATATTTCAGCCCTGACGGAAAAGAGTATGAACTGTCTGGCGATGTGAAAAAATTGGTTCACTTCAAGCATTTCAATCTGAAAAAAAGCCTCCACGAGCTAGGCATGTTCGACATAATATTCCTCCGGAACGTGGCTATTTATTTTTCAGCGGAATTCAAGAAAGACCTTATGGCCAGAACAGCCGGGGCGCTACGGCAAGAAGGCTACCTTTTTCTGGGCTCGTCCGAGTCCGCCGCAGGTTACAAAAACCTTTTTGCGCTCCATCATGGACATGGAGCCATCTATTATCAGAAGATTTAATCCCCTTTGGCTTAGGTAAGTGACAAGAGGACGGGCAGTAACAGTTTTTCATCGTAATACGGGCCGCTTTGCTCGCTTATAAGTGGGGTGTCTATGACGGTGATCCCCATTTCCCTTACATGCTCCAGCTCCAGCGGCCACGGATATGAGCCGTTAACTGTGTCCACCACAACATAATTTAACAACCGGTCAATTTTACCCCCGCCGCTTCTGGCAAGATATTTAACCAGCGTCTCCACGCAATCGCCCACGGTCATGCCCACCTGCTCCGGGTCGTGCCCCGAATTGGGGATGTAAACTTTGGGGCATTCGTTCATCGTTACGCAACGCCCCACGCCGGAGGGCAGCAGGTTGGCCACCACGCTGGAGTAAAAACTGCCCATGGGGTAGCAGATAAGCTCCGCCTGGCCGATCATCTCCTCGGTCTTTCTGCGTATGCCAACATCCACAGGCTCTTCGGATGCCAGGTTGCGGGTGGTGTACATGTTCCTGATGGGGAAAAGGATGGGGCCGTTTTCCTTGCCTGTGAAAAGGTGCTGGCCTACTATCACGTCCCCATTCTCCAGCTCCACGGCCAGATGGCGGCTTTTATTTACCGTAGGGCGCACAACACCTCTGGCTTCCACCAGCCGGGAAAATAGGAATATAACGGGATCCAGATGCCTGCCGTTGTTCAAGTAGCCGCCGGTGAGAATAAGATTCCCCACCGAGGCCCCCTTCAGGTCGAACCCGTCTGGCATAACGGAGCGAAAATAACCCAGGTGGTTCCGTATTATCTTGCGCATGGGGTCGTTTATGGCGGCCACCATTGGGTCATGACCGGCTATCAACCGCTCCAGTGTGGTGAAAAGGGCGTTGTTGTCCGAGTCTTTGGGCATGCGCCTCGCGAAAAGCTTGTAAACCTCCGGCGCTCCCAACGCCGACTGGTCGGCCAGCGCCATAAGCCTGTTGCGCACGTCCCCAACGGCTGGCATGTGGAACGCTTTACGGAGCGCGGCGGAGCTTCCGCCGGAATCGAAAGGCGTTACCAGATGGATGGAGTTGTGGGTGTAACGCGCCAGTTCGCGGCTGAGCCCGGAGAGGGCGGAGCCGCCACTGAAAAATAATATCCGGGGCCCAAGCTCCGGAGCCCTGGCGTACCGGGCCACGCGAATAGGGTCGGGTATGGAAACCTTCCGCGTGACCTTTACCGAAAAAGCCACGTCCGCTTATTGTCCTCCGAGTATGTCCAGACATACTCCGGTGGCCTGGTCGAAATCCACCCCGCCGGTGATCTCATATACATCCGTTCGTTCCAGAACGTCCAGGTATTGCTCCTCCGATGGCGGCGTATCGCTTCCATCGCCATCAGGCAGGTAGAAAAGACCGGCGGATTTCATGAAGGCGGCCAGCAGGTCCCGCCTTTCCCGCGGGTCCACCCGGCGTGCGTCGAAGCTTTCCACTCCCCGGCTCCAGTTAAGTATAACCAGGCTGGACATCACCCCGGCCAGGGTGAACCTGCCTTTGCCGTATAGGTCGTCTATGAACACGTCGTACTTATGCTCCAGCCGCCACAACTCGTCGGGCCCCAATGACGAGAAACGGTCACGATCCTCGGGAGTCATCACGGCTTTCAGTTTTTCGTTGTTGAGGGCCGTGCCGGGATTAATGCGGGGAAGCTTGGCTACCCCTTTCATTACCGCCACATTCCCTTCCCGTCTTACCATCAGCCGGTCGTTGCTTATAAAGTCCAGCCCATGCCCTAGCAAATGGAGGGCAAGGGTGCTTTTTCCCATGCCGGAGAAACCGGCTACCGCCAGCCCCCGGCCGCCCGCCGCCACGCCAGCGGCATGGGCCAACAGGCTACCCGCGGAAAGCTCCGCCTGGATAAACCGGCTGTTGATAAAGTTGACCACCTGGTTGTCGTTGTCCAGCGAGGGCCCAACCGCCAGGTTTAACCCCGGGCCGAACGCGAACACCATACCGGTGAGCCTTTTGCGCACAACGCGGCCGTCGGCGAATTCGATATACTCTTCCTTTATCCTGGTTTTTCCAGGGTCAGGTTGTTTTATGGTTAACGACTCGCCGGGGAATTCCGGGGCGGGGCCGTCTATGGCGTATATCCTTATACCCTCCCTCCCGGTTCCGCTTACGATGAATCCGTCGAAATAGCGTTTAAGCTTTTCCAGCAAAGAGGCGGAATTGGAAAAAATGGTCATCCGTATCCCGTCGAACGCAAGATCCATCCGCTCGCTGGCGGGGTTCCGGGAAAGTGTCTCTTCGGCCACGCCCATTACCGATCCGGTTTTAATCGCCATTGCCTACCTTTCGAATAACGTAATCCGCGTATAACTGGGCCGCGTCCACGCCGCAACCTTCCAATAATCCCCGGAACCCTCCGAACGCCGACACCTCGAACACCACCGGGCCATCACTGGTTTCGGCGATGTCCACTCCCGTGAAATCCAGCCCGAACAGTGACTGCGCGCGCCCGGCCATATCTATCATTTCCTTGGGCGGGGAGAATTTCTCGTATTTACCGCCACTATTGATAGTGGTGTTCCACGAGCCCCGGCTCACCCTGGCGTACGCCGCCAGGTATTCGCCGCCAAGGAACGCAAGGCCCAAGT
The DNA here is from genome assembly GCA_016208975.1 of Nitrospinota bacterium. Lineage (NCBI taxonomy): Bacteria > Pseudomonadati > Nitrospinota > Nitrospinota bacterium. The sequence continues at coordinate 1,792,235 of JACQXA010000004.1, forward strand.
CCCTTCCCGGCAGGCTGATTTTTTTCTGAATGTACATGACGGGGTTCCCGGCTATCTTGAACCTCTCCACCTCATCCCTTGCTCCGGAGCCGCTACTTATTAGCGCCATTCCCCTGGCCTTGGTGGAGAACATGGGTTTGAACACCGCCTCTCCAAAGCGCTCAACCGCGTCCACGGCATCCTCGACGCCTTCTGTGATAACTGTGGGTGGCATTGGGATACCACCCAGGGCCAGCGTGGCCGTGCAACTGGCCCGGTTGAGCATCCTGCCTATATTCTCCGGGCTGGAGAAAAAGCGCGTACCCGCCTTACCAGCGGCGCGCAGGATTTCCAGCCTATCCATGGCGTTGGGCGAGTACACCTCGCCGATTTTCTTTACTATCACCCCGTCAAGCGCGCCCATGTCCGCCCCGGCGCATTTAATGCGCCCCGTGCCCATGTCCACCGACATCCTCTCAACGTCTATCACAGCCGAAAATCCCGTCCGGCGCTCCACCGCCTGGGCCAGCCTTTCGGTGGACCAGCCACCAGGTATTCCCGCTACAGCAATTCTTTTCATACGTCCTGTCCTTAAAAAACCACAGCTTCAAGAGGTATCTCAAACTCCTCCCAGGGTTTGCCCTCATGACCCAGGAGTTTCTCCAGGAAATAAACGCCTCTCATGTACATGATCTTGGCGAAATCTTTCTTCGCCACGAACCGTGTGGATGTGATGAAAGAGCGGGCCAGGCCAAGGGTAAGCCTGGCGTTAAACGACGCGTCGCCCATTTGTCCGGCGTATTCGGTGGCGAACCGGTAAAAATCCAGCACCCTCTCATTGATGAGCTGGCGCCGCTCGAAATCGGGCGTCGGGAGCCGGAAATGGGACACCATGAACACCGACACGTCCTGCAGGTAGTCCGATTCCTTGGACCTGTAAAGGTCTATAAAATGGATTCGCTTCTCGCGATGGTCGTAAAGGATGTTGTTGACGTTGAAATCGCCGTGGATGAAAACGGAGAAGGGGGCGCTTAAAGCCGCGTCCAAGTCTTCGGCCCGCCGGATAATTTCATTTAACGACATCACCCTCACCGCGCCGATCTGCTTGGCGGTGGAGCCGAAATAAGGATGGAGCCTGCGGGTTTCGGTCAGGCGCTCTGACAACTGGCGCACATACCCGGCGCTGGCTTTGCTAGGCTTCATGGTTTTAGCCCATACGCGGCTTAAAAGCTCCTTTAAGGCATCATAGGCTTCTTTCTCCTCTTCGCCATCCCCCTTGGTGGCAATCTCCTCGAATGAGTGTCCACCAAGATACTCCAGCAGAAGCGCGCCCTCGGCACTGCCGTTTTGAAACCCGACTATCTCCGGCGTCAGGCCCGGCTCGATTTCTTTCCAGCGGGCAATGTTCTCCCGCTCCATTGCGAGTTTGCGGAGCCTGCCGTGTTTGAAAATGACCTCTTTATCCTTGCCAGGCCCTTCTTTCCTGTGAACCTTGCTTATCCTGCACCCGGAGCGGGTTCCCCAGATGGATTCCACCTCCACATCGGCGATCGCTCCGGAAATATCCGAGGAGGCCAGCGTTTCCTCCAGCACGCGGTATTCGTGGATCTTGAACTTGTCACCCAAAATGGAGAAGATCACCGCCTCGCCGATGTTAAGAAGTGAGTCACCGGCGCGTTCCAGATAGCGGAGTATAAAGAGGGTGGTTATTAGGTCCCCCACGTTCCTGCCGGAGCCCAGTTCCTTCAATATCCTTTCGAAGCTTATTTTGTAAAGCTTGTCTAGCGACATCTCGCTCCGGCATATCTTGAGCGCCAGGGAGATGTCCCGCCCGGCCATGGCCGCCTCCACCCCTTCTATGGCGGAACCCAGTTCGTCAAAAAACGACTCATAGTCATAACGCTTGATGAAATCCTGGGCGGAGAAGTGGCTCATCTGATCGAGGATGTTTATCATGAAGTCGGCGATGCGCTCCAGGTTGGAGGCTATTGTGAGCGTAGCGCGCACGGAATCCGCCGTTCTTTTGTCCGGCGGCTGGCCTCCGACCATCACAGAAAAACATTTGTTCTCGATGACGCTCTTGAGGTTGTCTATGTAATCCTCCCGCTCCCGGATACGCTCCCCAATGCGCGCGTCTCCGCCCTCGATGGCGGCCATGGTGTTTTCAATCTGGCGGATTACCTCGATCACCAGCAGTTTGAACTGCTCGTTTATGCCGGGCTCAACAATCATTCGCTCACGCCAGTACCCGCGCTAGGCTCGGGCCTGCCTCTCTTTCCACTCCAGTTTCACTTTGAGCCGGTAGAAGCCCTCTTTCGGGCTTCCTTCAGCCTTAACCTTCACCATGTCCGCCAATTCCAGGTAAATGTGGCTCTTTTTGGAGCCCAGGAACAGAAGACCCGCTGAAAGGCCATCCACAATTTCCTTGAGGAGCTTGGCTATGGCCTCCCGGTCCTGATACGACTCAAACTCGAACTCGCCTTGCTCTTCCATGGCCATCGGCCGTTCTTTCACTCAACCGCGCCGCTCTTTATGAAAATGCCGTCTTCCGCCGAGGGCTTTTTCTCGTCCCTCCAGGAGAACGAGAGTTTTAGCTTGGCCTTGCCGTCTTTGCGCTTGGCTTCCACCTCCACCTTGATCAAACCGGCCGGCTCCATGCTCAACTGCCTGTCCTTGGATCCCATGGTAAGCTTGCCGCTTCCAAACCCTTCCACCAGCGCGCCCAGGTAGCGCACCACAGCGTCTTTGTGAAGTTCAGCGTCGTAGTTAAACTCGTTTTCCTTTGACATGTTCCCCCCTCTCACGAAAGCCTGTTTTTGTACTCTTCAATCACCCGCCGACGGCTTGCGTTAGCCGCGATGAGCGTTTTGCTGATCGAATGATCGTCCCATGCGGTTTGCACGCCTATCTCCCGCCCGGCCTTCTCCGGGTTCTGGAAACGCGGCTCCTTGGCCTTCTCGCTCATGTGGGTGTCGTCCCCCATGAATATGAGAAGTTGCCTTTGCTTGCCTTTCCTTGTCTTGTTCTGCCGCAGGACAACCTGGATAAGAAACTCAGTGTATTCGTTGGACTGCGGATTCCACACCTCGTATCCGTCCAGGTCGTAGTCGGCCAGCAGGATAGGCCAGAACTGCTCCGGGTGAGGCACAACGACGCCAGCGCCCAGCGACCTGGCCTCCTCTATCACCTCCTCTGTGGAGTAGAAATACGAAAGAGAGAAGTTGGCTTTCACAACCTTTTTAACGGCTCCCACGAAAAGCTGTACACGGTTTATCAGCCGGTCGTCAAGGTGGGCGCGGCATTCGTCTATATAATCGGTCAGCAGTTTGTTTTTCATGGCCACCTGCGGGGTGACCTGCTCTTTGGCGTAAATAATGGCAAGAAGCTTGCCCGCCAGTGTCCTGGCCAGCGCCACAATCTCCTCATTGGCGCCAGTCTCTTGGGCGGGCACGGCCAGCCTGTGCTCAAGCGACGGGTCAACGAGGGTCTCCAGGAACTCCAGCAACTGCCCGGAGCGGTATTTGAAAGTATGCTCCAGCATGGCTTTCAGGGTGTCCGCTCCCTCCACTTTATCCTCGCGCATGTGGAGCAACAGCTGTACCTTCCGGTTGAAACCTTTCGAGTAACAGTCCACCTCCACTCCAGCGAAGCCGTCCATGGCCATGATGATGTTATGCTGGGTCGGGATGACCAGCTCGCGCCGCCTGCTGGGAAACATGTTGTTCACCCTCTCGCGGATGAGGTCCAGCGGGATGTGCTCCGGGTGCCAGTGGACGGCCAGCACAGACTCCTGCCTGGGATAGATCCTGGAAGGCTGGGTAAGCGCCAGCCTTTGCTGGGGCGTAAGCTCCGTGGAGATAACGCGCAGATAGGCCTTCTCGTCCCACTCTGTTATTTCCCGGGAGCTTTGGGCCGCGGAAGGCCGGGGCCGGAGCTGGCGTGGTGGCTTGGGGGCTTCTAATGTCATTGTTCTCTCAGACATCCTGTTTCACTGGCTAAAATACCTCTTCAATTTCATGATAATCCTCCGCGCCTCCGCTCGCCGTTAGGAAGAGGTTAATTCCACTCTTGCAACCTGGCGCTAAACGCAATCCATTCTTACGTAAAACGAAAGACGGCTTGCGGTAACGCGGCTTTTACCGGTGTAGAAGAACGCGGCAAGCCATATTGACTGCAGGAACAGGATCACCCACGGGTCCCATAAAGTCAGAAGGCCCCGGGCCGCGTCTATATTCCCCACATCAGGGGGCTGGCCGATAAGCCACATTACCAGGGCCGCGTAAAACGGCGCCACTATACCCATGATCTGGTAGGCCGATATCTTCCCGCCGCCCCGGTAGTCGGCCCGTAGGGTTTCCGAAAAGACCCGCCAAAACTGGGTGACGGTTATGGATACTATGAACGCCTCCATGAAATAGGCGTTGAGGAACAGCCAGGAGGAAAGGACAGCCTGGGTCATGTAAATCACCGAGGTCATTGCCTGCACTGGAGCCACGGGGACGCCTTCCAGCCCGCCCTCATAGGCGATCTTCTTGGTTTTACCGTGGAAGATCATGCCCAGCCCTTTCAGTGTCTTTTGGCTCCATGGACTTAGCGAAGACAAGGATACCCCGTAACAGCACCCGAAACTCAAACAGGCCAGCCTGCCTATCCCCTCGCCGAAGGAATAGGCCACCGCCGCCGCTGAAATAGCGGGCAGGACCGGCAAACCACCAGCGGGAGTTTCACTGAACAGCCTGTCCACCCCCACGGCAAGCCAGGGGCAAACGATGATACCGGTGAACACCGCCCCGCCCACCGTGAAGGTGTGGAGTTTCCCTTCCACAATTCTGGCCACTATTTTTGAGGCCGGGGCGCACACAAGAAGCGTAAGTATTATGAAGACCACGGCCCCGGTGAACGAGGCGCCAAGAGAGCCGTAGAGGATTATAAAAAGAGCCACGGCGGAGGCGTACGCCGTGGCTGTAAGGAAACCGTACCAGGTGAAATTGACCCCTTCCCACTGCCCCTCGCCTATCTTGCGCGCCGGGGCCGAGGCGATCATCTGCCAGCGTTCGCCGGGAAGGTTGCGGAAGCCCCATGCCAGGGCCATACCCGAAACCAGCGCCAGCCCGGCTATGAACACGCCATTCATGCGTGCCCTCCCCGTTTGAGGTATTCGGGCCAGGCTGTGGCGATAAGGGAACGGGCCCTAAGGTCGGTTTCTATAAGGGGCTGGTCAAAACCCTTGGAGAACCGGCTCTCCACGCCCGGCAGGCGCATGTTGTGGACTATGTCTTCCGCGAACACCGTCCGGCTATGCTCGAAAAGGAGCACTACCGTGCTAGAGCCAGGCCTGAAAAGGCTTTTGGGCATCCCTTTTCGAAGGAACATGCCCGGCTTGATATCCTGCGGGTTTTCGTATTGGCTCTCGCTGTAAACCTGTTTGATCTCGCCTATCATCAGCGCCACCACTTCTATCATTATCACGTGCCCGGCGTTGGCGCCTCCCTCCACGTCGGTATCTATCACGGTCACCACCCGCTTGTTTTTCGAGTACGGCGTAACCTCGGCCACCACTGCTCCGGGATTGCACGAATGGTAGCCGCCGTCTATCTCGTAGATGTCCACTACCCTTCCGGATACCGGCACATGGTTGTAGTGATACTTTTCCGGAGTCAGGCGGAAGATGGCGAAATCCCCGTCCACCATCTTTTCAAGCCAATGGGTTTTGTCATACCCCACCAGATCTTCCATCTCGAAATATTTGCCTTTCAGGTAGATATAAGAGTTCTCCCTGAACGAGCCGATTATCACCCGCGCGTCCGAAGGGGCGACTATGGCGTAAGGGTCGTCAGGCATGGGGCGGGTTTCCCAGTAGCGTATTTTGCGTTCGAAAAGCTTTCTGTAAGTGGTGAAGGTCTCCGGGTCTTCCAGGCATTCCGAAAGGTCTATCTCCCCCTCATCCAGAAACGATTTGCCGCCGAAAAGCCTGTGGCCGAAAGGCATGTCGAAATTGAGATACCCCAGTACCGAGGAACTCCAGGAACTGGTGAGCGCCCGGAACAGCGCCGGGGCGTTTTCCCGGGCGTTGGCGTAAAGATACCGCACGGCGGCGTCACCGAACAGTTTCTCCGTTTTTATCTCGCCACTGTCGCGGTCTATGTACTGATGTTGCGTGGTTTTCATAAATCTGTCCTCCCGTAACGCCGTTTCCGGCGGTCAATCCTTGCCATTCCCATGAATCACCGCCAGGAAAAGCCCGGCAAGCCTTACGATGTCCCCAAGCCTCGCCTTCTCGTCCATGACGCTCTCCTTCACCGAATGGGCGAACTCGGCGGTCTCGGCGGCTATGTCTTTTCCCAGCGCATCCAGAAAAAGGTTGTAGCCTTCTTCCATGTTTTTTCTTCTCAGCCCTTCGCGGTAATACCGCTCCATCGCCGCGTTAAACTCCTCGGCTCCCATTCTCATAGGGGCCTTCGCTCCGGCCTCGCCGGTGGCGGCCTTGGCCATCCGGCCCCAGGCCGACCGTTCCCAAGGCTTGTCAATCCCTTCCATCAGAGACTTTAAGGCTTCGCCCATTCCGAAGGCCTCCACAAGCTCGGCCCCTTCCCTTGCGATAAGGGAAAGGAGCGCCCTGCGGTATTCGCTGTTGTGGATCCGCATATAACCCTGGTACCTGCCGCTGAGTCTTGTGCTATTGGCATGGGATAACACACGAGTCAGGAAACGGTTCGCCGTGCCGGTTTTTACATAAAATGTGGGAAGTCCTATGGCGGAGCCGAAAAATATCTGCCGCCGCTCGCTTTCCATAAATGGGTTGTCGGGGATATGGGAATGATCCACGGCCCCCTCCGCCACAAGTTTGAAGGCCAGCGCGGTTACCAGGGATTGCAGGCTGGCCGCCGCCCCCATGTCCTCCTCGATGTTTTCGAACACGCTGTAATGGCGCCCCTCGAAGCCGAAATATCCCGCTTTGTGGAACTCCCGGAGTTTGTATAGAAGATAGAGCGACATCCGCTCGTCGAACACCCCAAGACTGGCCAGGTCTTTTTTTAACCGCCGGTCGTTATCCAGCCTGCCGTCCAGCGCCGGGCTGGACTCCGTTGAAAGCAGGCACACAAGATAGTCGATGAGTCTGAAATCCGGCACAAAGTCCCCTTTTAACCCGAAGGCGGAACTTACAAGATTGTCCAGCCACAACGGCCCGAAAGGGGTTATGGGAAGCCCGAATACGTTGAGCCTGGCCTTCTTTTTCCACCGGCGCCACAGCATCCGCAGATGGGTAAAATCCAGCTCGTGGGAAAGAAACCCAAGCGCCCGCTCCGGATGGAAGTCGGAAAACGCCAGCCGGTAGGGCGCGGCGCTGTATGTACCCACGAACAACGGCAGGAAATGCTCCACTATCTTTATGACCAGGTCGCCCACCAGTTTTTCGCCGGCCCTTCCGAATCCGCTGTTCTTGTCGGCCCTGGCGGCCGTAAGCCTTTTGCTCCCGATGCTGATGTGGGTACCATTATTGGCCAGGCTTATGTTGGAAACGTTGGGGAGCACAACCAGGTTGCTAGTGATAATCCCGGCGCTCCGGAGCTTAAGCACTGCGTTCAGCTGGCTCCGGGAAAGGGTTTGGTGGCAAAGCCGCATATAGTCGTGCTTGTCCTCACCCCTGTCCCACCCGGAAAGGCATGGGCTCATGTAAAGCTCCCGATAAAACTCGTCGGACACCAGGTCGTTCAACTTCTTCTGCCGGATGGGCGGGTGAGGGGCGAAATACACCATTACCCTCTGCCCGTTGGCGGCCAGGCCGAACCGCTCGTTGGCGTACTGGGCCAACAACTGGATGAACATGTAGCGGAGCGCAGTTTCACGGGCAAGCGCCTTGCCCACGCCGTTTTCCCGGGTAAGGGTGGGGACGTAGAAAGAGCAAATCTCCGGAGACGTGTTATCCGACGAGAAATGCCCCAGCAGTTTTTCGGCCATATCCAGCGCGGGCAGGCTCATCCGCGAGCGAAGGGCTCCAATAAGGTCGGCCAGCGCCAGTTTTAACAGATAGCTAATGGGAACCCTTACTATCTGCTCGCCGCTCTCGGTTAGCAGGAACCTGTCCGAATCGCTCCGGCGCGGCCCGTCGGGAACCCGCTTGTCCTCAAGCATATCCTGCGCCAGCGCCATGTCGGCGTAGTTGTTCAGTAACCTGCGGGGAAACCGGGCCCAGCTGTTCTCCCATACCCCCTGCTTGTTATCGCCCAAAAACTCTTCCAGCTCTGAAAGCCGCTTTTTGGGAGTGTCGCCGGACGCGGCCCTTCTTTCAACATTAGCGAAATAACTGGACGCGGCTATGGTACGGGGAAGGTCCACGCGCTCTTTATCTCCAACCACCACCGCTAAAAGCTCGTTCTCGGCTCCTGCGGTGATATCACCAGGGGTGAAAGGCAACGATTCTATGAACGCGTCCCGCCCGGCATTGGCGTTAACGCCCAGGGATTCCAATATGGTCCCGATGGACGGAAGCCACGAACCGTCATCGCGGACGGCTTCGGGCGCGGGCATTTGAAGCTCTTCCAGACGGCTCATGGTTTACTGCTCCAAGTGTTCGGTTGTTTTCATAACCTGTTAAAATTTTAAGGAAATAAAGTTTTTTCCGGGGTTAGATTACGATTAGTATTTCGTTAGGAGCGCGTCTTTCGTGGCTTTTCCCTTTTGTTTCCCATGCGTTACAAAGGGGACCGTTCATCGCTGAATCCTGCCATGGTGATTTAACCGAAAGTTAAAATCCGGCGGACCCCGCTTCCAATACAATCTCCCATGGGGAAGCCCTGCAAGCGGGCAGAGGCTTTTCCGCATGGCTCATGGCTGGCGAATAATAAAACCGGCCATCTGCTTGCGGGCCGCCAGGCCGGATTGGTGGGCCGGTTGGGCCGATGGGGCTTAAAGTCAGACAGAAAAAAGGAGACCTGACATGAGCAAGAAGGAAGTGGAAGTTAAAGGCAACATGGATCTGAAAACCGCCATAGGCCATTTGGAGGAACTTGTGGCCAGCTTCAAGGCGGGGACGGTATGCATCCAGAACGGGAGCGAGTTTGTAACCCTGAAGCCAAAGCCTGCGGTGACTTTCGAGATGGAAGCGTCCCGGAAAAAGGGCAAGGAGAAACTGTCGCTGGAAATCGGCTGGATGATCGAGAAAATGCCCGTGGAGGAGAACCCCTCTCTCAAAATATCCTCCAAGGAGCCGGAGCAAGTAAAGGTGGAGACGCTCGCCGGCGAGGGTTCCAAGGGTGGAGAAAAGCCTGGCGCGGCCGCAAAACCCGCCCGCTAACCTTTAATACAGGGTTATAGAGCGTCGGCGAAGGCCGGCGCTTTTTTATTTTGATTTTTTATGCGCGGGGGGGATCAAGCTCGTGTCGCCCTATACCTTAAGGCATATGTCACAGAAAGCGGTTACGCTACTGGCCCTCAACGGGCCGGAAGCCGGGATGCCGTTGCAATTGGCGGACAACGACGCCACCACCACCTTGTCCGCCGAATGTTTCGCCTGTTTTTTCAGCTCGGCCAGGATACAGCTTATGTCGTCCACGTTATGCCTGTTGCGTTCCTGCGGCAGAACCAGCGCTCCGGCGGAAACGGTTAGCAACGGGAACCGGCGCGTGTTCCCCTCCCGGTCTTGCGCGGTGAAAAAATCGTTGGCGATATCTTCCGCGGCATACAGGCTTATGGCCTCCGCGGAGAATTTATTCACCAGAGTCTTTACCGTTTCAATAGCGGTATGGCACTTGTCGCCTCGGATTCGGATGGCGGTGAAAAAATCGTCTCCGCCGATGTGCCCTGCGAAAACGTCGTTACCGGCTATCTCCTTTAACAACCCGCCGAAAAGCAGGATGGCCTCGTCCCCTTTCTTGAAACCGTAAGCGTCGTTGAACGGCTTGAAATTGTCGAAATCGAAATAGACCAGCATGTAGGTGGCGCCGTGGGATTCGGCCACCCTGGACATGAAGGCGCTAACCTGCACGTTGCCGGGAAGTTTGGTGAGAGGGTTTTGGTCCCTGGCCACCTGCAAGTTCTTTTCGTAGATGACCCGCAGGATGGACCGCGCGCCAAGCACGCCGATATACTTCCCGTTATTGGTGATAAGCAACCCCTCGGCCTCCTTCTCCAGCGAGAATATCTCCAGGATCCTCTCGGCGCTGGAGCTAAGCTCCGCCACGGGGCACCGGCTTATGAGGCTGTTTATGTTCACCCCCTTTTTTTGAAGGAGGGCCATGCCGTAAAAGTTGTACACGAAGTCCTTTATGTTCTTTTCCCTTATTATCCCCACCGGCTCGTAATCGTCGTTCACCACGGGGATGAAGCTAATGTCCTTGTTGCTTCTGAATGTGTCGAATATCTCCGGAAGGCAAGCCCTGGCGAGGGTGGGCTTGTCCCCCATCAGCCGCACCGGAGCCACCTCCTCCAGCATGGAGAACACCAGCCGGTTGTCGGGCAGGGCAGTGCGCTTGTCTTTTTTGCTGAGCGCCTCGATGTGAGGGTAATGGCGTTGCATGTCCAGGATTATTCCCGAAGGGCTTTGCACCAGGAAACCCTGGATAAGGTCGCACCCCAGGTCCTTGCACAGGTAAAACTCCTCCTTGGTCTCCACCCCCTCGGCTATCACATGGGCGCCTAGTGTATGCACCAGGTTTATGAGGTTGGAGACGAACACCTTCTTCTTCTCGTCATGGTTTATGCCGGAGATGAAAAAACGGTCAATCTTTATATAGTTGGGCTCGGAGTTGTAAAGCAGTTGCATCCCGGAAAAACCCGTTCCAAAATCGTCCAGGGCAATTTTAAAACCGGCCGACTTTATCCTGGAAAATAAGCGGCGCGCCCCGTCCATGGGGCATATCTCGTATTTTTCGGATATTTCCACGCACAGGTCATGTTTGTGGAGCTCGTGTTTGTCCAGGGACGCCTCGATGCCCTCAAGAACCTGTTCGAAGCTGAAGAGCATCCTGTTGTCGAAATTGACGAACAGCTTCGTACGCTTATGGCATTCCGACTGTTTGAATTTGGCCATTACGCTGTCTATGAGCATCAGGTTCAGTCTTACCAGCGAGCCCTGTTCCAGGGCCGTGTCGAACACTTCGCTTATGGAGCCGAACCCCGCGCGCTCGTAACCCCTCAACAGGGCTTCGTAACCCACGCAATAACCCGTGCTTATATTTACTATCGGCTGGAAGGCGAAATCCATGGACTTTACGGCTTCCGTCCAGTCCACATTCACAACTCGCCTGATTTTTCTGAGCATAACGTCGCTACCGTGCGCATCGCGGATATCGTTCATCTCTCCCTTTCTGCGTCAGGGCGCTGATGGATACTCTTGCTGTAAACATAGGGCATCCAGAGGCGGCGGTACGTAAGGATTTAGTTAATTTTGGAGAGGATTTAAACAGGCTGATTTCATTAATCCAGGGCGGCATCAGTTATAATAGACACCCATGAAAAATGAAATTAACGCCGCCAGCTCAACCGCCCCGGCCAAAAGAGCCTTGAAACTTGGCGTTATCGGCCATCCCGTAGGGCACTCCCTCTCACCGGCGTTACATAAAGTGTTCGCCGAGGCAAAGGGGGTGGAGATCACTTACGAAAAATTCGATGTGCCGCCCGCGAAGCTTCCGGAGTTTATGAAAAACGCCGCTTTAGCCCTGGACGGGTTCAGCGTTACCATCCCCCACAAGCTTTCGGTAATGGGATATTTGAGCTCCGCGGACGCCAACTCCACAGCCATAGGCGCGGTGAACACGGTGCTACGCCGCGATAAGGATTTTTTCGGCTATAACACGGACATAGACGGATTCGCCCAGTCTCTGGCGCGGGCCGGTGAGCGGGGCTCCCCCGCCGGTAAAAAGGTTTTCATGTGGGGCGCGGGCGGCGCGGCCAGGGCTGTGGCCAAGGCCATGGGGGCGCAAAAAGCCGGATTGATAACGGTGGCGAACCGGGATCCAGGCAAGGCCGAAGACTTTTGCGGCCTCACGGGGGATACGCCGTGTCTGGTGATGGGAATAGGCGACGAGAAAAAGCTGATTGAATCAATAGTCGCCGCGGATATAATTGTGAATGCCACGTCGGTGGGTATGGCCGGGGGGCCGGATCCGGAGGGTCTGCCGCCCGGGGCTTCGGCCATACGCGCCGGCCAGCTGGTGGTGGACATAGTTTACAAGCCGCTTGTGACGCCTCTGCTAAAGGCGGCGGGAGAGGCAGGGGCGGGAACGCTGGACGGGCTTTGGATGCTTATATACCAGGGCGCCGTGGCGTTCGACATCTGGCTGGGAAACCGGCCTGTGCCGGGCGGTTACCCTGCGCAAAAGGCCAGGGACGCGTTGCTGATGGAACTGGGCGAAAAAAGGGATCAACCAGGGGTTTAAGTGACCTATGGCTAAAATAGACGCGTTTTTCAAATTGATGGCCGAGCAGAACGCCTCGGACCTTCACATGGTCTCGGGCCAGCAACCGGTTCTCCGCATCCATGGCGAGATGGAACGGGTGAAGTACAAGACCCTGGAGAACGAAGAGCTGAAATCCATGCTCTACGAGATATGCCCAGAAGACAAGGTGAAGCATTTCGAGGAAACCGGGGATTTGGACTTCGGTTACGAGATTCCCGGTCTGGCCCGTTACCGCGCCAACTTCTTCATGCAGAAATACGGCATCGCGGCGGTGTTCAGGCAGATCCCGTCGGAGATCCTTACGGCGGACCAGCTGGGCCTGCCGCCGGTGTTCAAGAAGCTGTCCACATTGAACAAGGGGCTGGTGCTGGTTACGGGGCCCACAGGGTCCGGTAAATCCACCACGCTGGCGGCCATTGTGGATCACGCCAACAAAGTGAGGAAAGACCACATCCTCACCGTGGAAGATCCTATCGAGTTCGTGCACAAGTCACAGGGTTGCATAGTCAACCACCGCGAGGTAAGCACCCATACAAAATCGTTCTCGGCGGCGTTGCGCGGCGCTTTGCGCGAAGACCCGGACATTATCCTCGTCGGCGAAATGCGCGACCTGGAGACCATACAGCTGGCGCTGGAGGCGGCCTCCACGGGGCACCTGGTGTTCGGCACGCTTCATACCCAGTCCGCCGCAAAAACGGTGGATCGCGTTATAGACGTGTTCCCCGCCAACCAGCAGGGGCAGATCCGCACCACCCTTTCGGAAACGCTGAAGGCGGTGATAGCGCAGAACCTGTTCCGCAGAATAGACAAAAAGGGAAGGTGCGCGGCGCTGGAGATCCTCATATGCACTCCGGCGGTGGGCAACCTTATCCGCGAAAGCAAAACTTTCCAGATCCCATCGGTTATACAGACCGGGAAAAAGTTCGGCATGATGTCGCTGGATGACGCCATACTGGAGATACTGCAAAAAGGCTGGATATCCCCCGAAGACGCTTATACCAAATCTGTGGAGAAAGCGCGGTTCCTTCCCTTCCTCAAAGAGGCTCCGGACGTTTTCGGTTAATAGATGTCAACTAAGCCGTACAAAATTGAAACGCCCCGGGAGGCGTTGGAGTTCATCGCCGCCCACGACAGTTTCCTGATCTCCAGCCACGTCAACCCCGACGGGGACGGGCTGGGGGCCGTGATGGGCATAAAATGGGCGCTCCTCAAGTTGGGAAAACAGGCGGAGATAGTTATAGACTCCGACCCGCCGGAGATGTTCTCGTTTTTCGAGAACTACGGCTGGATAAAATCCCCGGCGCAATGGCCACAGGGCGCGCCAAAAGCCACCGCCGTCATCACCGCCGACGCGCCCAACCTGGAGCGGCTTGGCGCCGTGGGGGGGCTTATCGCCGATGGGGCCGCGATACTGGCCATAGACCATCACATATCCAGCGAGACTTTCGGGACCGTCAATTTTATTGACGAGCGGGCCGCCGCCTCCAGCGAGATGGTTGTGGCCCTTGTAAAAAGCCTGGGATTATCGCCGGACAAAGCCTGCGCCGAATATCTTTATTCCGGAATCCTCATAGACACGGGGCGGTTCCGGTTCTCCAACACTTCCCCGGCGGTGCTAAACACTGCGGCGGAACTGGTGGCGGCGGGCGTTAAGCCGGACAAAGTATCGGAACGCATTTTTTACCACAACACGCTGGAGACCACCCGCGCCCTGGGCAGGATGATAAACACCATAGCGCTCCACGCCGGGGGCAGGATAGCCACCGCCTATTTCGACCTGCCGTTCATCCAGAGCGACGAGTGGAAGAGTGTGGACACCGAGGGTTTCGTGAACCACGCCCTGGCTATCCGTGGGGTGGAGGTGGCCGTGCTGTTCAAAGAGACAAAAGCCGGCGTCACCCGCGCCAGCCTGCGGGCGAAAAACGATTACGACGTGAACCGTGTGGCTGGCGTTTTCGGCGGCGGCGGCCACGCCAAAGCCTCCGGATGCACCATCAACCAGCCGCTGGAAGACGCCATCAAGACACTGGTGGCGGAGATAGGGAAGGGGCTTTAACCTTTGCGGGCATAACGCGCGTAGCGTTGTTGCAATGATGCCGTAAGCGTTCTCCCGGCTTCGGGAATTCCATTATTCCAGCTTGCGTTTCCATCCGCCGGTGACGCTTTGAGCGTTAACGTCCACCCATATTTCCGCAAAATGTTGACATTTGGGATACAATGTAATCATATTGTGCCGTGAAACGATTTGCTTGGGATGCAAGAAAAAACGCGCTTTTAAGTTCGAGCCGTGGTGTCACTTTTGAGGACGCGCTCATTGAGATATCGGAAGGCCGGTTGCTGGCCGTCCTTAAAAACAAAAAATATCCAGGCCAGCTGATTTACGTCATCAGCTTAAAAAAGTATGTCCATTGTGTTCCGGCCGTCGAGGAAAGGGGCTGTATCAGGCTGATTACCATTTTCCCCTCACGGAAACTGAACGCCAAGCACGGAGAGAGCTTCAAATGAAACGGAAAGCGCCAAGACTTTCAAGGGAAGAAAGCAAAATCGAAAAAACGCTGGATGAAGGCGAATGGACAAGCGCCCCCGAGGCGGAAATCGGCAGGTATGTGAAAATGGCGAAGGCGTTTACGCGCGCGGCCATAAAAGAAGGGCGCGTAAACATCAGGATCGCTGAAAAAGATATCACCAGGCTAAAGAAAATCGCCGACTCCGAGGGCCTTCCTTATCAGACTTTGATGGCTAGCGTTATACATAAGTACGTCAACGGTTTGCTGGTTGACAGGAAACTGCTATCAGAACTGAAGGCCATTGTTCGAACGGGGAGATAGCGGGCCCCCTTTACGCCAGCGGGTCCTGCTGGTCGTAGATTATCTGGTAGCGGATGGGCCGGGCGGAGGTCTCCGACGTTTTGGGTATCAACAGCTGGTTCCTGATCCTCAGCCACGCCACGTCGCTTTTTAAATCCCTCAATTTTCCATCGGCGGGCGGTTTGCTATGCTCGTTGTGGGCGTACACCACCGCGAAAGCCGCCACGCCGAAATCTTTTGTCTCGTGGATCAAAAAATGTTTGCGGAAATCCGGGTCTCCATTTGGGTGGCGCTCGATGTTTTCCATGTCCCGGTTGTCCAGCCGCACCAGGGTGTATTTGGTCACCCCGTTTTCCGAAAGTTTTGTGAACGTCCTGCTCTCCGACGACGACACGAACACCGTGCTGTAAAAAGGCGCCTGCCGAAGGAACTGCGCGGCCATCATGGCCGCCGTGCGCCTGCCCGACACGGTGTGGTGGAACGAGTAGAATTCGAACAGTTTCTCCACCATGTCCAGCGCGTATTCCTCCCCCTTCTCGTAAAGGTCCTTGGAGATGTAGCGAAGCTCTTTGCCCAGCAGTTCGGCGGCGCTGTCCAGCATCCAGTCCACCCGCACATGGTAATGGCTCATGGAGAACCTGGTCTTGTGCTTTATGGAGGCGTCGCGCTGGATAAGCAGGGCATAGTCCACCGGCAGAAGGGCGCGGAGCAGGTCGTAAAACCCGTTGGTCTCGAAATATTTCTGCTTGGTCTGGAACCTGTCGGAAATGTTCAGCCCGGTAAGTTTCAACTCACCCAGGTTTTCTTTCGTGACCTTGTTGTTGTCGAAGAACCGGATGTTCTTTTTCATCTCCGGCGGCATGGCGTCTTCGGAGAAAATGACGATGAAGCTGTTCACAAGCTGGTTCTCCTGCTCCACCACCTTGGAGCGGGGCTTTAGCTCGCGCTTCTCAACGAAGGGGAATTCCGCGCCCGCGTCCAGGAAATTCTGGTAGCTGTCCACCAGCGCGAAATCCATCAGGTACTGTTCCATGTCGTCGCGCAGGAACTTGTACACGGCGCGGCTTCGCTTTTCTTCCCGGCTAAGCTCGTTTTTATGCAACCACATTATTGATTACCTGCCGCTACACCTTTTAGACTGCCAGTAACTTATTGATTTCATAAATTTAACATTATTCCAGAAGCTCTTCAAGGTAAAGGCTTCCGTTTAAGCGCTCAAACTTGCCCGGACGTCATATCTGCGGCATGGTGTGGGCGCCAAACCACGAACCGGGGACTCCGTGTATAAGCCCATCCGGCGCGGATACTTAAGGTGAGATCGTCCCACCCGCCAAAGCGGCTAGATGGGGCGATTCAAAGAAGACGAGTATTATCCCCTCCACCAATGGCTCGTCCATGGAGAAATGGGCGACAGCCAGCGCAAGAGCCCCATCGCCGAAAAAACCGGCGGCCAGTTCCGCAGGGGTCTCCTCGTGATAGGCCGGAACGGAGAAAATGGCCCTCAGCTGAACGGCGTTTGTTATGGAGCCCACCAGGCTGTTTATCATGATGTTCCCCAACTCGCTTAAGGCGCTGGAGCCGGCCTGGCTCAAACCGTTGGCAAGCGGCGGTTCCCCCGTGAGCGCCACAGCCATGTTGGAGGCGGAACCTGGTGGAAATAGTATGGCCGCGGCCCCGGCTATCTGGCCGTGGAACCGCATGGTGATGGCGGAAACGGCGCCAGAGCCCGGAAGGCCCATGAGATTGGCGGCTTCCCGGGCCGTGACCACATCCAGCCTGACGGGGGTTAGCCGGGCCGTTCCTCCGGTCATGGCGTTGAGCGCGGCGATGCCGCTGTTTATGCCGATGCGGACCATCCCGGTGATGGCGCTCTTATGCTCCGGTGTCAGCGTTACGGTCATGCCATCCCTTTAAGCATGCGTACACCCCATGAGCTGGTATTTTGGTGCCGGAAGCGGGAATCGAACCCGCACAGCGCTAAGCGCCGGGGGATTTTAAGTCCCCTGCGTCTACCAATTCCGCCATCCCGGCACAGGTTGGATTTTATCACGCAAGGGTGGGGGAGTTCACCAGTATGTTAAGTCTAAACGCCGGTTATTCCTTCAGAAAATCCGGTTTTCCACCCCGGGAAGGCAGTCCCATGTCGCCGATGATCTTGGATCTGTCTATGGGAACTATTTTCTCCGGCTCCGGCGCAGGTTGCGGAGCGGATGGCGCGGGCTCTGTTGGTATTATGGAGAAACTCTTGGCGCCTTCCGCCTCGGGCTTTGGAGTTTCCGGGATCACCAACAGGCTGATCCGGCGGTTTCGCGGGTCGAAAAGGTCGTCCTTTATCAGCGGATCCCTGTCCGACATGCCCACTATCTTCGCAAACCGGCCCGGATCCAGCCCGTTTCCCTCCAGTTCCCTGCGGGCGGCCGAAGCGCGGTCTGTGGAAAGTTCCCAGTTGGTTATCATCCCGCCCTTGAACGGCGACGAGTCGGTGTGCCCCTCGATTATTATCTGGTTGGGGATGTCTTTCAGGTTTTCCGACACCACCTTGAGGATATCCCTGCCTCGGCTTGTTAGCGAGTCCGACCCTAGGTCGAAAATGGGTTTCCCGGCCATGTCCACGATCTGGATTTTAAGCCCGCTGTCGGTGATCTCCACCAGTATCTGCTCCTTTAGCCCCTTAAGCTTCTCCTTTATTTCCTTCTCCAGCTTTTCCTTGAGCATCTCCGCGGGGGCCTCGTACATCCCCTTCACCCGGATGTTTTTTTGTGACGTGCCAAGCCCAGTCTCTTTGAGCACACTTTCGGTGCCCGGCATGAACGACTGGCCGTGCTCGAACACGGAGAAATGCTTGAAGAAGTCCGCCAGCACCACCTTACGGTCTGGAGAGACCATGGAGATGAGCCACAGCAGAAGAAACAGGGCCATCATGGCGGTGACGAAATCGGCGTAGGCCACCTTCCAGCTTCCGCCGTGGTGGCCTCCGTGGCCCTTCTTTTTCTTCTTGATGATGAAGATCTTGGGCTTTTCGCCCCCCTTTTCGGCCATGTTACTTCTTGTGCCTTAGGGCTTCCTCCACCTGGGCGAAAGGCGGCCTGGCGGTGGTTGGGATGACGCGCCGGCCGAACTCCACCGAAATTTGCGGAGGGGCGCCGCGGATGAAGGCCATAATGGCCACCTTCAACACTGTTATGTATTCAAAATCCTCCTTGGCCACCATCTCCAGGGCGCGCGCCAGCGGCCCCATAAATCCGTAGGACAGCAAGACGCCAAGGAACGTGCCCACCAGCGCCGAACCAATGGAATGGCCCAGCACTTCCGGCGGCTCGCCCATCTTCTGCATGGTGAGCACTATGCCCAGCACCGCCGCCACTATCCCAAGGCCCGGCAGGGCGTCCGCCACGGTGTTCACGCTGGCCGACGGCGTAAGCGCCTCCTCATGGTGGGCCTCAAGCTCGGTGTCCAGCAGGGCTTCCAGCTCGTGCGATTCTATGGTGGTGGTCATGACCGTGCGCAGGGTGTCGGTTACGAAATCCAGGGCGTGGTGGCGCGCAAGGAAACGGGGGTATTTGGAGAATATCTTGCTTTTCGCGGGGCTGTCCACGTCGGACTCTATGGATATAAGCCCGTCCTTCCTTATCTTGCTGAAGATGTCGTTCAACAGCAGGAGAAGCTCCATGTAGTCGTCCTTGGAATAGGCCGCCTTGTTGGTTATCACCCTCATGAAAAAATCCAGGACCGCCTTGTGCACCTTTAACGGGTAGCCGATGATAAAGGCCCCCACCGACGCGCCGCCGATGATCACAAGCTCCGCCGGTTGCCACAGGACGGAAAGGTTCCCGTGTTCCATCAGGTACCCGCCTATTACCGCCACGGCGACTACGACGGATCCGATTATGGCGAACATTTTTTAACCTCTAATACCCTTCTTCATGTTTTTCGCGGAGGATGTCCCGCTCGCGCCGGAAAACAAAGTCCACTATCTTGTCACGCACGGTTTCGTCCATGGAGATGAACTCCACGCCTACACGGTTACCGCTCTCCAATTTCTCCACCGACTCGACTTTCCCGTAAATGTATAAGGCCAAAGGCGACACCGATGGCAGGACAAGCTTGATCTCCAGCGTGTCTCCCGGCTGGTATTCGGTCCTGGTGATAAAAGATATCCCCCCGCCGCTGATGAGCACATGCCGCATGGGCAACGAGGAAAATCCTTCCCGCTGTAGGGTGAGGATGTGCAAAATGGCGTCCAGTTTGGAGTTTATCAGCGTCATCCATTCCGACAGCGCCTCGTTTTCCACCACAGGCGGCTCCGCAAACTCCGCCACCACAGCGTCTTCGACAGTGCGTGAGGTGAGGTTTTCCAAAACGTCTGGCGGCACGGCCTTGGCCGACAGGGGTATGTGCGCCTCCACGTGTGAAAATTGTCTCATTTCAAACTCTCTCAACCAATGAAAGTGTCCAAATTTTGGCGCTATAAACTGAACGCCGCCAGTAAAAATACAATGCAATACGGATGCCGGATGGGCGATGGTCGCTTTAAACACTTCCCGCCGGGGGCAGGAAACGCCATTGCCGGTATTATGGGCCTGACAGCGGACGGCGCCTATCGCCGGCGGTGGCGCGGACGAGTTGGCCGGAGACAATATTTTGACGGCGGATTTACTCGACGGCAAAAACCTCCGCGTCCGAGGTGGACTGTTTGAGCGTCACCAGCCTCTCCTGCGCGGAAGCGTGGTTTAATGACCCTCCTGGCGACATAAGCCCCAGTATCTCGAACACCAGGTTCGCCCCTTCCTGCGAATATCCTGTTTCGCGCAACGCTTCGGCGGCGAAAAGGTCGGCCCTGGTCTCCTCATCTTCCAACGGGGCATATTCACCCAATGGGGTTTGTTGTCGCGCCAGTTGCGAATGGCCCAGCTCGTGATAAGTGACGAAGGCAAGCGCGGAGGCGAAAAGGGCGCCAGCCTCGCCGGTCATGGTTTCATTTTGTGTGGAGTCAATCGGGGAATTGTAAATCCCGGCTTCGGCGTCCATTGCTATTTTCAATAGCGCCCCGTCATAGGCCGCGCCGGAGCCATACAAAACCTTGGCCGTGGCCGCGTCGTTTAATAAGGAAAGCAAACCCTCATGGAGCACAACAAGGGAATCATACGAATACGCGGCCACTTTGGAGCCTGCGCACACCCGCACCGCAACGCCGTTTTCCGGCGCGTCCGGATGCCCCACGGGAACCGGCCAGGGCGCCCCGTCGGCTACCAGGCCGTTGAACCGCGCCACCACGTCGTCCAAAACCATTCCGGCCTGGCCCGTGGCGGCGGCGCAACCGGGGTCGGCCAGCAGGGCCTGTTCTTCTTCCATGGCCCTGGCGTTTGGATTTGCTGTATAGGGCTGATCAACGCTGGATTGGGCCTCGTTTGCGCCAGCCAAAGCGTTTCCAGCGGAGCCCGGCGCCGAGCCGCAGGCGGAGAGCATTAGCATGCCCGCAAAGGTTAATATCCCGGAAACCGCCCTGAACCTGTTTCTTCTCATAACGTTTAATGATAACAGGGAAAAGCCAAATCCGGCAAACCGGGGTTGATGGAGAGTGGCGGCCCAGTTTGAAAGCACAGGAGAGATTCTTCGTTTCCGCTCAGGATGACGACATAAAAGCCGTTTAAAGTTGTCATACTGAACGAAGCGCAAGCGAAGTGGAGGACCTGTTTGTTAATTGGGATTCAAGCTGAAACACTATCCTGGCGGGCGGATGGCGACGCCTCTACTCGATTATCTCCAGCCGCCCGGTGTCCATATTCAAACGGCGGTAGAAACATGAATGGCGGGCCTGGCCGGTCCTTTGGCTTTTGGTGTGGCATGCCCCGCCGCCCTGCGGCTCCACAAGATATATGATTGCGTCCTGGTCACAATCCACATATATCTCCATCGTCTTCAGGTAATCGCCGGAGGTCTCCCCCTTCTTCCATAACGCGTTGCGGGATGTGGAATAGAAAGTGGCCATGCGGGAGCGCACCGTTTCCTCCACAGCTTCCCGGTTTGCGTAGCCTAGCATGAGGACCTGTCCGTTGCGGGCGTCCTGCGCGATGGCGGGGATGAGCCCGCCCCGTTTTTCAAACTCCAGCGACAGGGTTTCCCCCTCCTCCAGCTCGTTAAAACTCATCGCTTCGAGCCCATTCCCCGCACCTCGCGCCAGGTGAAAGTGGATTCCACGGTTTCCAGCCTCTTCTCCGCCTTGTCCAGCCATTGCCGCTGGGCCGAAAGCCTGGCCTCTGTCTGGGCAATCTGGCTGGCGGTTTCCCGGGCCATGCGCGTTTTCGACGCTATCCTGCCAAGGATGGCCGTCTCATCCAATCGGAGTTTTTTTGTGCGCTCCCCGGTGGCCGAAGCCATTTTCTCCCGCATGATGGAAAGTTTTTTTGCGGCCAGCTTTTCGGATAGCGAAAGCCCCTTCAGGTTTTCCCTAAGCTTGGCGAGGCTCTGCTCCATTTTCAGGTTGGTCTCGGTGAACTTCACTTTCAGCTCGTAAAGCTCTTCCGCCGTCAACCCCTCCGGATCAGGAAACTTCACCGCCCCAGCCATTGTCCTACCGTATGCCCTTGGAGTTTAGAAACATCCCGTAATCCTTGTCGGCGATACGGATGTGCTCCATCAGCCAGTCCGTAAGCACCGCTATGATCTCGATAAGCATTTTCCTGCCTGTCTCCCGGCCCACATGGAACCTCACGTGATACTCCCGCACAGCGGCCACAAGCTTGTCGTGGGCCTCTTTGTGTTTAAGATAGCCGGGATAGCCGCTTTTGGAAAGCTCCACCTCCTCTTCAAGGAAATGGTTCAGGGTGTAATCGGTGAGCTTGTTGAGCACTTTGCCCACCACTTCCTTCTCGCTTTTATCCCTCATGGCGTCGTACAGCTCGTTGAGATATTCGAACAGCACCTTGTGTTGGTCGTCGAACCTGGATACGCCAACGCTGAAACTTTCGTCCCAAGCAAGCTTCTGCCTCATTTTGACGGCGGCGGTCATTCAGTAACATTCCCCCAGGTAGAGTGGATAAGCCACATGCAATATATAAAAGGCGTCACGGGGAGAGGGCCCCAGCGCCAGGGTTACACTGCTTTTTACAGCCGGTCCGGCGCACCCCGTATTGGCTGGAGTTACGCGCCGGAAAGCTTTACATCAAGGCGTTGAGGGCGGACGTGAAAAGCGCAAGCCCGTCCTGGCCGCCCAGCGGGTTTTCCATCACCCGTTCAGGATGGGGCATCATTCCGGCCACGTTCCGTTTTTCCGAAAGCACCCCGGCGATGTTCCGGGCCGCCCCGTTGGGGTTGGACTCCCTGGTAACGTTCCCGCTGGCGTCGCAATACCTGAAAAGCACCCGGTCTTCATCATCCAGGGCTTTCAAGGTGTCTTCCCCGGCTATGTAGCATCCCTCCATATGGGCTATCGGCAGGCGCAGGACATCACCCCTGGCGCTACCGGATGTGAGGAACGAATTGGAAGTCTCCACCCGCAGGTTCACGGTTTCGCAAATGAATTTCAGCGTGTCGTTCCTTACCAGCGCGCCAGGCAAAAGCCGCGCCTCGGTTAATATCTGGAACCCGTTGCATATACCCATAACGTATCCGCCCCGGGAGGCGAAATCGTCCAGCGCCGCCATCACCGGCGAGAACCTGGCTATGGCCCCAGGCCTAAGATAGTCGCCGTAGGAAAAGCCACCGGGCACTATAACAAGGCCGTAACCCTTAAGGGAGCGCTCCTGGTGCCATATGAAATCAGCCTCGCGCCCCATTACGTGTTTTACGGCGTGGTAACAGTCGTGATCGCAATTGGAGCCGGGAAAAACAAGGACGGCCGTTTTCATCCAGCGGGCCTCACCTGAACACGTCGGCGAACCGGCCTGAAGTGAACCGGAGCCGCTTGGAGAGCGATTTTGCTATGTTGCGTAATATCTTTATGCCTATCTGCGGGGAAGTTTGCAGAAGTTTCTCGAAGTTCTCCCGGGTGAGTATGAGAAGCTCGGCGTCGTCCAAAGCCATGGCCGTGGCCGACCTTGGCGAATCCTCCACAAGGCTCATCTCCCCCACCGAAGCGCCCTTGCCGAACCGGGCCAGCACAGCCTGCCGCCCGTCCATGGACTCTTTTCTGATCTCTATCTTCCCGTTGACGATGTAATACAGCGAGTCGCCCACAGTGCCTTCCCTGCATAGCACAGTTCCAGCGGGAGCCCGGCGCAGGAAAATGCTCTTGCTGAGCATCTCAAGCTCATCCGGCTCAAGCTGGTCAAACTCCGGCACCTCGCACATGAGGGCTTTTATCTGTTCGCTCTGGTTATCCATCGAAACAAATTCAGGCTTTCTCGATGTCTATCTTGTAGTTTTCCATCACAGGGTTGGCCAGCAGGGCCTCGCACATTTTTTTAATGGCGGCCCTGGCGGTGTCCGGGCTTTTCTCTTCCATCTCAAGCTCGATGATTTTGCCGACCCGGACGTTTCGCAGGCTCTTTACGTTCATGGTCTCCAGCGCCCCCTGGATCGCCCTTCCCTGTGGGTCCAGCACCCCGGGTTTCAACGTAACGGTCACCCTGGCTTTTAACATATATCTCCCTACACCGTGGCCAGCGCCCGCCTGGCCATCTCCTCGTAAACCTCGGTGAGCATTCCCAGGTCGCGCCGGAACCGGTCTTTGTCCATCTTCTCGCCGGTGGCCTTGTCCCACAAACGGCATCCGTCGGGGCTTATCTCGTCGGCCAGCAGAACCCCTTCCGGGCTCCGCCCGAACTCCAGCTTGTAGTCCACCAGCCGGATCCCCATCCTGTCGAAATAACCCAACAGCCACTTGTTCACCCGGAAGGCCAGCTGTTCAACGGTGGCCATTTCCTCATCGGTGGCCAGGCGGAACGCCCGGATGTGGGATTTGTTTATCATCGGGTCGCCAAGCTCGTCGTTCTTGTAATAAAACTCCAGCACAGGCTCGGGCAACTGCTCCCCTTCGGGAACGCCCATGCGGGTGGATAGCGAACCGGCCGTTACGTTGCGCATCACCACCTCCACGGGGATGATGCCCACCTTCTTCACAAGCATCTCCCGGTCGGACAGCTTTTCAACGAAATGGGTTTTCACCCCCTCCTTTTCCAGCAGGGAAAAGATGTGGGACGAAATGGTGTTGTTGCAAACACCCTTGTTGGAGATTATCCCCTTCTTCTTCCCGTTGAAAGCCGTGGCGTCGTCCTTGAAATACTGGATTACCAGGGATGGATCGCTGGTGGCGTAAATCTGCTTGGCCTTGCCTTCGTAGAGCTTTTCGCCTTTTGTAACGACACTTTGGGTCATCAAGGGCCGCCTTCCTGAATTATTCCTTGAAAACGCGCTTGTAGATAAAGTCTATATTCTTCAAATGATAGGTTATATCAAAGGATTCTTCAACCTGTTCCTTCGTGAGCTTCTCCCGCACTTTGGGCTCTTCCCACAAAAGCTCCTTGAACGCCACCTTCTCTTTCCAACACCGCATGGCGGCCCGCTGGGTTACGGCGTAGGCGTCCTCCCGGGAGACCCCGGCGTTCACAAGGTCCAGCAATATCTTCTGGGAGAAAATCAAACCCTTGGTCTTGTCCAGGTTCTCCAGCATGTTCTCCGGATAGGCCACCAGCCCGTTAATCAACTGGGTGGCCTTGTGGAGCATGTAGTCCATAAGGATGGTGGCGTCGGGCATTATCACCCGCTCCACCGACGAATGGGATATGTCCCGCTCGTGCCACAGGGCCACGTTGTCCAGCGCCGGGAAAACATGGCTTTTCACCATCCGCGCAAGCCCCGTCAGGTTCTCGGCGGTGATGGGGTTTCTTTTGTGGGGCATGGCCGAGGAGCCTTTCTGCCCCTCGTGGAATTTCTCCTCCGCCTCCAGCACCTCCGTCCTCTGAAGATGCCTAAGCTCCACCGCTATCTTTTCTATAGTGGCGGCGGTGATGGCCAGGGCGCACATGTATTCGGCGTGCCTGTCGCGCTGGACCACCTGGGTGGAAAGTGGCGCGGGCGCCAATCCCAGCTTCCCGCAGACGTATTCCTCCACGAAAGGGTCTATGTTGGCGAAGGTTCCCACCGCCCCGGACAGCTTGCCCGTAGCCGCCGATTCCCGCGCCGCCACTAACCGTTTCCGGTTGCGCTCCATCTCCGCGTGCCAAAGGGCGAACTTGAGCCCGAAGGTTACGGGTTCGGCGTGGATGCCGTGGGAGCGGCCGATGCACAAAGTGGTTTTAAATTCATACGCCCTGCGCTTTAAAGCCGCCAGAAGGCCGTCCACACCCACAAGTATCATATCCATGGCCTCGGTCATCAGGCAGGCCAGGCCCGTGTCCACAACGTCCGACGAAGTAAGCCCCATGTGGATGAAGCGGGAATTCGGCCCCACAAATTCCGACACGGAGGTAAGGAAGGCGATAACGTCGTGCCGCACCTCGGCCTCTATCTGTTCTATCCGCGTCATGTCGAAAGCGGCTTTTTCTTTTATCTCGCTCAATGCGGCGGCTGGTATCTTGCCTTTCCCGGCCCAAGCCTCGCAGGCCAACAGCTCTATTTTCAGCCATGTGGCGTATTTGTTCTCCAGCGACCAGACTTTCTCCATCGCCGGACGTGTGTATCTGGGTATCACTAGTAACCGTCCTCCAAAAAGGGATAGCGCCCAAGGGGTGGAATTGTAATAAAATCCGCCTCCGGGCGCAAATGGAAGGATACCACGGTTTTTAGCCGCCGGAAGCGGTTTGGGCCAGTTTGGCCAATAGGGGGAGGGCCTCGCCCGACGGGGCCCGGATGGTGGCGTGGGCCATGGCGGTCACAGGGGTGCGTTCCGTGTTCACCTCTATCACGAAGGCCCCGGCGCTCCGGGCCATTCCGGCGAATGACGCCGCAGGCTGGACCACTCCGGATGTGCCCGCCACGATGAGCGCGTTGCAGTTCTCCAGCGCCTCCAGCGCCAGGCCGAGTTTATCCTGATCCAGTTGTTCGCCGAACCAGACGATATGGGGCCGCTCCATTCCCCCGCAATTGGGGCATACGGGAGGTATAACCTGGAGGGGCGTTTCCCTGTTTTCCCGCACGGTTCCTTCCTGGACGCATCTTGCAAACCAGATGTTCCCGTGAATCTCAATGGGCGCGGCGCTTCCGGCTTTGGAATGGAGCCCATCCACGTTCTGGGTTATCAGGGTGAATTGTTTGAACTTTTTTTCCATCCGGGCCAGGGCGTAATGGCCGGGGTTGGGCGAAAGGGGGGCTATCAATCCACGGCGCCAGTCATACCACCGCCACACCAGGGCCGGGTCGCGCATGAACGCCTCCGGGGTGGCCAGGTCCTCGGCGCGATGGTTCTCCCAAAGCCCCCCGGCCCCCCGAAAGGTGGGGACGCCCGATTCCGCCGATACGCCCGCCCCGGTGAGCGCCACCACATGGTTGGCGTTTAGCAGGGCCTCCTTCACCTCTTGCGGCAGGGTTGGCTCATCCATATCGCCTGTTTAACGGTCATTCTACGCTGGCCAGCAGTTGGTAAGCCTCTTCCGGCGACCGCGCCGACGTCAGCCTGTCCACAAGCTCCCGGTTCTTAAGCAGTCGCACTATCATGGCCAGTATCTGCAAATGGGCCTTGGGCGCCCGTTCCGAGCCGACTATTAGAAAAATCAGTTTTACCGGAGCCCCGTCCAGCGATTCAAACTCCACCCCGTCTGGAATCTGGGCGAACACTATCACCGCCTGCGCCAGATCCTCGCCAAAAGTATGCGGGATGGCCACCCCGCCCCCCATACCGGTGGAGGAAAGTTTTTCACGTTCGATAATTTTTTCGTAAAGGGGGTCGCGCCGCTCCGTCGCCACAATGCCGCTGGCCACTAACAGGTCCACCAGCTGGGCGCAGGCCTCTTCTTTGGTGTCGGGGGCCAGCCCGGTGGCCACAAGGTCTCCGGTAAGGTAATCGGTTATCCGCAAAACAAGGCCTCCCGGCTTATCAGGTTTAATCGGCGCCGCCATTTTTGGCGTTGTTATCCATACCGGACTTGGCGTCTTTCACATCTTTTCTAAGATACCAGCCGTTTATGATGAAGAACATTACCAGACCGAACAGAATAAGCCACATTAAAAACCGGACCACCGCGCCACTCCCCCCGGATATGAAATAAAGAAATTTTTCCGCCCGCCGGGCGCCCTCCGGCGGTTCGGGTTGAATCTACCACAACCCTCCCTTCGGGAAAACAGGGCTTGCCACAGCGGCCAGGATTTCCGACAATTCCCAATTTGACGCAATACAGCTCTGGTGGAGTGAAATGGAGCGGATAATAATACCTGCGGTCCTTATCCTTGGCTTGATATTGGCGGCCCTTCTCACAAAATGGGCCAACTGGTACGCCTGGGGCCAGAACCGGGAGAAACGGGAACAGATGGAGAAAAGAATGAAGGAACGGGCCGCAATGCGCAAGGAAGGCCAGCCCGGGGAAAAGAAAAAGGATGGATAATTTCCTTCGTTGCGCCTCCCTGCTGGGGGTGGACATGGCGCTGGACCGGTTAAAATCCCTGGCCGCCACCGAAGGGGGGAAAGCCCTGGCGGACAACCTCCGTCCATCCCCAAACCGCCAGGAGGCCGAAAAACTGCTGGACGAGACCGCCGCCATGGTGGAGATAATCACCACCAGCCCTGATTTCGACATTGAACCGGCTGGGGACATCCTCGCGTTTCTATCCAAAGCGGGCAAGGGGCATACCCTGGTCGGCCAGGAATTAAGGGCGTTCCTGCCACTGCTAAACGCCACCCGCAGGGTGAAACATATTTTCGACCGGGAGCGGGTTGTGGAGGGGCATCCCCTTTATTGCGACCTGCCGCTGATCCATGGGGTGGCCGAGCTTATCGAGGAGTCCATAGACGAGGATGGAATGGTCCGGCCAGACGCCACGCCGGAGATAGAAAGGCTTTACGATTCGGCCAACGGGCTAAAGCAGACCATCCGTAACCGCGCGGAAACCATGCTCCGGGACATTAAGCTGGCTCCCATGTTGCAAGAGGATTACGTTACCCTCCGGGAGAACCGTTTTGTCCTCCCCGTGCGGGCCGAGCATAAAAACCACGTGGAAGGGATAATCCACGACTCTTCCAACACCGGGCAGACTTTTTATATCGAGCCCAAGGCGCTGGTGGAAATGAACAACCGGCTCAAGGAGGCGGAGATGGCGCTGGCCGCCGAAATCGCCCGTCTGCTTATGGAGCTTACCTCCATGCTGGCGGCCGAAGCCGAGCCCATTAAAGCCGCCCATGCCTCCATCACGCGGCTGGACCTTATATTCGCCAAAGCGCGGCTGGCCAAAACGCTGGCCTGTTCCCGGCCGCTCCTGCAAGGCCCGGTAAACCTGCGCAACGCGGCCAATCCCGTAATGCTTCTTGAAAGCCGCGACGTTGTGCGCAACGACATTGGCATGCCCGAAGGCGCCAGGACGCTGATGATATCCGGCCCCAACACTGGCGGCAAAACAGTAATACTCAAGACCATCGGCGCCATTGGCCTTATGGCCAGGATGGGGCTTTTCATAACCGCCGAAGAGGGGTCTTCCATACCCTTCTACAACGAGATATTCGTGGATATCGGCGACGCCCAGTCCATCCACGACAGCCTCTCCACCTTCTCGGCCCATCTTGTGACCCTGAAGGATGTGCTGGCCGGGGCGGGGGAGGGTTCGCTGGTCCTGCTGGACGAATTGATGGTAAGCACCGACCCCAAAGAAGGTTCCGCCCTGGCGCTGGCGGCGCTGGACAACCTGGCGAAAAGCGGGGCCGATGTGGTGGTGACCACCCATTTCGGCGAGCTTAAGATGCTGGCCCAGTCCCAGCCGGGCTACCACAACGCGTCCATGGAGTTCGACACGCTTCTGCTAAAGCCCACATACCGGCTGGTGAGCGGGGTGCCCGGCGCCAGTTCCGCCATAGCCGTGGCCGAACGGCTAGGGTTGCCGTCTTCCATAGTGGCCCAGGCCAAGACTTATCTTGAGGGTGGCGACGAACGGCTTGAAAAGGCCATGGAGGCTTTGCGGGAAGAGAAAATCCTCATGGAACGCGCCCGGCGGGAGGCGGAAAAGGCCCGGGACGAGGCGGGACGCGCATTAAGAGATGCCGAGCGGATAAAACAGGAATTGGCGGAGGCTCGGCAGGAGCTGGCCAAGACCGCCAAACGAAAAGTGTCGGCAGACGTGGCCGCGGCCAAAAGCGAGATATGGAAAATGGTGGAGGAAGTGAAGACCAAATCCGCCGAGAAAGAAACCGCCCGCCGGGCTCTGGTCAAGCTGGATGATTTGGCCGCCCAGGCCAAAGCCGCCGCCGCGCCCGAGGAAACGATAGAGCGCGCCCGGCTGAAAACCGGCGACATGGTTTACGTCGTCCCGCTGGAGCGCAAGGGGGAGATAGTGGCGGGGCCGGAGGATGGCAAACTGGAGGTGCAGTTCGGCGGGGTGCGCGTTACCGCCCGGCTTGAGGACGTGGTGGGGATAGACAAAGACGGAAAACCCAAAACACAGGAAGCAGGGCTGGCCGAAGTGTACGCCAAAAAACGCCCGCCACATGCCGGTGAGCTTGTGGAGGTGGACTTGCGCGGCATGCGTGTGGAGGAAGGGCTGGACGAACTGGGGCGGCAGTTGGATGACGCCGTTAAAAACCGGGCCAGGGCCGTGCGCATTATCCACGGCAAGGGGAGCGGGGCCATGCGCAATGCTGTTAGGGAATACCTTTCAACCTCCAGGTATGTGGAAAGCTTCCGGCCCGGCGGCGTGGAAGAAGGGGGCGACGGGGTTACGGTTATCGAATTTAAAGGGTGAGCGTGATATGTCCACTGCGGGTATCGTTATCCTGTCCATTATCGCCATCTGCTGTATCGGCGCGCCGCTGGCGTTTTATTTCATCATGAAACGCGGGAATGGCGGAAGATGAAGGGAAAATGATACGGGTTTCTTACGTTCGGTTACGCCAGAGGATCGGGGCCCGGTGGCAGTGGAATACAGCGACGATTGTTATCGTGGCGCCGCTTGCTACATAAAAGATTGAGTATGGAAAGCGCCGTGTTAATATCCGCCGCGCATTTTTATGAATAGCAGGAAAACTGAGAGGGCTCTCTTTTATAGCGTTAATGGCCGCTTCGATACATAAAAGGAAATCTTCCCCTAATCCTTTTCTTTGCTCTTCATACCATCGGTAGGCCTGCCGGACATCTTCCTCCGCTGATGGGTGAAAAACAACGGAGCCGCTCATTCTTATCCACGCGCCCGGATTTTAACTTCGTCCCAAGGTGAGCCCGTCAATGGATTCTTATGGTAGTACTCCAGGCGTTTATCCAGTTCCGTCCGTTGCGCATCGGTAAGCTGAACCGTTTCAGGAGTGGCGGCTATGCTGTCCCACACATCCTCCACAAAAAGAATCCGCTCGGAAACAGGCATGGAAAGAACATCAGCGACAGTTATTTTTTTCATGCGCCGACCCTATTCGATTAAAAGACAATTAAGATAATAACATGGCGGCGTTAAAATTGGCGGAAGATGAAGGGAGTCGAACCCTCCGGGGGCTTTTACGCCCCCGCCTGGATTTGAAGTCCAGCCGCATCACCGGACACGCGCATCTTCCACATTGATTTCTAACCCGGCTGGCCATGTTTATCAATGGGATTTTCGGTGGTGTCTCAGTTTGAATCTCAAATAATAGACAGATCGTTCACTTCGCTGGCGCTTCGCTCAGGATGACAATGTTATCAACGGCTTTTATATTGTCATTCTGAGCGTAAGTGAAGAATCTCCCCTGTACTTTCAAACTGAGACACTACCGGATTTTCGCCATGGGCCTTTAGCGCGGGCCTGTTTGACACCACCGGAATAACTGTGTAAGCTTTGCCTGAAACAAAGGTTTATTAAGGTGGGATAAACTCGGCTCCGCGCTAAGTGGAGCCGCTTCATATAAAAATGGGTCAAAACAAAGTCCTGGTGGCCGACGACAGCGTCACCATACAAAAAGTTTTCGAGCTGGCCTTCGAAAGCGAAGGGGTGGAAATCCTCCTGGCTTCCGACGGGCGCGCCGCGCTGGACATGGCCCGCAAACACATGCCCTCCATCATCATCGCCGATGTGAACATGCCGGAGATGGACGGGTTCGACCTGTGCCGTTTTATTAAAAAAGAGAGCGAACTTACGCATATCCCCGTTTATCTGCTTTCCTCCGCTCTGGACGATTTCGACGACGCCCGGGCGGCCCAGGCGGGCGCGGCGGGCCGGTTTGAAAAACCATTCCGCTCCGAGGAGATGGTCAAAAAGGTGATGGCCGCCGTGAAGGAGGCCGAAGCGAAAACCCACGCCATGGCCGCCTCCGCGAATACCGAAGACACCTTTGAGGATATAGACGTATCCCTCGAAAATATCCTCGAATCCGTGAGCAAGCACGGCCCGGCTGAGACGGGGTATGAAGAGGATGCCGACAGTGGCATGGATGAGGAGCGCGGCCCGGAGCCGGTGGTGAAGATACTGGAGCTGTCGGCGGAGGCGATTTCGCCGGAAGACGGGGAACTGGAAGACGAATTGGCGGTGGAGACTGTCTCCGGCGACGAGGAGGAGACCGTAGCCGGTTCCGCCGGATCTTTTGCGCGCGA
Source organism: Nitrospinota bacterium (assembly GCA_016208975.1). NCBI lineage: Bacteria > Pseudomonadati > Nitrospinota > Nitrospinota bacterium. Next base: position 1,824,047 of record JACQXA010000004.1, read on the forward strand.
CCCCTCGGCCACGGAGCCGGACCTTTCGGACATCCTGGAGTTAAAACGGCCCGAAGGGGCGGTGTCCCCCCTGGAGGCGGAGCTTCCGGCGGATGATGAAAACCTTTCGGAAGAGGCTTTGCGGATGCTGGCGGCCATAGACGAGGCCGTGAAGGGTGGCGGCGCTATGGAGCCACAGGTTAAGCCGGAACGCGCGGTGGAAGGCGTAAGCGACGAGCGGCTGGAAGGAGCCGTGGGCCGGGCGGTGGCCAAGGTGCTGGAGGACTGGACAAAGTCCGGCCACTTAAAAGAGATAATGCTTCAGCATATACACTCCACTATGTCCCACGCGCTCAGCGGGGAGCAGTTTGAGCGGATGGTGGACGCTTCCGTGCGCCGGGCCGTGGACGCCATGGAGCCCCGGTTGCTGGAGACGTTCCGCAAAGTGGCCGAGGAGAGCACGTTGAGCGTGGCCGAAAACCTTGTCCGCCAGACCATAGAGCAAATAAAGTCTGGAGACTAAAAAAAACGGGGAGGCTTATTAAGCTCCTCCCCGTTCCATTCAAAATCCACCTGCGCGTTATTTGACGCGCCTCATTTACGCCTGCGTGGCGGCTCCGGTCGCTTCCTGTTTGGAAAGCTTCCCCCGGCGTTTCTTGCCTTTTTTCCCGGCGGGGCGGCCTGGCTTTTTAGGGGCGGCGCCCGCAACCGCCGAATAGGCCACCCCGTCCGGCGTTTTGGCCTTTTTCAATGTCCCGCGCTTGGCCATCTGCAACAACAGCGCGTAAACCGAAGATGATTTCGGATCCGCCAACCCCTGTTTCACCATGGCCTGCTTTATTTCCCCGGAAGTCAACGGCCTGTTGGAATTCTCCACCAGCGTGATGATGGCCGCTGAAAGAGACCCGCGCCTGGCTCCGGCTTTCCTGCCACGGCCTCTGGCGGAGCCTTTTTCCTCCGCGCGGCCGCCCGAAAGCAATACGCCTATCTGAAGCAGTTCGCGCAGAACGTTCAGCTGGGCCTCCAGGTCGGCTATTTTGGCGTTGACCTCTTTTACGTTAATGAACGACATTACTAAATCTCCGGATTGATAATTAATGTAGAGTGTTACGGCTTATATTAGATAAAAGTATAAGTCGCTGGAAATGGAAAGTAAAATTTATTTTGCTCCGCGCGAACGTCCAAACGCACGCCTATCAAGCCTTTTGGGCAGTCTTTACGCCTTATGGCGAAAGCCTAACTTAGATTATGGAATTTCCAATGTTAGATTTATAGCCCCGCCGGAACGCTTATGGACAAGAGGATTTCACAAACGGATCCACCGGCGGGCCAGCTGGCCTTCCGGTGGTGTCCCAGTTTGAATCTCAAATAACAGACAGATCCTTCACTTCGCTTGCGCTTCGCCCAGGATGACAATGTTATCAACGGCCTTTATATTGTCATTCTGAGCGTAAGTGAAGAATCTTCCCTGTACTTCCAAACTGGGGCGCCACCGGCCTTGCCGATGATTTGATTTGAGCCCTCCGTTAAACTAGAATTGATGTTGGCCGCGGGAGCGGCTCTTGATAATCCTGGCGTAAATGGTGTGAGCATGGGCCTTGTAACGGCTTCCTCAATAAATTTCGACATGGCCCCAGCCTATCGGGTCATGGGCTATTACGTCTATGACGACATGGACAAGGACATCACCAGCATCCGTGAGCTGTTGGTGGACGAGGCCACGCACAGGCCCCGGTACGTCATTATCGAGGTGGGCGGGTTCCTGTCCATCATGGGGAAGAAGATACTCATCCCGTGGTCGGCCCTGGCCAAGGGGGGCATGTCCCGGCTGAACGTGAACTGCTCCATGGAGCAGGTTCTGGCGGCCCCGTCCCCCCATACGCCCTTGAGCCCCACCCAGGTGGAGGAAGAGGGCATCCACCGCCATTTCAATGTGGAGCCTTACTGGTTCGAGGAGTCGCCGGACGAAAAGCCCATATCCGGTTCAGCTGGAGAGGTGGAAAAACCGGAGGCCCCCGGAGGGGACAGCGCCATAAGCGGCCTTTCCCTGGAGAAAGACGCCAAGTGAACTTCAGCCCCCCGCCAGCTTGCGCAAAAACGGCGGGCGCAATGAACCTTTTTATGAAAAGAATCCATGGGTAAAAAAAGTAAACCGTCAATTAGCGCCCCGGCGCCGGAGGCCGCGGGCGGCCTGTTGAAATCCATTATTTATATCGTGGCCTGCCTGGGGGCGGGGATAACCGCGCTTACGGAGCTTTCACACCATTTCCCCGTGATCATGGCGATATGCGGCGGCGGGTCAAGCGGATGCGCGGACGTGGCCAACACCCCGTATTCGAAGGTATTCGGCGTTTCCGTGGCGTACTGGGGCCTATTATCGTACATCGTCTTTATCGGGTTGGCCCGGTACGCTGAAAAGCTGGCCCTGCCCATGGCTTCGTTCCTTGTGGGGGCGGAGCTTTATTTCCTGTGGGTAATGGCGTCGGTCATCCAGATATACTGCGCCTTCTGTCTGGTGCAGTTCGTGAACGTGCTGTTGCTGTTCGCGCTTACGCTGGCGTGGCGGCTGAAAAGCGGGGACACGTTCGCCGCGCCGTCCATGTGGGCGGCGCCGGTAATTATCCTCGTGTCCTTCGCCGGGTTCGCCGCGCCGGTGAAATTCGCCGCAAGGCCGGTGGCGGTATCCACTGGCGAATATTTAACTTACGAGGGGGACAAAAACTCCCCTGTCCGGGTGGAGTTATTTTCGGATTACCAGTGCGGGTACTGCAAGAAGCTGGAGCCGGAGATAGACAAGATGCGAAAAGAGCATCCGGGCATACTTATTGTGTACCGGGATTTCATAATAAACTCCCACCAGTTGTCGGCGGTGGCGGTGTCTTACGCCAACGGGGTGGCTTTAACCAGCGGGCCGGAAGTGTTTCTGGCGGCGCGCAAGGCGCTGTTCGATAATCAGGACAAGCTGTACGACCATCTTAAGGCGCGCCTGCCGGATATAAATTTCACCGATGAGCTGAAGGGCAGGATAAACGCCAAGGTGGAGGCGGACAGGAAACTGGCCGAGTCGCTGGGGGTCTATCAAACTCCCACCATGCTCATCTACCATAAAGGCGAGTTGGCGCAAAAGGTGAGCGGATACGCCCCTTATGATCAATTCTCCCGGTTCCTGCCCCGGTAATCATGAGTATCCCCGTGTCACAGGACAATTTCACCGACATCTCGCACACCTTCACCAGCATGGCCGAGCGGTTTAGCCGGGAGCGCTTGGAGGAAGAGCTTAACCCGCCCCAGCTGGAGGCGGTGGATCACGGCAACGGCCCCCTTCTTATCCTGGCCGGGGCAGGATCCGGGAAGACCAGGGCCATAACCTATCGCATCGCCAGGCTCATAGCCGGGGGGTTAAGCCCGTACAGGCTCATCGCCCTCACTTTCACAAACAAGGCCGCCGCCGAGATGAAAGAGCGCGCCCAGAGCCTGTTGGGCGGCAAGCGGATGGATATATGGATATCCACCTTCCACTCGGCATGCCTGCGTCTGCTCCGGCGCGATGCGGAGCGTATCGGCTATCCGGCGGACTTTGTGGTGTACGACGCGCAGGACCAGGAACGGCTTATGCGGCTGTGCCTGGCGGATATCGGCCTTGATGAAAAGAAGTTCCCGGCCCGGCAGATGGGCGCCATGATATCCGGATTCAAGAACCGGCTGAAAGGCGCCAAAGAGGCCGAGGCGGAGCTGAACCCCCGCAGGTTCGAAGAGTTCCTGAAAATATTCTACATGTATGAAAAACGGCTGGCCGACAGCCGCTCCATGGATTTTGACGACCTGCTGGGCAAGGCCGTTTATCTATTGAAGAGCCAGCCGGATGTAAGGGAACGGTACGTCTCAAGGTTCTCCCACATTCTGGTGGACGAGTTCCAGGACACAAACGTGGCCCAATACGAGCTTATCCGGCTTTTAATAGGCCCGGAGCGGAACATCTGCGTGGTGGGGGATGACGACCAGTCCATCTACCAGTGGCGCGGCGCCAACATCGCCAACATCCTGAACTTCGAGAAAGATTTCCCGGAAGCCAAGGTTGTGAAGCTGGAGCAGAACTACCGCTCCACCCGCACCATACTCGAATGCGCCAACGCCGTGGTGTCACGCAATCCCAACCGGAAGAAGAAAAGTTTGTGGACCAACAACTCCGCCGGGGAGAAGGTCACCGTTTACATGGCGGCCGACGAGGTGGACGAGGGCTGGTTCGTTGCCCGCTCCGTCCGCAGGCTGATGGCTGAAAAAGGGCATGGGCTCAGCGATTTCGCGGTGTTCTACCGCACCAACTCCCAGTCGCGCGCCATAGAAGACGCGCTAAGGCGTGAAGGGCTTGCATACCAGGTTTACGGCGGCCTGAAGTTCTACGAGCGCAAGGAAGTAAAAGACATCCTGGCCTATTTCCGCGCCGCGCTGAATCCTTACGACGAGGTTTCGTTCAACCGGGTGGTGAACACGCCGCCCCGGGGCATCGGCGCCACAACTCTTGAGCGGCTGGAGGCTTATGCCCGGGAAGCGGGTATGCCGCTGGCGCTGGCGCTGGATGAAATAGACCACATGCCGGAGATGGGGCGCGGCGCCAAGCCCAGGCTCGCCGGGTTCCGCGAGACCCTGGCGCGCATCCGGAGCCTTGCGGCCACAAAAACGGCCCCCGACGCTTTTGCCGAGGCCCTGCAGGTGTCAGGCTATATGGACTGGCTGGCCAAAGAGGAAACCAGCGAGGCCGCCTCCCGCATGGAAAACCTTAACGAGCTTGTGAACGCCGCCGAGGATTTCGCCGAACGGACGGAAGACGGCTCCATCACAGCGTTTCTTGACCAGGCGGCGCTGGTGGCCGACGCCGACACGGCGGACCAAAGCGGGGCCGTGCGGCTTATGACCGTGCATATCAGCAAGGGGCTGGAGTTCCCCGTGGTGTTCATCACCGGGCTGGAGGAAGACATTTTCCCCCACGCCAGAAGCAAAGACGACCCTTCCCAGATGGAGGAGGAGCGGCGCCTGATGTACGTCGCCATGACCCGGGCGCGGCAAAAACTGTTTATCACCTACGCGGACACCCGGCGGGTGTTCGGCGTGTCGCAGATGAACCGGCCGTCGCGGTTTGTGGCCGATCTGCCCCAGGAGATGACCGCCGGGGAGCGTCCTTCGTTCGCTTTCGGGGCTTCGCGCCGCCCGGCTTTCGATGGGGGATACAGGCCGTCCGCCGCGCCGGAGCGTCGTTTCCCTGTGGAGTCTGTAAGGCCCTCCCGCGAATCGTGGCCCAAACCCCCGGCTCAAGGAGGGCTGGATTTTGAGAGCCGCCCCACGCCGCCTGCGGCGTCCACCGTTCCGCCGGGAGAGTTTGCGCCGGGAATGAAAGTGCGGCACAAGTCCTTCCAGGTGGGGTTCGTGCGCAACGTTGAGGGGAAAGGGGAGAACAGCAAGATAACCGTTTATTTCCCCAGGTTCGGCGAGAAGAAGCTGGTGTTAAAGTACGCCAACCTGGAAGCGGTGTGAGAGAAAGGGGCTCCAATTGCTCAAGTCCCTGCTGGCGATAATTGACGACATAAAGGTGGCGCACACCATATTCGCCATGCCTTTCGCCGTCATGAGCGCTTTTATGGCGGCCGGGGGTTTCCCCTCATGGGCGCTGTTGGGCTGGATTGGGCTTGCCATGGTGTTCGCCCGGTCGGCGGCCATGGCGTTCAACCGGCTGGTGGACGAGCCTTTCGACCGGGAAAACCCCCGGACGCAAAACCGGGCCCTGCCCGCCGGAAAAGCGGACAAACTGCATTATGTGGCTTTCATCCTCGTTTCGGGCATGGCTTTCATCATGGTGTGCGGGGAGATAAACATGCTGGCCTTGAAACTGTCCCCGGCGGCGCTGTTTATCGTGTTCTTCTACTCTTACACCAAACGGCTCACGGCATACTCCCATTTCTTCCTGGGCGCGGCCCTGTCGCTGGCGCCAATCGGCGCGTGGGTGGCCGTGCGGGAGGAGATTGTTACGCCGCCCATACTGTTGGGGCTGGCGGTGATTTTCTGGCTGGCGGGGCTGGACACCATTTATTCGTTGCAGGACATGGAGTTCGATAAGGGCCGGGGCCTCAAATCCATCCCACAGCGGTTCGGGGTTGGCCGGGCGTTGTCCATGGCGGCGGTGTTCCACGGGATTATGGTGGCCCTGCTTCTGACCCTGGCGGCGGTGACGGACCTTTCGTGGATTTACGTCACCGGCGTGGCGCTCACCGCCGGGCTGTTAATGTACGAGCATTCGCTTGTGAAACCGGAGGACCTGACAAAGGTGAACGTGGCCTTCTTCAACGTCAACGGCATAATAAGCGTGGGGCTGATGATATTCACCATCGCCGACGTTCTGGCGTAAGGCGGCCATGGAAGAGACTCAGGCCGGGCACAGGCAAAGGTTGCGGGACAAGTTCTTGAAATTCGGGCTGGACAAGTTCACCGACGACGAGATTGTGGAGCTTCTGCTTACCCTGGCCACCCCGAGGAAGGACTGCAAACAGGCAGCCCGCGCCGCTTTGAAACAGTTCGGAAGCCTGGCGGGGGTTCTGGAGGCTTCCATACAAGACCTGCAGAAAATAGAAGGCATCGGCCCCAACAACGCCCTGGGTTTAAGGCTGGTGCACGCCATCGCCCGCAAATTCCTCCGGGAGCGTATCCTGCGCGAGAATTATTTAAATTCTTTCGGCGAGGTGCTGGAATATTTCAGCCACGCCTTGCGGGGGGAGAAGCGGGAGTCTTTCCACGTGCTGTTCCTCAACTCCCAGAACGCCATCCTCCACGAGGAGCGCATTTCAGCGGGAGCGCCGGGGAGCGTAACCCTGGCGCCCAGGCAGGTGATGGAAAAAGCCATCGCCCACGCCGCAACAACTTTGGTGCTGGCCCATAACCATCCCGGCGGGATGGCGGAGCCATCGGCGGAAGACATCATCCTCACCCGCGAGATTTGTTTCACCGCCAGGCTGATGGATATTTGGGTGAGGGAGCATCTGATAATCTGCCCCAACGGTTATTACTCTTTTCTCAAGGAAGGGTTGATGGCCAAGTTCGAGGCGGAGTTCGAAAAATTCCACGAACGGCTTATGGACGCGGGCAGGAAAGAATATTTTTAAGCCGGGAGGCGTTTAAAGCCCGCCCATCACCTTCACTATCTCCGCCACCCGGTGGGCGTATGTGTGCTTCTCCAAAACCTCGCGCCTGCCGGCCTCGGCTATGGCGTCCCGCTCTGTGTCATGGGCCAGGTAATGCCCGGCCAGATCCACGATATCCCCATCCCCGTAGATCACAAGATGCGCCTTGTCCCTGAAAAAATCCGTCAGGCCGTCGGCGTTGTCTGTCAACAGCATGGCCCCCGCGCACATGGACTCGAACACGCGCATGTTCAGGTCGTTCTTTATTGCGTTGTTGAACACGATCTTCGAGCCGCAGAAAAAATCCGCCATCTCCCGCAGGAACAGCCTGCCGTACTGTACGTCCATTTTTTCCGCCAGACGCATAAGGAGCTTTACCCGCCGTTCATCGGTTAATGAGCCCACGAACCCCACGTCGCGGGTTTTTTCCATGGGCCGTTTGCCGTGGATTTCAGGGTCGCACGCCAGCGGAAGCCAATGGACGTTCTTTACGCCCGCCGCCTGGAACAGGGGAATGTAAGCCCGCTGGGCCACGAACACAACGTCGAACCCCCTGGAGTTTTCAATATCCCGCTCCGGATGCACATGGGTGTCTATAAGGTAAGCGGCTTTGGGGATGTCCAGCTTGTGAAGGTTCACAGGCGCCCTTCCCAGCCCGGTTTCAACCCACAAAAGAAAATCCGGCTTAAACCCCTGGGGCAGGCGGGGCAAAATAAAATCCATATCCCCCGTAAGGTCTGGCGTGGGGATGTCGTGGGTTTTTATTTCCCCCCTCATGTTGTGGAGGTTCCACATGTTCACGATGCGGTCGTTGATTCTGCCCCCGGCGGTGACCACGTCATGGCCCGTCCGGAAAGCCCGTTCAATGTATGCCGCCGCCGTGATGGGATAAGAGGTGTATGAGAGCAAAACGTTCTTTCCCGCCGGGTGTTTTTTGGCAAACCGCCTGCGGGGCGTTTCCGTGCCCGCGGCGGGGAATATCACCCCCGGCGGTTTCGGGCTCCAGTCCATGGCGCGTCCGATGGCGGCGGCCCATTTTTCATGGAACGCCGAAATGGGGAACAGCCGCTCCACGGTTTTTCTTCCCTCGGCGCCGATGGATTTCGCCTGTGGCAGGTCTTCCAGCAGGCGTTGCGCCCTGGCCCGCAGATCGGCGGCGGTGGCGCCCACGAACCCGTCCACCCCGTCCGTGAGCGGGCAAGTGGGGTTTTCCAGCGTCAGCACTGGCATCCCCGTGGCCATGGACTCCAGCATGGCAAGGTTGTAGCCATCCTCCCACGGGGCCATGGTGGTGTTTATGAACAACCGGTTTCTGCGATAAGCTTCTTTCAGCTCATCCCATCCAGAGGACAGCCTGCTGGCGGGAATGTCGGCGTTCATGCCGAATATGACATTGGCCAGATCGGCCAGCGCTTCCTCCTGCACGGAGTAGCCGGTCATCAGGTCCCGCACCTTCAAATTGTTGCCGATGCGTAACACAACGGGGTTCTCCCCGGTGTAGCCGCCGTACAGGGATGTATCTATGCCCGGCATGATTATCTCGCCGGGGATCCCCCAATCGTGCCTTTTCGTCTCCGATATGAAAACGCAATATACGCCGGACACCAGCTGGCGCACCCATTCGCGGTAATCTTTCACTATCTCCGGTTTTTTCCCAAGCTCCGCTTCGGTGGAAAGCCGGTTGTGGAACACCAGTATCTTGGGCAGGGCGAAATCCTTTGCCATGACGATGTCTTTAACGTTGTGGGCTATCATCAGGTCGTAATAACCGGGGTTTGAAAGCCTTTCACGCGCCTCTTCTTTTGTGATGGCCGAGACGTTCTCCGGCATGGGGCGCATGGCCTCATCCCACGGTTTAAGGAAAGACGCTTCCAGGTTGGCGGGGGCTATCTCGAAAGTATGCTGGCGCAAGCCTGCCAGTAATGAAAGATAGGGCGTGTGCCAGTTGAACGACAATATCTTCATGGCCGCGCTCCTTTCATGGCGCGCCAGGCTTCGGCCAACATGGCGCTCCACGCTTCACTGGCGGAAAGGCTTTCCCCTTGCGCCTTGGTTGTGGCGCTGGCGGTTATCCTTTCCATTGCGTCCCCGTCCGCCAGATATTTTTCGGCCAGGCCCACCGCCTCATCGCCGTTTTTGCAAGTTATAAAATCCACGCCCGGTTTAAAAAACGCCTCCAGCCCCGGCGCGGTGTTTGTTACGAGAAGCGCGCCTTCGCTCACGGCCTCCAGCGCCACGGGGGGGAGGCTTTGGGCGGTGAAGGCTGGAATTTTCGAAAGGCATATCTTTGCTTCCATAAGCCCGCCGCCAACAGCCACATCAATTCCCTTTTCCCGGAGAGTTGCGGCAATGGAGTCAAGCGCCCGCGCAGAGGCTTCATCGGCCAGCGCGAACAGAAGCGCGTCAGTTTCCAGTCCGAACCGTTCCACCCTCAGGCTTTCCACAATTTCCTTGGCGGCGCCCCATGGGATGGGAGTATCGGAGCCCAGCGATTCGATTATCTTTCCGATCCGGCGCAAGGCGGCGAAAATCCCGTTTTTATCTTTTTCCGTTCCGGTGTTGTCCATCAATTTGGAGCGCAGGGTATCCAGCGCACCATCGTATGTGGCGCGAACCGTCCGTGGAGGGACAACCAGGACGTCAACCGTTTTCCGGGCCTGTGGTTTGCCGGTAACGCCCGCGCAAGGGGGTAGATACTTTATTCCCAGCGCCCCGGCATCCTTCAGCCGCTCCACATCTTCTCTAATCGGTGTGAACACCAGAGTGGCGCCGTATTCGTTGTCCCGCCGCAGGGCTTCGGCGGCGGTAACCGGCCATGTGGGCCGGGCCAGATACAATATGCCCATATCCGCCGCCATCTCCGCCAGTTGCGGATTCAGCCTGTCGGACACTATCACCTGCGCGTAAAACTCCCGGACCGGCTTTTCCACCTGCCAGTCCGGGGCGGAATCTCCCGGCGCCACCACCCGCTCCACGGCGTGACCCAGTGTCTCGATAATACCGGCTGTATGCCCGGCGCCGGGGCCCACGCCAACCACCACCACGCGCAACCCGTTTGCCGTTTGGAGCGCATGCTCCTGAAAAGGAACCGGCCACAAAGAATCCGGGTCGGCTGGAAGCGGGGCGGAAGGGTCCAGCTCTCTCAGCTTCCTTAACGCAGACGCGGCAACCCCTGCCATGCCCGCCGCCAGCGCGCTTTGCGCCCGCCCGGCCGCCTGTTTAGACAACCACAGGTTGAGCTTGCGCCCGTAATCAAAATCCGCCTGTTCCCCTTTGGGCTTCTTCTGGATGATGGCGTAGAAGGACCATTTGTTCATGCACGTCCCGACGCTGGCTATTTTTAACCCATCAACCAGGGAGACGAGGTTTTTTATGGAGCGTTTGGTGAAAACGTGCAGATGGGTGGAATCCGCATGGATGGTGTCGAACTGGTCGTCGTCGGGCAGGACAAGGGCTATAACGCCGCCGGGCTTTAATACCCGCCGCCATTCCATGAGGGTCTTCAGCGGATCAACGTAATGCTCCAGGTTGTGCCGGGCGATGATGTAATCCAGAGAGCCGTCTTCAAACATCGGCATGTCGTCTCCGGATGCCTCCACGTCGGCCTGGGATACCCGCCCTTTCTGGCTGGCATCCTGCCCCCGCTCACCGGGCGGGATGATGTCCACCCCAATGGCGGCGGGATGGGTTTTTGCGCCGCCGCACCCCACGTCTATCCCTTTCCCTTCCGCTACGGGGATGGCGAATTCCGCCTCGGGGTTTAAATGGGTGTGGGTGTTTTTCATCATTGAAACGCCAAGGTTCAGCAACAGCCTGGCGTCCTGATGGTTGGCGTTCACGCGGCAGGCTTCCTGCCAGTCCATGAACGCTTCGGAATAAAGCCCCATCTGGTAGTTGGCGATGCCGTAAAGGAACCAAAGCTCGCCATATCCCGCGAACCGGGTTACCGCCCGGCCAAAAAGCCGGGCCGCCTCGTGATAGCACTGGAGGGAGAACATTATCTTCCCCCGCAGGTAGTCGAACTCCCAGGACACAAATGGCCCCGACGTGGTTTGATACGCCCTCGCCAGGTTGCCGGAAGTGGCGTACCCCGCCGCGAGGTTTAGCGTTTCAAGCTCGGCGGGGCTGGTGGATTCCGGCAATAGCGGGACGTCCGAGAAATCTATGGGCATGCCGCACATCCGCCCTACAAGTCGCTCCAGCGTCTGGGGCGCTTCCCCTATGGAAACGGTTATGCCCTCGTCTATTTTATCCATCATTTAATCACCGGCCCCCGTCAGCCGTTTCTCCTCCACGGCGCATTCCGCGCAGAGCCATTCCCGCCCATTCATTTTTTGCCGCAGCGCGCTTTGCCTTAACCGTTCGATGTCTCTTGCAATGCCCGATTCGATATAGTTGAACGGTTCCGGTTCCGGCGTCTTCACCGCCACGGCCATGATGGACCATCGCGGCACAAGCCCGCCCGCATAGGCCACGCGCATGGAGGGTAATAAACCAAACAGCCGCTGGAGGCTGTCTAAAGTGAAGGCGTGGTAATGGGTAGGGTCCAGCCTTATGGTGTCCACCCATCCATGGTCCGGCACGGCCACGCCCAAAAGCCCACCGGGTTTTAACACCCTTACCCATTCCTTGAGCGCCTTTACATGGTCTTTGTAATGCTCCAGGTTGTGCCGGGCGATGACGTAGTCCAACTCCCCGCCGCCGAACATTGGCAGATAATCGCCGGAAGCCACTACATCCGCCGAGGATGTCACGCTTTTCTGGCCGCCATGGGCGCCTTTCGCGCCGCCAGGGGTAAGGTCCACCCCTATGGCTTCGGGGCAGGTTTTGTTTCCGCCACAACCCACGTCTATCCCCTTGCCACGGCATAACAATGTAAAAGCGTCCGCCTCGGGGTGCCAGGAGGGGTTTTGTTTTATCATCCCCCGCCCCAGATTTATGAGGGAGAGGTACAAAGATTGTGGCGCTTCTTTGGGGAGCATATAAGCCAGCGACTCCCAATAGAATACCGCTTTTTGATAAAGCCCCAACCCCGCCATCACAAGCCCCGTCAACGCCGCTGAATGGGGATGGTTCACCGCCACAGGCTCCAGCAGGCCAACGGCGTCGCTCAACCGCCCATTTTGGAGCGCTTTTTGACCTTCGGCGATAGGGGCGATAAGCTCGGCGGGGCCGTCTTCCACAGATTGGGCCAGCGCTTCGGCGGAGAGCAAAGGCGGATTCCTTAAAAAATCCTCCACCACGCCCGAAAGCCACCCGGCCACGTCTCCCGCTTCATCGGGAAAGGCCAGGGGCGGTGGAGGCCATCCGCTCATCAAGAATCCCCCCAGGGTTTATAGAATGTGGCGAAAGCCCGCCATGAACCCGGCGGGCGAGACTATTTTAACCGAAATGGAGGGATTTTATCGTCAACTTAAGATGGAAAATGCGTTTTCGATGGCCCGGGGCTTCTTTGTGAGGAGGGAGGGTATCCACGAGACTCACGAAACCCTGGGCCAAGGAAACGTTAACCGTTTTGTGGGAATGCAATTACCCCGCGGCCGCCAGGCGGCGCCTGGGCGGCCGCGACAGGTTTCAATCGGACATCCTCGTCGCGTTGTGGTCAGAATATGAGCCGGGCCTTTTTCAACCAAGCCCTTTCATCGAACCTTTCAGCCACCCATTCCCGGAAGGAGACTTCGTTCTTGCTCTGCTCCCGTCCGTCCACCAGTTCTTTGCGGCGGGCCAATACGAGTTCCTGTTTTTCTTCCCCCGTTTCAGCCATGGGCGTTTCGGTCATTTCCTCTATTTCGTCCTGCCGGTACATCATGCCGGATACTTCGATGATCTCGCCGATCCTCAAAGCCAGCCCCAGTAAAGTGGAAGAATCCACCACCTGCCGCTTCTTGAGGTCCTGCAAGAGGGCCATCACATCTTCGTTTCGAGTAATGGCTTCCATGATCGCCTGCGAAAGAGCTTTCAGTTCTTTCTCGTTGCCGTTCCCGTCCATGGCCACGCCTCCCTGTGTGGTTCCTTGTTCTTAGCTTCTTATCGGAACCATCGTCTCGTTTAATAAATTTATGTTACATAGCTTTGCATAAGCGATACCAACTTGAGGCGATAACGGCGTCTTCCCGCATCGCATTGTATTCAAAAAGTTTTTGCGGTAACGAAGTGTTTTTGAGGCTGGCGCGGCGCGCGGAATTGTCTGTTTTTCAGCCAGAAGTTGTCGCCACATGCGGAAAAAACGTCACTTTTTTGATAAACAAAACGTGGCCCGGGATAAAATATGGCCACGGTGAAACACTATCATCCATTCTAAAAGCCAATGAAACAGGCCATAATTCCTTTAGTCATTCTCTTTCTGGCGGCGGCAGGTGGCGGGGCGTACTTCTTTATAATGAGGAACCATGCGCCGCAGTCCGCCGGGAATCAGCCAGTGGAGGAGGGCGGGGAACATAAAGCCGCCCCGGAAGAAGCCAAAGCCCCGGAGCATGAGGCGGCCGAGCCGGAAAAACCCGCCGCCACACCGAACAGCATTCAAAGAGTTTCCGACGATACCGACTGGAAGCTGGATAAGCCCATCGAGATGATGAAGATGGAGGATCCCAAAGACCTGGACAAGGCCCGCCGAAGGGTATTGAGGGACATGCGCATGACGCGCAAAGAAGCGGTGAAAGATTTAAAAGACGCCGATAAAGAGGAACAGGCCAAAAAAGAGCGGGCGGCGGCCATCGCCGTATGGCTGGAGAAGGATGACCACCAGGACGTCGTGAAGTAAATTCCTTCCGGGTGGTTTTTTCATTTTTCGCTTCCCCGTGACCGCCACATGGCCGCTTCCCCGTAGTCGCCCTTTAACCGCTTCCCCGTGGTCGCCTGACCACGGATTCCTGTCGCTTCTGTCGTTGACTAAAGAAGACCGGGGTCAGCAACTGTGAGGCGCAACATTTTATTGCGGCTCGTTCCATGTCACCCTTCGATAAACTCGCGGTGCGCCATTTGTCATCCCGGCCAAGCGTAGCGCGAGCCGGGATCAGGGCCTCAACGGGGAATGGACGAAGCCCCGATGCCGGGTCAAGCCCGTTGACCGGGGTCAGCAACTGTGAGGCGCAACATTTTATTGCGGCTCGTTCCATGTCACCCTTCGATAAACTCGCGGTGCGCCATTTGTCATCCCGGCCAAGCGACAGCGCGAGCCGGGATCAGGGCCTCAACGAGGAATGGACGAAGCCCCGATGCCGGGTCAAGCCCGGCATGACAATGTTCCCACTATTAGGGATATTCTCACCGCTTCACCGTGGTCGCCCGACCACGGACTCCTTCCCTACATTTGTCATGGCGAACCTGTCGAGCCACGAACCATGCCCCCCAGCGTTTTTCATGTTTTTCAACTCCCTCAGGTTTATCAAATCCTCCAGAATCTCCTTTTCCTCCACCTCCGATTTAACACCAACTGTCTTTTAGATAGACTGCGCTTTGTGGCTGGCGAAGGCCGTCAGCGCTTGTCCCGGATGTGGAGTCAATCTATAATGACTCGGTGGGCGAAACGCCTTGATAGGCGGGAGGGGTTATGGCCGGTCTTGTCGAAAAGCTTTTCGAGGTTGATAAACGCGGCAGTTCCATAAGCCGCGAGGTTACCGCCGGAATCACCACTTATCTCACCGCCAGTTATATAATTTTTGTACAACCCGCCGTGCTTTCCCTGGCGGGGATGGATTTTGGCGCGGTGATGACCGCCACCTGCCTTTCCACCGCGCTGGCCACCATCTTCATGGCTTTTTTAGCCAATTACCCCATAGTGGTGGCCCCGGCCATGGGGCACAACTTTTTCTTCGCCCTTACCGTATGCGGCGCCGTGGCCGCCGGAGGGATGGGGTTCCACTGGAGCCAGGCGCTGGCGGCGGTGTTCATCTCCGGGTCGCTATTCCTTTTCCTGTCCCTCTTCGGGTTCCGGGAAAAGATAATCAGCGCCATTCCGGCCTCCCTCCGGCTGGGGATAGCCGTGGGCATCGGCCTTCTGATAGCCCTGCTGGGGCTGGAATGGGGCGGCGTTATAGTGGCCAAACCGGGGGTGCTGGTGGGGTTGGGTAGTATAAAATCCCCCCCGGTCATGTTAACCCTGTTCGGGACGTTCCTGATATTGACCCTGATGATACGGAACGTGAAAGGCTCCATACTGTGGGGCATATTGGGCTCGGCGCTGGTGGCGCTGCCATTTGGCCTTACGGAGTTCCATGGTGTGGTCTCGGCCCCTCCTTCGCTGGCGCCAACGTTACTGCAACTGGATTTTCCAGGCCTTTTCGGGAATAAACATTTCTGGCTGGTGATAGCGGTGTTCTTCATGCTGGCTCTGTTTGACACGGTGGGCACCCTGGTGGGCGTGGCCACCACCGCCGGGCTTATGGACGCGTCGGGGAAAATACCCAAAGCCGAAAAAGCCATGGCCGCGGACGCGGCGGGCACCGTGGCGGGCGCAATGCTGGGCACTTCCACCGTCACCGCATATATAGAGAGCGCCGCGGGCATAGCCGTGGGCGGGCGCACGGGCCTGGCGGCAATCGTTACCGCGGGGCTCTTTCTGTTATCCACTTTCTTAAGCCCCCTGGCGCAAATGGTGGGGGGCGGGTACAAGGTGGCCGAAGGGGTTTATCTCTACCCCATCATCGCCCCTGCGCTTATAGTTGTCGGGTCGCTGATGCTGGCCCTGGTAAAAGAGATCAAGTGGGAAGACCCTGCGGACGGGTTTTCCGCCTATCTGGCGATAATTATAACGCCTCTTTCGGTCAGTATCACCGAAGGGGTGAGCGCGGGTTTTATCGCCTATTCCCTGCTGAAAACCGCGCAAGGCAAATTTCTGGAAGTCCACTGGCTCACGCATGTAATAGCCCTGGCGCTAGCGGCCCGCTACACCTTTTTGGTTTAAAAAATCATGAAAAGCAGAAAAGTTGCGGTGGTTACCGGCGGCAACCGGGGCATCGGGTTCGAGGTTTGCCGCAGGCTTGCCCTGGAGAAAATGACCGTGGTGCTAACCAGCCGGGACGAATCCAAGGGAAGGCTGGCCGCCGGCGAACTGGAGCGCAAAGGCCTTACGGTGATATACCACCAGCTGGATGTGACCGACATCCACAGCATCAACCTTTTTGTCCAATGGCTGGACGAGGAGTTCGGCAAGGCGGACGTGCTGGTGAACAACGCCGGGGTGATGCTGGATAAAGACTCCCCGGAGGAGGGGGTCTGCCAACTGGACGAAAAACTGGCCATATGGGTGGACATCCTCCGCAACACGCTGGACACCAACGTGATGGGCCCATTGCTTCTTACCCTGTCCCTGCTTCCCCTCATGCGAAAACATTCTTACGGGCGGATCGTGAATGTCTCCTCCAGCCTGGGCCAGCTTACGGAAATGGGCGGCGGCTGGAAGGCGTACCGCATATCCAAAACCGCCATCAACGCCATGACCCGCATATTGGCCCACGAAACCGCCGGTGCGGACATACTGGTAAACTCCTGTTGCCCGGGCTGGGTGAGAACCGACATGGGCGGGCCGCAGGCCCCCCTCTCCGTGGAAAACGGCGCCGAGACCATCATTTGGCTGGCCACGCTTCCCCCTCACGGGCCCACCGGGGCCTTTTTCAGGGAAAAACAGAAGATAAATTGGTAAAGCTTTTAAAAATCAAAAGGCTTGGCTCCGTCCACGCCAGTTCGCCGCTAAGCGGATACAAGTTGATGATGGTGGCATTCGTTTTTTATTGCCTCAAAACATGTACCGCGGTGAATCTTTTTTGCCGCAGTTCTCATCAACAGCTTGTAGCGGCCCCGGTTAAAAGCTTAAACTGGAATTGTTAGGCTTACCGTTTTCCGTGTATCATTTTCACTTTCCACCGGAAAGAGGTTTTGAAAAGGAATAGAACAGGCTTGCCTGTTTATTGATATTTTGGGGGACTTTAACAGATGAATGACAAAATTGCGGAAATAGCCGCCGGGTTTGCGTCTCATTCAAACGAAAAACTCGACGAAGCGCTTTCCAGTGTGGCCTCCCTGCAAAACCTGGCCGTTAACGAAAAACAGCGGCTGGCCGAGGCCATCTCCACGGTGTTTTACCGTGACCATTCCACAGACAGCGCCCTGGCGGCGGTGATAGAGAAGGCCGAAAAAGCCATGGCCTCTTTGGGTGGCGACGTGGCCGAATGGGTTATAGAGCAGTTGGCCGAGGCCGACTCCGAATCGGCGGAGCATTTCGCCCGGGCGCTGGGGCTGATGGGCGCCCCAGCCGTGGACAAGACCATTCTGGCCCTGGGCCGCAAGAAGGGGGATACTTACGCGCTGATAAACCTCCTGCTGGCCGTGGGCAATTTCACCGACCCGGCCATCACGAAAACCTCTGCGGCGTTATTGGCCTGCGCCGATTCCCAGGACAAACAGCTGAAATCCTCCGCCTGTTATTGTCTGGGGCGGATATTCAACCGCATCCCCCATGGCTCTTTTGGCGAGCGGGAGCGGATGGTGATGTTCGACAAGCTGTTCGCCAGCCTGTCAGACAATTCCGCGCTGGTCCGCCGCCACGCCGTGCGGGCGTTGGGGAAGGGGACGCGGCAATCCTATTTCACCCCGGAGCAGGTGGACAAGACCCATAAGGCGTTCCGCGCCATTCTGGGGATGGACAATTTTGACTGGGACAGCGCCTTCATCGTGCGCAACGAGGCGGAGAGCCAGTTGCATTACTGCCGGGGAGGCAAGGAAAGCGGGAAAATGACCAAGAGCAGGTATAAGCAGGAATTCAAGATCCTGGAGAAACGGGAGCTTTGCCCCAACACCTATTATTTTAAATTCAGCGCTCCGTTTCTGGCGCGCAAAATTGAGGCGGGGCAGTTCATCATAGTCCGCCCCAACGAGAATTCGGAGCGTATGCCCCTTTCCATCGCCGGATGGGACAGGGAGCAGGGTTATATAGAGATAATCATCATGGCCGCCGGCCGCACCTCCACCGAGGCCGTAAGAAAAGAGGTTGGGGACTGTTTCACCGACGTGGTTGGCCCGCTGGGCCAGCGTTCCCACGTGGCCAAATACGAGGGCGCCTGCGTGGTGCTCGGAGGCGGATATGGCACGGGAGCGGTAATCCCTACCGCCCGGGAGTTGAAAAAACTGGGCAACCGCGTGTACGGCGTGGTGGGCGCCCGCTCAAAAGACCTTTTGATAATGGTGGACGAGCTTAGGGCCGCCTGCGACGAGGTGTTTGTAACAACCAACGACGGTTCCGCGGGCATACAGGGTTTTGTGACGCACGCCATGGAAAAGATCATGGAGAAGGAAAAAGTGTCCATGGCCCTGGCTGTGGGCCCGGTTCCCATGATGCAGGCGGTCACCAAAATGACCGAAGGCAAAGACGTGGAGACCTGGGTGAGCCTCAACGCCATCATGGTGGACGGCACCGGGATGTGCGGCGCCTGCCGGGTAACGGTTGGCGGGAAAACCAGGTTCGCCTGTTATCACGGGCCGGATTTCCTGGGGCATCAGGTGGACTTCAACGAGTTGACCAAACGGCAGAAAATGTTCGTTGAAAAGGAAAAGGCCGCCCTTGAGGCGATGAAATAAAAGGAGACCATAGGAAGATGGCCGAAGAGAAAAAAGGGCTTTCCCAGAAAGAGCGGATGAAAAAACCGCGCAACCACATGCCTTTGAACAAGGCGGAAGAGCGCGTTCACAACTGGGACGAAGTGCCCATGGGCTTTGCGCTTGAACAGGCGATGGACGAGGCTGGCCGGTGCATCCAGTGCAAGAAACCCGAGTGCGTGGAGGGATGCCCCGTGGGTATAGACATACCCGCCTTCATTAAACTGGTGGAAGAAGGGGATGTGGCCGCCGCCGCGAAAAAGATCCGCGAGAAAAACTTCCTGCCAGCCGCCTGCGGCCGGGTTTGCCCCCAGGACAAACAGTGCGAGGCGGTGTGCGTTGTGGGCAAGAAAAACAGCCCCGT
Organism: Nitrospinota bacterium; assembly: GCA_016208975.1. Classification (NCBI taxonomy): domain Bacteria; kingdom Pseudomonadati; phylum Nitrospinota; species Nitrospinota bacterium. The sequence continues at coordinate 1,843,145 of JACQXA010000004.1, forward strand.
AGGCATCGGCAACCTGGAGCGGTTCGTGGCCGATTACGAGCGCCAGCATCATCTGGACCGGATGCCGGCCATCCCCCCCTCCACCGGCAAAAGGGTGGCGGTGGTTGGTTCGGGCCCGTCGGGGCTCACCTGCGCTTATGAGCTTCGCGTTCGCGGGCACGAGGTGACTGTGTTCGAGGCGTTCCACAGGGGCGGCGGCGTTATGGTTTACGGCATACCCAGGTTCCGCCTGCCGCTGGAGATAATAGACGAAGACCTGAAGCTTTTGGAAGAGATGGGGGTGGAGTTCGTCTATAACATGATCATAGGCAAGATCCTCACCATAGACGACCTCATGGAAAAAGAGGGGTTCGACGCGGTGTTCATAGGCACCGGAGCCGGTTTGCCGAAAATGCTGGGCATCAAGGGGGAAAACCTCAACGGCATTTATTCCGCCAACGAGTACCTCACCCGCATATACCTTATGCACGCCAACCAGTTCCCGGAGTATCCCACACCCATATTCCAGGGAAATAAAATGGCGGTGATAGGGGCGGGAAACACTGCTATGGACGTGCTTCGCACCGGCAAACGGCTGGGGGCGGATGTGACCTGTTTCTACCGGCGCTCCCGGGACGAGGCCCCGGCCCGCACCGAGGAGCTGGAGCACGCCGAACAGGAGTTCATTAACTTCAAATGGCTCTCCAGCCCGGTGGAGTTCATAGGCGACGAGAACAACTTCGTGAAAGCCATCAAGTGCGAGAAGATGGTCCTCTCCGAACCGGACGAGTCTGGCCGCAGGAAACCCGTGGCCACCGGCGAGTATTTTGTGGACGAGATAGATACGGTGGTCTTTTCCCTGGGTTGTGACGTGAACCCCATTATCCCGTCGGTCACGCCGGACCTGCGCGTCAACAAGTGGGGCATCATCATGGTGGACCAGCAGACCTGCCACACATCCAAAAAAGGCGTGTTCGCCGGGGGCGACGCCATCACCGGCGGCTCCACTGTGATACTGGCCATGGGGCAGGCCAAGAACGCCGCCGCCCATATCCACGAGTATCTTACGGACAGTTTCAACTATGAGCTGAACATCCCCACAGACCCCAACGCCTCCGGCGTACAGTGGGAGGGGCGGTTCTCCAAAGGGAAACGGTAACCGGTTTTCCCCAGGATTTTACGGCGGGCGTCTTGATGGCGCCCGCTTTTTCCGGCTTTTTCCACCGGTGGTTCCCAAAGGCGAAAGGCGTTACAGTGGCTGGATTCCTGAACATCTTCGGTATTCTTTGCGCCATAGCCCTCACCGCATCGCTGGTGATGGGTTATATGGCGCATTTGGGTATTGTTTCCATTTCAACCCATGTGGTCATAGGAGTGGTCACTCCGCTGGCGGCGATCCTCGGGCTTTCCATACTCATGTTTTACTTTATCGCCACCGGCTCGGCGGTCAAAGACGTCGCAAAGCGGGGCCTTGTAAACCGCGACTCGTATTATGAAACCAGAAGCTTCAAGAAACAGCTGTTTCCATTGATAATCGCCGCAATAGCGCTGTTGATGGCAACGCCTGTCCTTGGCGCGGCGTTCGACGCCCGAAAAGCCCCGCTTATCATCCACTCCCTTTCCGGATGGGCGGCGCTGGCGGTTTACTGGTTCACCGCGATCCGGGGGATGGATTATTTAAAGCGGAACATGGAAATCCTCAACGAAGCGTCCGTAGCGTCGGATAAGCCGGAGGCGGAAGCTGGCGTTACAAAGGGAGTTGAGAGCGAAGGTTCAAAGAGTTAGCCTCCCCGCATACCCCCATGCCTCCAGCGCGCAAATGGGGTGGGGGTTCTCCAAAGGGAAATGGCAATGTTTTACTGGGTCGCAGGGTGTAGTAAAATGTATTTTAATGACAACTTTAGAGAAGGCAGATCCTTTGCCATATTGCGACGGCGCTTTCGGCAATTGGAGAAGGGGCCTTTTTTCTGAAGCCTTAACCCTTGTCAGCCCTTTGAAAACACATACTGGAAATTAACCGGCGGCGTAGCATGTCAGAAAAGAAAAACCATGCGGTGAGAATGGAGCTGATTCTTACCGGGGCTGTGGTTACCGCCATGCTGTTCCTTGCCTTGCTGGCATTCCACCATTTCTCGTGGCGCGCGGCCATGCAGGAAAACGGGCCGTTGCTCAATGGGCTTACCCTGGCCAGGGCGGACATCTACAAAGGAGCACTGCTTGTTGAAGAGGCGGCGCCTGCGGGTTCGGCGGAAACGCTGAAAAACGCTTTCACAAACTTCACCGACGCCAAAAGACACTTGCGCCTTTCCGTGAAAAGCGTGGACAGCCCTGATGGGGCGGAAGTCCACGATCCGGCCATAAAAAGAAGGCTTGCCGAGCTGGATGGGAAAATCGAGGAACTCAGCGGAGCCGCGCTTGGATGGTGGGCTGTTCGAGGCTCGGCGGATGAGAAGGGAGCATCCTTAAAATTCGCGGAGCTTTTAAATTCGGCGCAAAACGACGCCGCCGGGCTTGAAAGCGCCTTGTACGAGCTGACCAGGGTGGAGTTGGAGTGGAAAAACCAGCAGTTCGGCCTTGTGGTGGGCATATGGTTTATTACTCTCGTGGTTGGGCTGGGGATACTCTACCGCATAATCAGGCGGCAGGCCCTGGCGGAAGACGCTCTTTTGAAAAGTGAAAGCAGGCTTTCAAGGGCTCAGAAAATGGCGCGGCTTGGGGCGTGGGAACTGGATTTGGGCTCGGGGGTCTATTCAGTGTCAGAGGAGACCCTGGATATTTTCGGCCTTGGCGCCGGGAACGGCCCTCTTACCCGTGAAATAATGATGGCCAGAGTGCATCCCGACGACAAGGAAGCGGTGGAGAAAGCCCGGGCGCAGGCGGAGCAAAACCGTTCCATCAGCATGGAGTACAAGATAGTCCGCCCCGATGGCTCCACCGGGGTTGTGTATGAATACGGGGAGTTGGAGGCCGCCCGGCCCGGCCAGGCCGCGCGCCTTATTGGAGCGGTGCAGGATGTCACCTATTTGCGGCAAGCAGAAGACCTTTTGCTCCTGGCCACCAACGTGTTCGCCAATGCGATAGAAGGGGTTTTGGTGACCGATCCCAGAGGGGTAATAGAATTCGCCAACCCGGCGGCCACAGAAATCACAGGGTATAGCCAGGAAGAACTGGTGGGCAAGACTCCTCGAATACTCAAGTCGGACCGTCACGACAACCAATTCTACAAAGAGTTGTGGGGGGCTCTCTTAAAAGACGGCGCGTGGCAGGGGGAAATCTGGAACCGGAGGAAAAACCGGGAGGCGTATCCTGAAAAGCTCACCATAACCGCAATCAAGGACATGAATGGCCGGATAACCAAGTTTGTTTCGGTCTTCCACGACATAAGCCAGATAAAGAAGAGCGAAGAAAAGATTGAATACCAGGCTTATCACGATGCCCTTACGGCCTTGCCCAACAAAGTGTTATTCAGCGACAGGCTTACCCAGTCCATAGGATACGCCCACAGGACAGAAAAGAAACTGGCTGTCCTCTTTTTTGGTTTGGACCGGCTCAAGAACATAAACGAGACCTTGGGGCATAACAAAGGGGACATCCTCTTGCAAAGAGCCGCCCAGCGTTTACTCAACATCGTCAGGGAGGGAGACACCCTGGCCCGTTTCGGCGGGGACGAGTTCGCTCTTATCCAGGAGGACATCCAGACCGAGCAGGACGCGGTAAAGATGATATTGAAAATCCTTCGCGCGGTTTCAGAACCATTCGACCTGGAGGGACACGAGCTATATATAACCACCAGCGCGGGCGGCGCCATTTATCCCGCCGACGGATCCGACTCGCCGACTCTCATAAAAAACGCCGAGATAGCCATGCGCCGGGCCAAGGATTCTGGCAGGAACACCTATCAGCTCTATACATCCTCCATGAACGTCAAAAGCTTCGAGAAACTTTCTCTGGAGGCCGACCTTCGAAAGGCAATAGAACGGGGCGGTTTCCTTGTGCATTACCAGCCCAAGGTGTCTCTGGCCACGGGGGAAATTACCGGCATGGAGGCGCTGGCGCGCTGGAACCACCCGATGAGGGGGCTTATACCGCCAGCGGAGTTCATACCCCTGGCGGAAGAGACCGGCCTAATCGCCCCCATAGGCGAATGGGTGATGGAAACCGCCTGCGAACAGAACCGAAGGTGGAGGGAGGCGGGGTATAAGGACCTGACCATAGCGGTAAACCTTTCGGCAGTCCAGTTCAGGAAGAAGGATTTGAACCGCACAATAGAGACCATTCTGTCCCGCGCGGGGCTGGAGCCTGCCTATCTGAACATAGAGCTTACCGAGAGCGTGGTGATGGGGGAGGTGGACTCGGCAATATCCATCCTGCGAAAACTCAAGGACATGGGGGTGAAAATATCCATAGACGATTTCGGTACCGGATATTCATCGTTAAGCTACCTGAAAAAATTCCCCATAGACTACCTAAAGATAGACAGGAGTTTTATTAAGGATGTCATAAACGATCCGGACGACGCCGCCATAGTGTCGGCCATAATCCACATGGCCAAGCGGCTGGAGTTACAGGTGGTGGCCGAAGGGGTTGAAACTGAAGAACAGTTGGAGTTTGTAAGGCGGAATGGATGTGAAGAGGTTCAAGGCTACCTTTACAGCCCACCCAAGACCGCCATGGAACTTACCAGGATTTTAGCCGCTGGCGGTTTGTTGCGGCCAACAAAGCTTGGCGCGGTTTAAGCTTTAAGGTTTGCGCGCGGGAAAGGGGGGGCGGCCCAGGAAAAGGGGTGTTTTCCGGGCCGCTTGCGTGGGGGTCACTCTTCAGCGAACAGATGGCTGTAAATGCTCTTTTCATATAGCCGGGCGGTGAGTATGGCCGTTCTCTTGCGCAAAACCCAGGAGAGCGAACAATAGACATGAAGCGGATTGAACACATGCCGCATCCTGTCTTTCAGTGTCAGCTCCGTGGTTCTCATGGCCTTCATCTCCTTAGCTAACAAACTTATCGGCGAACCGGGAAATTTATATAACTGAAAAAATATTTTGCATAAGCGGCGCCATTACATAAATTGCCGGTTTTACAATGGGTTGATACTTTGCCGCTGGTTTTAGAAGTAAGAGCCTCCAAAAAAGGTGGACTAAATTAAGACAAAAGGCGACGTAATTTGTCAACAGTGGTGAAGGTGATTTAAAGGCTTTTTGCGCCCGGGTACAGCAATCATGGGTGATAGGGGTTGAAAACCCAATAACCGGCTTAAAAGTGTTAAAAACCTGGCGCCGCGGCGCCAGGTTTTTAACTTTTCCCCAAGGCGGAAAGTTTTTCCACTATTTCGGCATTATCCGGGAACCTGCCTGCCTCATATTTGGAGAAAACAAGCTCCCCATCGGCATGAACGTCAAAAATCCCGCCAGATCCGGCGGTCATTTCCGGAATAATACCCAGTTTCGCCTTCAATTCGTCCGCCAGACTGGCGGCGCGTGGAAGGTAGTTTCACTGGCGGCAATATGTTATGGACACTTTCATATTCACCTCTCCTACGGTTTTATTAGATACATGACGCCGAATACTATGAAAAGGATCCCAGCCCCCCGGTGCAAGAACGCCGGTGGCAAGTATTGCGAAAGGACGCTTCCAAACACTGTGGCGATGGCGGAGGTTGCTATAAGGGCTGTGGCAGAGCCAATAAACACGCTCCACCTGGAACTCTCGCCCGATGAGAACGCCAGCGTGGCCAGCTGGGTTTTGTCTCCCAGTTCCGCCAGGAAAATCGTAATGAATACGGATGATATGACCTTTAAATCCACCAAAACCCCTTTCAAAACTTCATGTTAACGATCAGGATATCAAAAGCCACGTGATGGCCAGCAATCCGGTGAAATGAAATACGCCATCCACCACCAGGTCAAAAGCCAGCCCGCGGTCTATAGTCCGGCGGTGGTATAGCCACAAGTACATGGCAGTGTAGCCTATGGATAGCAATAGCGCGTAGGCAAATGGGCCCACCAGCCCCGAGTATGCCGCCGAAACCAACATGCATGCAAGCCCCGTGGTTACCATCGCCAGGAATGTTTTTGAGCCAGTGATACCTATGAGTATGGGGATTGTTTCTCTTCCAACTACTCTGTCGCCCCGAATGTCCCTGATGTCTGACAATACGGACCGGATGTAAACCATGGTAAAAGCGAACACGAAGGCCACTGCGGCGGCCGGAAAACTTACATCCCCCGGCGCCGACATGGCGGGCATGGCCACAGTCACAGCGGCCCAGCCCAATCCCGCGAAAATGTCCTTTGAGGCTGGTATATCCTTAAGCCTGTGGATGCGGATGATTCTGGTTTTCGGGAACCATTTTACGGTGTACGCAAGTCCCATGAAGGTCGCCATGGTGTATATTAGCGCCGCGCTTGCATCCAAGTACGCCGCCAAAGCCAGCCCCATCACCGCCGAAAGGCCCGCCAGAACACCCATCAACCGGCCCCAGCGTTGATAGAACCGGGTTTTTTCCGGCTCATTGTGCTTGAAGGTCTGCAAGTCGTTCAACTGGTTTAACACGTGCATGGAGAATATATACATGGCCGCCACCGCCGCCGGGCGCCATCCGGGCTCGTAACCTGCCAGCATGGCGTTGGCCAGCGTTAAAAGGCCCGCGCCCGCGCCAAGGTGCAGGTTGCTTACCACCCACGCCTCCGCCAGCCGGGCCAACAGCCCCCGCGCCGGCCCTTTCCTGCCTTCGCGGATTCCGGCCACTCGGTCGCGGACCCGTTCTATCATCCAGGTCGGCGTGGAGGCTCCTGCGGTGATGCCTATCCTTTGGTATTTAAGGATTTCGGCCGGATCCAGCTCCGTTTCGGTTTCCACCAGTGATACGCCCACGCCCGTTTCCCGGGCAATGGCCGCAAGCCTTGCGGTGTTGGCGGAGCTTTTTCCGCCTACCACAATTAAAAGGTCCACCTCCCCGGCAAGCCTTAAAACCTCGTTCTGCCGCTCATCTGTAGCGTCGCAGATGGTGTTAGTGATGTCGGCGTTGGGGAACCGTGCCTGTATGGCCTCCACAATGGCTTTATATTTGGTTATATCGCAGGTGGTTTGCGCCACCACGCATACGCTGTCCATTTGAGGCAAACCGGCAACTTCCTCCACCCTTGCGACGACGTGCCCCTTCCCATCGGCGAATCCCAACAGCCCCACAACCTCCGCATGGCCCAGGTCGCCGATGATAATGGTGGAGAAACCTTTAGCCGCGTGCTTTTTGATTATGCCTTGCACCTTTGCCACCAGCGGGCAGGTGGCGTCGTTAATGGTCAGTCCTTTTTCTTTCAGTCTCCGGCGCACCTGGGGGGTAACGCCGTGGGTGCGGATGATTACCGTGCCGTGATCCAGCGTGGTGGCGTCTTCCAGCGCGAAGATGTCCTTACCCTCCAGGGTCTCTATCACCTGGGGGTTATGGATAAGCGGGCCGTGGGTGTACACGGGCCCATCGGCATTATTGGCGGTGTCCATGGCGATATCCATGGCCCTCTTGACACCCCAGCAAAAACCCGCCGTGCGGGCGATTTTTATTTCTTCTTTTCCGGACATCTTTCTATTGTGCCACATGGCCCGCCCCGGCCCAAGAGTACCGGCGTTTTGGTGGTGTCTCAGTTTGAATCTCAAATAACAGACAGATCCTTCACTTCGCTTGCGCTTCGCTCAGGATGACAATGTTATCAACGGCTTTTATATTGTCATTCTGAGCGTAAGTGAAGAATCTCCCCTGTATTTTCAAACTGAGACACTACCGGCGTTTTACGGCCATCATGGTGGAAAGCGCGCATAATCTGTTTCACTCCCCGTTTTGCGGGTTATAATTGCAAATGTTTGAAAACCCACGAATAAACGACCATAAGCGTATTAACGAGATGTTGCTTTGGCATGAACGGTTATCCGCGAAGATTGTTGGCATAGGCCTGGTATTCTTCGCCGTCATGGCGCTATCCATTTACGCCTATTATGACGCGCTCCGGGACGAGCTTGTGAGCGCCAGCAGGAAAGACGCGGCTCGTTTGGCGCAAAGCCTTGTGGCCAGTTTCAATACCTTCATCCTCAACACACCCCAGGGCGGAGCCATTATCGGGGAATACGTGGACAACGTAAACACCGGGTTGCAGGGCGCCCGCGCCCGGATGGTGCGCGGCGATTCGATAAACAGACAATACGGCATCCATCCAGATGGGAGCCCCATGAGTCCCGAGGAGGAGGCGTCGCTGAAAGACGGAGCGCGGCGAACCTGGGAGTCGGCGGAATATTTCCATCAGGTAAACCCGGTGAAGTCCGAAAAGGGTTGCGGATCATGCCATGCCATGGCGGACGGTTCCGGCCGGCCGGTTCCGGACGGGGCCACGCTGGGGCTCATAGTTGTAAGCGTCTCCAACGCCGGGATGAAAGCAAGCCTGGCCAACCTTAAAGAGGAGTCGTTCAAGATCCTGGCGCTTATGGCCCTGCTGATCTTCATGATAGCCGCCTATATCAACTTCAGGGTGGCGCGGCCATTGGAAAAGGTGCTTTCGGCCATGAGGGAGGTGACCCTCGGAAAGCTGGAGGAACGGGTGGACATCCGCCAGAAAGACGAGATAGGCAAGCTGGCCGAAAACTTCAACCACATGGCCGGGCAGATGGAGCGTTCTTTCCGCAGGATAGAGAACTGGAACGTGGAGCTTGGCGCCGAGGTGGAGCGTAAAACTGACGAGATCAGGAAAATGCGGGACTACTATCACGCGGTGATAGACTCCACCCAGCGCATAATCCTCACCACCGGGCTGGATTTCCTTGTGGATTCTGTGAACGCCGAGTGGGACAAGCAGGCGGAGAAACTGGGCGTATCCCTGAGGCGGGATGATCTGACAGGCAGGGACATCATCTCTTTACTGCCAGAGGGAGACCGGGAGATGATGCGGGAGGTTTGCCGCGGGATAGCGGGCCGGGGGAGCGAGGCCACCGACGGGCTTTACAAACGGGAATACGAATTAACCATCGGCGGGGCCAGGAAGTATTTCAGCCTCTCCATATCCCCACTGCTGGATTCGGCATGGGCGGTGGTGGGCCTGGTGTTCGTGGTGGTGGACATCACCGACAGGAAAGAAGCCGAAGAGCTATTAAAAGTCGAGCGCAACAAGCTGAACGCCATTATGAACGGGATGGGGGCCTCGGTTTGCATCGTGGATTCAAGCCACCGCATCACCTTCATGAACCGCGTCATGCGGGACACCTTCGGCGAAGCCGCTTACGGCGCGCCTTGTTACAGCGTGGTATCCACCTTTAAAGAGCCTTGCGCCGGTTGCGAAACCGGCAAAATGGAGGGGGTGGTGAACATGGAGGTGAAAGGCCCCAACGGCAGGAGTTATCTGCTCACCCACTCGCCCATTACAGACATGGATGGAAAACGCTCCATTGTGGAGGTGATAGAGGACATCACCTATCTTAAGGACATGGAGGAGCGCCTGAGGGAGCTTACCATTACAGACAACCTTACACAGCTTTACAACAAACGGCATTTCATCGACAGGCTGGCCGACGAGATGACCCGCGCCCAAAGGGTGGGAGCCCCGCTTTCTCTGCTGTTCGCCGATATCGACAAGTTCAAAAGCTTTAACGATACATACGGCCACGTGGAGGGGGACCAGTTGCTGGCCGCACTTGGCGGGATAATACGCGGCTCCATCCGCTCCCATGTGGACATGGGGTTCCGTTACGGAGGCGAGGAGTTTACCGTTATCCTGCCGGGGGCCGGGACCAGGCAGGCGGTCATCGTGGCCGACAGGATACGTCAGGGATTCTCACAAAAAAGGTTCAAGGTTGGGGCCGGTGGCCGGGAGGATTACAGGACCATAAGCCTTGGTGTGGCCATCTTCAATCCCGGCGAGGATATGGACTCTTTTCTGGAGCGGGCCGACGCGGCCATGTACCGCGCTAAAAAGGCCGGTGGCGACCGGGTGGAAACGGCCTGAGTCAAACACCGCAATGAAGACATTCCACCACATCTCCAAAATGAGGGATGCCGTCCGGGCCGAGCGGGCCAAAGGCGGAAGGATAGGTTTCGTGCCAACGCTTGGCTTCCTGCACGAGGGGCATGAGGCGCTGATTGCCGCCGCCATGCGCGATAACGACGTGGTGGTGGTCTCCCGGTTTGTAAATCCGCTCCAGTTCCGGAAAAAAGCTTTCGGCCGGTATCCCCGGGACGAAGCCCGCGATGCGGCCATTTGCGACAAGAACGGGGTTGACTATCTATTTTCCCCCGGCGTGGAGGAAATGTATCCAGAAGGGTTTGACACCCGGGCGGAGGTGATGGACCTCACCGGCAGGCTTGAAGGGGGCGCTATCCGCTGGCACTATCGTGGCGTGGTCACGGTGGTGGTGAAATTGTTGAATATCGTCCAGCCCGACACGGCGTATTTCGGCAAGAAGGACGCGCATCAGCTGGCCATAATAAAAAGGTTCGTCAAGGACCTGAACATCCCCGTGGAGATAAGGGCCGTGGCCACCCGCAGGGCCAAAGACGGGCTCGCTTTATCCTCCCGCAACAGCCTGCTGACACCAGAGGAGCGCAAAGCGGCTGTGGTGATACCAGACGCCATAAAGGCTATTGGGAAAAAACTGAAATCCGGTTATGCCGATTACCGCGCTTTGGGGATGGAGCTTGAGAAGCTAATAGAAAAAGAGCCGAAGGCCAGGGTGGATTTCACCGCGGTGGTGGATGCGGAAACGTTGAGGGAAGAGGTTTCGGGGCCTTCGGCCATGATATACGCGGCGGTGTTCATCGGTGGCAAAAGGCTGACAGACAACCTGGTGGTGAAACTTGGCCCGCTGAATAAAAAGTGACCGGCTAAACAGCGCCGCGCGACTCTTTGGCGGCGGAAAAAATTTCCTTGAGCATTCCCGCAATCTTTCCGGCCCTTAAACTCCCCCGCGAAACTTCCAGAAGCGTTTTCATGGAGGGCGCTATGTATGGAACATAAGTTGACACGCCCCGGACTGATGTTTGATAACCATAAGTGCCCAGCGCTTTGTAAATCCTTTGAAGCGTTGAAAACTCCAGAAGTTCCATAAATCTGTCTTTGGGCCACAGAGCCGCCCCGGAGGTTTTAAGAGCGTCGTAATAAATATCCCCAAGCCTGTTAACAAGATTAGGCGACAGCCCGGCGTATGGGTCGTACAGAAGCGAAGCCAGGTCGTACAGCATCCGGCCCATGCGGGCGTCCTGGTAATCTATCCACACCCGGCGTTTTTCCACGGCCATTATGTTCCGGCAATGCAGGTCCCGGTGGGCAAGGGTTTCCATCCGCCCGGCCAGGTCTTCTATAACCATCTTCCATTCGGCCATGAAATCATTACGCATGGAAACGGACATCTCAAACCCCAGATGCCCGCCAACAAAATGGGTGTTGGCGAACTCCACCTCCCAGGTAAGTTTCTCCACATCGAAGGCAAGTATGTAAGGCGGCAGGTTTTTATTGTCCAGGCGGTTGGCGTTAAGCTGGAACCTCACAAGGTCATGCAGGATGCGGCTGTACTCAGCTTCCAGTTCATCTTCCGCCATTGCGGAAATATGGTTTTGAAGAAGGTTGTCCCCAAGGTCTTCCAGTACAAGGAACGGCCCATCGCCGCCGAGGATTTTTGGAGTGTCCACCGCCAGTTCGTTCATAAGGGAAGTCATGGCCATAAAATGCGCCGTCTGCCCTTTTTCCGGCGTCTGCATTATCACCACCGAACCGTTGGGATGGACGACCCGGTAGTATCTTCTGGTGGAAGCGTCCCCGGCCAGGGGGATTATCTCAAGCTGGCTTTCGGGAAATCCAGCCAGTGAGACAAGCCGCGCGGCCTGGCCCAATGTCAATGAAGGTTGGGTCATTTTACAAGCTCCAAAATGGCGTCAACCGCTTTTCCCACCGCGCCCCGGTTGGCTTCTACCGCCTTTTGGGCGTTCCGTCCGGCTTCGGCTCTGGCCGCCTCATCGGCTAAAAGGTTCACAAATTTTGCGATGATTTCATCTTCCGTGGCCGCCACATGGGCGCCACCGGAGTTTAGAAGGATAGCGGCGGCGTCCCTGAAATTGCCCATATTCGGGCCGAACACCACAGGTACGCCATGGGCGGCGGGCTCCAGCGGGTTTTGCCCGCCGCGGGAGATAAAGCTCCCGCCCACGAACGCCACATCGGCAACGGCGTACAGGCGGGAGAGTTCGCCGAACGTGTCTATCACCGGCACATTTATCACCCCTGGGGATTCAGCAGGCTTCCCCTGTGACCGGCGGGCCAACCTGTATTCCGCCGGAATGGAGCGCTCAATCCATCCCAAATCGTCCACCCGCCTGGGGGCGATGACAACCCGTGCGCCTCCCGCCCGTTCCGCCGCAGAAAAAGCGGCGCGGATTGCGGCCTCCTCCCCCTGGTGGATACTGCCGAGGAAGATAACCTTCTCCATACGGTTTAGGCCTAAAGACATTTTCAGCTCATCCCGCCCGCGCCCGTCCAACGGCTGGTGGGGCTTGTCGAATTTTAAATTACCGGCCACGGAAACCTTTGCGTCACCGGCGCCCAGATCTTTTAAACGCCTGGCGTCCTCTTCGCCTTGCATGAGGAACAAATCCATCCGGGCCAAGGCAGATTTTAACAACCATCGGGCCTTCTTGTACCGTGGATACGACCGGTCTGAAATGCGGCCGTTCACCAGCGCCACCTTGCCCCCATGGGCTTTCACCTCTTTGATCACGTTGGGCCAGATTTCCGTGTCGATCATCACCAGCGCCGAAGGATTTATGGCGGAAACTGCGCGCCGGGCCGAACCGGGAAAATCGTAGGGGAACCATAGTATCCGCGCCATGCTGGCCAGCTTTTCCTCCGCCACTTTCCGCCCCGTGGGGGTGCTTACCGTAAGGGTTATGGGTATGTGGGGCGCCTTTTCCGAAAGCAGGCGTATCAAAGGCTCCGCCGCCAGAGTCTCCCCCACCGAGACCGCGTGGATCCATATGCATCTTTTCCCGCTAACCGGCGTCCTGAAACCTAACCGCTGAAAGAAATCCTGCCGGTACTCCGGCCTGGTGAGAAGCCTCCAGCCAATATAGGGCGCCGCCAGGGGAAGCGACGCCAAGAGGCCGATGTTGTAAATTGTGTAAGCGGTCATGTTCTAGGTTCTTTAAAATAGCCGTCGGCCCGTTGGGTGATGGCTGTCATGTCGGCCTCCATGTCAAGCCGGGCTTTCTCCAGGGCATCTTCGCCACAGTCCCGTGAGAGCGTCACCGGTGTTCCGTAGATCACCACCACCTTGGAGAAAGGTTTTGGGATCATCAATTTGTCCCATGTGGGCAGGGTCCAGTAACTTGAGAAAGAGACCGTGACCGGCAAAGCGGGAGCGCCGGAAAGTTTTGAGATCAACAATGCGCCCGGTTGAAGATTGTAAATGGGGCCTCGGGAGCCGTCGGCTATCAGCACTGGGCAATATCCGTCCGACGCGCTCCGGGCCAAGGCCAGCAAGGCTTTCGCCGCGCCTTTGAATGAAGAGCCCCGCACCACGCCGAACCCGAACAGCTTCAGCGTCCGGGCTATAATCTCGCCGTCCACGCTGGGGCTGGCTAAAATACGGAACCGTCCGGCGGTTTTCCTGTAATAATATGGAAGGTAGAACAGCCTGCCGTGCCAGAATACCAGTGAATAGTTCTTTCCCTGGCCCAGCAAGGCGGATTCCCGCTCCCCTCCCTCGACAAAAAGCCGGAGGGTGACGCTTATCAGCCAGATAAGCAGGAAAGCCACTGGCGGGGCCACGTAGGAGTTTAAGAAATTTTTCATCGGCGGTTTATTATGTCAGATGGCCGGGGCCGGTTCAACCGCGGTTGACTGGACCCGAGCTTTTGGATATTATCCACAATCTTAGCGCGAAACCAGCCATTACACGTGGTTTAAACCCCAGTTGCGGAATGGAAACAAGCAGATCCCTAACGCCCATCATCAATGAGGAAGAGTTCCTTCCCCTGGTGCAGGAGAAATGCCAGAATTTCATGGCGATTCTTTCCGTGCACCAGGATGAGACCATGAGCGTCAACAAGCTCTATTATTTCACCCTGCTTCAGGAGGCTGAGCGGCTGGAGGGTTTCCTGGACGATCATGGCGCCCGCTCCAACAAACGCTGGTTCGGGTTCGCGGAGCTGGTGGCTTGTGTGCGGAACTTCGCCATGGCCGGGTTCCACCTTTATCACGTGCTGGACAGGTATTCAGACTACCTGGCCGGAGAAAGCACCCAGTTAAGCCGGGAGTTCCAGGACAGCGCCTACAAGACGCTGGAGAGGTTCTCGGCGGTGTTCAACAGGTTTTACCAGACGCTGGTGGAAGAGGCCGCGTCCCAGGGTGTGAGCATTTTCACAAAACCCATGGCCACCGGGCAGTGGGACCTGAAAGTGACCCCGCAACTGCCATACACCCTTACCGACGGGGAAGACACCCTGGAGGAGGACGAACGACTCATCTCCATAGCCCAGTCTTACAGGAAAGCGGTTCGCGCGTTCCGCGAAAGCAGGCTGGACCGGAAAGTGAAAGCCGCCTCCCTGGGCGAGATAATACCGTCCAGGCTGAACGAAACCCTGTTCGCGGAGTTTGAGACCCGCCTGCACAGCATCCAGAGCGAGTATGACACGTACATCAAGGGTGGCAAGGTATGGAAGCACGACGAGCGGGCCAACCGCCTTCGGGGGCTCACCGCCATCCCCATGCACCTTTTCGATTTTTTAAGGTGGCTGGCCCATTTTTACGAGCGGCACGAGAGCGACAACCGCAAGAGCCAGTTGAAAGAGCGCATAGCCTCCATCGCTCCCGACGAGGAGTTATTAAACATCATCCTCAACTTCGGCCTGCGGTTCTCCGGGAAATACCTGGGGGAAGGGGTAAAGGTTGCGGAGCGCATACTTACCTCCTTCGTCAAACCCATATCATATGAATTGCCCATTCCGAAACCCCAGGGGTTCCACGCCCGCCCGGCAACATACGTTTCGCTGGTGGTGCAGGAGCACGGCACCGACGTATTCATGCTGGTGAATGGGGAAAAATACGATTGCCGGTCGGTGCTGGACCTGCTTCAGGCCGGAGGCGCCGTGGCCGACCATTCACTCAACACGGTGGTGTTCGAGGGGGACAGGCGCGCGCTGGACGACCTTAAGATACTGGCGGAGAACAATTACTGCGAAGACCGGGACATACCCCAGGAGCTAAGCTACCTGCGGATACTTCGAAACCTTTAATCTAAGGGCTGAAACATGGCCAATCCAATTCCGGAGAAAAAGAAAGCCATCGCCTCGGCGGTGGCGGCCCTGGCGAAGGACGCGCACTCCATCAACAAGGAAATATTCGACAATCCGGAGCTTTGCTACGAGGAAAAACGCGCCTGCAAGCTTGTTAGCGGGTATCTTGCCGCCAGGGGCTTTAAAGTTACAACCCCGGCCGGGGGGATGGAAACGGCTTTTGTGGCCACCCACAAGGGCAAGGGTCCAGGGCCGAGGATAGCCATCCTGGCGGAGTATGACGCCCTGCCGGAGCTGGGCCACGCCTGCGGACACAGCATGATAGCCGCTTCCGCCTGCGCCGCCGCCACAGGGATAATCCAGGCCGCGCCGGACCATCCTGGCGAGCTCATGGTCATAGGGACGCCCGCCGAGGAGGGTGGCGGAGGGAAGATACGCCTGATAGAAAAAGGCGTTTTTAAAAATGTGGACGCGGCCATCATGACCCATCCAAGCAACAAGACCCGGGTGGTGGCCCGCATGTACGCCATAGCGGACCTGGGTTTCTCCTTCCGCGGCAAGGCGGCCCACGCGGCGGCGTTTCCGCATGACGGGGTGAACGCACTGGACGCGGGGGTGGTTTTTTACAACGCCGTCTCGGCGCTCCGCCAGCAGATTAAAGACGAGGCCCGGGTACACGGGATATTCACCCATGGCGGCGACGCGCCGAACATAATACCCGAGAAGGTTGAGATGCGGTTCTATGTGCGCGCGCTGGACAAAGAGTATTTCGCGGCGCTTAAGCGGAAGGTTGTGGAGTGCGCCAGGGGCGCGGCGAAAGCCGCCGGTTGCACGGTATCGGTGAAAGAGCGGGCTTTCGCCTACGATCCGTTCTATCCCAGCTACCCCATGGGGGATGCGTTCAGGAAGAACATGGCCGCATTGGGTGTCGCCGAGGACGGGTTCTCGGAGACCGACGAAATAGGTTCCTCGGACATAGGCAACCTCAGCCAGGTGGTTCCAACTCTCCACCCCGAATACGCCATTGGCGGACGGGACGATATTAACCATTCCAGGAATTTCCTTGCGGCGGTCATGTCCGGCCATGGCGCCAAGGCGATGATGGGCATGGCCGGAGCCATGGCCATGACGGTGTATGACCTGCTGGCGGATCCCGGCCTTATGACGCGGGTGGCGACAGAGTTTAAGGGCCTCTCGAAGAAGAGGGGCTGAATAAATGCCCCATTATATCGGGCTTATGTCTGGCACCTCCATGGATGGGGTGGACGCCGTGGCCTGCGAAATTGCCGCAGGGAAGAATGCCCCGCTCCGGATAAAACTACTGGCCCACGCCGCATGCGGTTATCCGGAAAAACTTAAAGAACGGCTGTTCAAAGTCGCGGGGCCCGATGGTTCCGCCGGGGAAGTTTGCGCTTTGAACGCCGAATTGGGCGAGTTGTTCGCCAAAGCGGCGCTTAAACTTATGAAACATCCGGCGCTCGCTGGCATAAAGCTCGCCGCCATCGGCTCCCATGGGCAGACAATACGCCACATGCCCCAGTTGGGCGCAACGCTTCAGATAAGCTCTTCCGCCCTGATAGCCGCCCGCGCAAAACTTCCTGTGTGGAGTGATTTCCGCTCCGCGGACATGGCCCGGGGCGGGCAGGGGGCGCCACTGGCTCCGGTTATCCATCTGCCGCTGTTCGGATCGGCCCGGGAGAACGTGAGCGTGGTGAACCTCGGCGGCGTCGCCAACATCACCCATATCCCCGCCGGGGCCAAAAGCGTGAAGAAGCTCATAGCGTACGACACCGGGCCGGGCAACATGCTTATGGATTACGCCGTGGGAAGGATGGGCGCCGGAGGGTTCGACAAAAACGGGCGCATCGCCGCCCGGGGCGAAGTGGACGAAGCGCTTTTACAGCGATGGCTCCGGTTCCCCTACTTCCGGCGGAAAGCGCCCAAGTCCACGGGAAGGGAGATGTTCGGGGGCGATGTTTTTTTCGCTACCGCCGGAGCCCCCCTCCGGTGGGACAGTAACGCGGTGGCCACCATCACAGAATTGACGGCCCGGTCCATAGCTGGGGAAATAATCAAGCTCGGCCGCCTGGGCAGGCCAACGGACATGCTGGTATTATGCGGCGGCGGCGCCAAAAACAGGTATCTGGCCGGAAGGATTTCAGCGCTGTTGAAGGGCATAAAGGTGAGAACGTCCGATGACCTGGGCGCCCCGGCCCAATGGATTGAAGGGGCGCTAATGGCCCTGCTGGCCCATTACGCCGCCGTGGGGGAGCCGTTGGACATGTCCTCCATCACCGGCGCCCATGAAGGGCCCGCGCTGTTGGGCGCGCTGGCCCCCAGGCCCGAATCCGCTAAGGATTGAGGCTTATCCCCACCTGTATGGTAGGATCGCTCTCCGCTCCGGTGTTAAAGGCTGTCACCATGAAGAAATAGGGCAGTGTGGCGTTGAGGCCCGACAGGCTGTATGTCAGCGCCGAGTTCATAACTATCCTGCTGTCCTGGATGGTGACGTTGCCGGAGTTGTTGTAGTAAAGGTTGTAAGACTGGGCGGTGGACACCGCGCTCCACACCAGGGTAAGTTGACCCGTGTTGTCGTATTCCATGGAAATGCCCGCCGGGGCCGAGATGGACGGATCCCGCATGATTACCGAAAACTCGGCGGAAAGGGGGCCCTCGCCGGAATCGTTGGAAGCGGCGACCCTGTAAAAATAGGGCGTGCCCGTAGTCAACCCGGTGTGGGTGGTGGAGGTGGAAGTGAGGGACGAAATGCGGTTGTCCAAAGCGGTCACCCCGCCGGTGTTGTTCCAGTAAATGTTGTATGTCGTGGCCCTGTCAACGGAGTCCCAACTCAACGTGACCTGCCCAGCGATGGAGGAAAGGCTTAACCGGGAAAGGGCGTCCGGAACCGGAACCCTGGGCGTGGCGGACACTATGGCTGAGACCTCGCTTTCCCCTTCCGGGTACATGGCGGTGACCGCGAAATAGTAAACCGTGTTATTGGCAAGGCCCGTGATGGAATACGAATTCCCGGCTATCCCCGCCAGCCTGCTGGAGGATTTTGTCACGTCTGAAGCCAGGCTCCAGTAAACGTTGTATGAAGTGGCTCCTGTCATGGTGTCCCAATTAAGGGTTATCTGGCTGTCCCCTTCGGCGACTGTGACAGTTGTTGGGACTGGAAGGGAAGGGCCAGCGCTGTCCGACCCGGAAGAACCAGAGCCGCTACACCCGGACAATAAGGCCACAACGCCCAAAACCGTGATAAACCCCAACGCTCTTTTCATCTTTACCCTTCTATATTTGTTAACAGGCTAAAGCCCTGGATGGAGCCGGAAAACTCCCGATTAGCAGGCATTGTAAAGGAAATAGCCATGGTATGCGCAAAAAAAATGCTTCTTTTGACCAAAGCCTTAATCCACGGGAACGGGAATAAAAAACAGGCCCGGGTGGGCTTCCGGGCCTGTTTTAAGCTAACGCCGAGGCAAGGGGAGAAACCTGGCGCAACGTCCTTTACGTCTATTCGATGCTTATCTTTTTGGGAAGGGCTTTACCGGTTTTCGGCACAGTTACCGACAGCACCCCGTCCTTGCAGGTGGCGGAGATCTTCTCCTGATCCACATCGGAGAACCGGAGCGACCGGGTGAAAGCGCCGTACCGCCGTTCAACCCTGTGGGTTTTCTCTGTCCTCTCCTCTTCCTCCTGTTTCTTTTCGCCGGAGATGGTGAGGATGGAGTTTTCGAACTCCACCTTGATGTCCTCCTTGCTCATGCCCGGCGCCTCCAGCCGTACCTTGTATTCCTTGTCTGTCTCTGCCACGTCCATGGCGGGCATATAGATAGCTTCGGACTGGATCAGCGAAGAAGGCCACAACTCGTTAAAAAGGGACAGGGAAGCAAATGGGTCGAAATCGGCCAAAGGATGTTCGCTTCTGTTCATTCTGGTCAGCAACATGGCGGATAACCTCCTTTCAACAACGTTGACTTTCCTGTTGTCCAGATAAAACCGCATCGCCGGTTAGTCAAGCCGGGCGGTTTTCGTCTTCGTGGTGGGATATAAAACCGCGATTACCGGGTGTCAAGGCGGCGATAGTTTAAAAGAGGCCAGCGGCCAATAATGAATAAAAAGCCGCTTTTGGTTGACCGTCCGCTGAAGGGTGGCAATAATTAAGGGGATAGGTGGAATTTCACGGGGAGAGCATGGCCGAAACCGGGGCGGGGCGCTGGAAAGGGAGCCTTGAGTATTGGGAGAAACTTGCGGGTGTTTATGCCTCGCGGTACAAAAAGAACCCGTATTCATATATGTATGTACCCCTGGCGGACGCTCTGGTGAACGCTGGCCGGTCCTCGGAGGCTGTGGACACGCTGGAGTCCGGGCTTGCGGCATTGCCCAACAGCCGGGCGGGGAAGATAATGCTGGCCGGTCTCAAGTACGCGTCGGGCGAACATGGGCAGGCGAGAGCCATTCTTGAGGACGTGGTGGAACAATGGCCGGACTCCTCCGCCGCCGTAAAACTGCTATGCTCCATTTACGAAGATGAAGGGAGGCTTGAGCAGGCCGCCCGCATATCTTCAGCGTTGTCGAATTATTACCCGGACGTTCCTGCGGTACAGCGGTTAGCGGGGAAATACGAGGCCATCGCAAAGCTTGATCGTCCGGCGGCTATTGAGGACTATTTTATAGAGACGCCTGTTGTGGCTTCCTCGCAAGCCCCGGTCAAGCAGGACAAGCTTCCGGAGCCGGAACCGGCGCCCATGATTGAGCCGGAGACGGATATCCCAGGCGATGTAATAGTCGAGCCGGAAGCGGTTGAAGAAAAGGTGGATTCCATTCCGGTTTCCGTCCTGGCGGATGAGTTTGAGGATATAGACGCGGACGAAGTATTCGCGGAACTGGAAGCGTTGGAACAAGGGGACGCGGAAGTGGACGGCCCTCCGCTGGAAGTTTTGGATAATCAGCCTCCGCAGGCTCCGGTGGAAGCGGCCTTGGAACAAGGGCCGGGAAACCAGATGGCCCTTTTTAGACTGGAGAATATCTTGACCAGCATATCGAAAAAGAAAACCGCCGGAACAGGCAAGGGGAAAACCAATGGCTAAAAGAGCGCTGATAATTCACGGCCCAAACCTGAACATGCTGGGCAAAAGGGAACCATCAATTTACGGAGACATGGATTTTGACGG
The DNA here is from genome assembly GCA_016208975.1 of Nitrospinota bacterium. NCBI lineage: Bacteria > Pseudomonadati > Nitrospinota > Nitrospinota bacterium. The sequence continues at coordinate 1,863,554 of JACQXA010000004.1, forward strand.
GCTCAACAAGCTTATCGGGGAAGAGGCCGGGCGGCTCGGGCTTGCTGTGGTAATCCGGCAATCCAACCATGAGGGGGAAATTGTGGACATGATCCAGAAAGCCCCCGCCGAGGCCGATTGCATAATAATAAATCCAGGAGCTTACACCCACACATCGGTGGCCATCCGGGACGCTCTTCTGGCCGCTGGCCTGCCGGTTATTGAGACGCATCTTTCCAACATCTTCAAACGGGAGCCTTTTCGCCATCACTCCTATGTGACGGATGTGGCCGTAGGGGCGGTGCTGGGGTTCGGCCCGCAAAGTTATGTGTTAGCCCTGCGCGCCGCGGCGGGCTTGTAAGTATCAGGGGCTTGGAAAATGATAATAGAAGACCGGGATAAGTTCGCCCCTTACCTGGAGGCGCGCCGGGAAAAACTTCTGGCTCTTATGGAGAAAGAGGATGTCCCCGCGCTGGTGGTCACCCATTTGCCCAACGTGCGCTACCTCTCAGGTTTCTCCGGCACCGCGGGGACCTTGCTGGCGATGGATGGGCAATTTTATTTCTTTACCGATTTCCGGTACATGTCCCAGGCCAGGGAGCAGGTAAGCCCTCTGCCAATCATTGAAAGCAAGGACCTTAACGCCGACCTGGCCCGAACACTTTCTTCAGGGAAAGCGCCCACTCTCCATTTCGAGGCGGACCATCTGGCATGGTCCAAAGCGGAGGAGATGAAAAGCTCTTTTAAGGATGCGGCGTTAAAACCGTCAAAAGGGCTTGTGGAGCGTCTCAGGCTAATAAAAGACGAAGCGGAAGTGGAGGCTTTGCAGGCCATTGTGGACATGCAGGCCAGGGTGTTCCCCCATGCCCTCCGGCTCATCAGGCCCGGCGCCAAAGAGCGGGATATCGCCGTGGAGCTGGAGCATTTGTTAAGACAGGAGGGCGCCGAGGGGCCCGCGTTCGATTTTATCGTGGCTTCTGGCTGGCGCGGCGCCATGCCGCACGGTGTGGCTTCTGAAAAGACACTGTCGGCCGGAGAGCTTGTAACGGTGGACTGGGGCGCCAAAGCCTGGGGCTATCATTCGGACAATACCCGCACCATGGCTCTCGGCAAGGTGGACAAGGAGCTGGAGGAGATTTACCGGATAACGCTGGAGGCCAACCAGGCGGCGCTGGATTCCATCCGGCCCGGCGTGAGCGTAAAAGCGGTGGACGCTGTAGCCCGGGATATCATAACCAAAGCAGGGTACGGCCCGAACTTCGGCCATGGCACGGGGCATGGGGTGGGGCTTGCAATCCATGAGCGTCCCCCGGTTTCCTGGCGGGAGGACATTCCGGTGGAAACCGGCATGGTATTCACGGTGGAGCCCGGCATTTACATCCCCGGCAAAGGAGGGGTAAGAATCGAGGATATGGCGTTGGCCACACCGGAAGGAGCCCGGGTTTTAAGCCAATCCATCCCGAAACATTTTATTTCCATTTAAAATTGCCACTACACCAGCAAACATAAGGATTTAGATGCGGAATGATGGTAAAATCATCCGTGCTTAAAAAGCTTCACCGCTGTATCGCCACGGCGTTCCGGCTTGGGCGGGCGGAGTATGGTTCTGGCTTTAATTCAGAGGATGATAAGCGTTGACATCCAACGGAATGCGGGAACTTCTGGAGACACTGCTGGAGATTTCCTCCGCGGTGACATCCCTCAACCCCGATTTGACCGATAAAAAAACCATCTCCGATGTAATGCTTGCCCTGGAGAAAATCGCGCCGGATATCCGTTCGTCCGCTTCTCCCAAAGTAGCCCGTCTTGCGGACGCCCTTACGGTGTTATACGAAAAGTTCCTAATGGAAACCATCCCCGACGGAGGGCCGGGCATTGAATGTACCAAAAACGGGGTTATCACCATTCAGGCGGCGCTAAAAGGGGAAAAACAACCCCAACAGGCAGACGCCGAATCGGACCAGATAGTAAACGTTTTGTCTGAATTTTACGGAATCAACCCGCCACCCGCCGCGCCTTCCAAGCCAGCAGGCCACGCTGAAAAGGAGGAGGAGCTTTCCGCTTCCGAAGGGGGTGAGGGGTCCGGGGAAGAAGACCTTTTCGCAGGCTTTGACATGGAGCCCAAGGAACTCCCTGAGGAAGCCCCATCGGCCCCG